>DFYJ01000043.1 GCA_002383325.1 Candidatus Aminicenantes bacterium UBA4085
CCTCCTTGGAGCGCGTGGTCAGTACCTGCTGCGGCGCCCGCCCCGATCTCCGCCCCGGTCGGACCGGCCGCGGTAGCCGCCGGGCGCGCCCTGGCCCCCCTCGGACCCGCCGCCGGCCTCGGGGACGAATCCCTCGGGCGGTTCGGTCAGGGCCTTCATGCTCAGGCGGATGCGGTTGTCCTCGACGCTGAGGACCTTGACCTCGATGGTCTGCCCGAGCTGGAGGACGTCGCCGACGCTGCGGGTCCGCTGGTGGCTGATCTCCGAGACGTGCATCAGGCCGACCAGGTTGGGCATGATCTCGACGAAGGCGCCGTATTCCTCGATCCGCACGACGCGGCCGGTGTAGACCTTGCCCACCTCGGCCTCGGCTGTAATGTCGCTGATCATCTGCTTGGCCCGCTCGGCCGCTTCGACGTCGTTGCTGGCGATGACGATGCGACCGGACTCCTCGATGTCGATCTTGGCCTTGGTTGCGGCCACGATCCGCTTGATGACCTTGCCGGCCGGTCCGATGATCTCGCCGACTTTCTCGGGGTTGACGTAGAGGAAGAAGATGCGCGGGGCATAGGCGGAGATCTCCGGCCGCGGGGCGGGGAGCGCTTCCTTCATGGTCCGCAGGACCCGGAGGCGGGCGTCGCGGGCCTTGATCAGGGTCTCCCGGCAGATGTCCAGGGAGATGGATTCGATCTTCAGGTCGACCTGGATGGCGGTGATGCCCTTTTCCGTGCCGGCGACCTTGAAGTCCATGTCGCCGAAGTGATCCTCGCCGCCGGCGATGTCGGTCAGGACGGCATGGCGGTCGCCTTCCTTGACCAGACCCATGGCCATACCGGCCGGGATCATGGTCAGGGGGACGCCGGCGTCCATCAGGGCCAGGACGCCGCCGCAAACCGTGGCCATGGAGGAGGAGCCGTTGCTCTCCAGGATGTCCGAGACGATGCGGATGGTGTAGGGGAACGTGTCGTCGGCGGGAATGGCGGGCAGGATGGCCTTCTCGGCCAGGGCGCCGTGGCCGATCTCGCGGCGGCCGGGGCCCCGCAGGAAGCCGACTTCGCCGACCGAGAAGGGCGGGAAGTTGTAGTGGAGCATGAACCGCTTCTGGGTTTCCTCGCCCAGCCCGTCGATGCGCTGGGCGTCCTCGCTCGTGCCCAGGGTGACCGTGGCCATGGCCTGGGTCTCGCCCCGGGTGAAGAGGGCCGAGCCGTGGGTCCGGGGCAGGAATCCGGTCTCGATGGTGATCGGCCGGATCTGGTCGAAGGCGCGGCCGTCGGCCCGGACGCCTTCCTCGATGATCATGGTGCGGGTGATCTTCTCCTGCAGCTTCTCGAAGAGAGCCTTGGCCGTCTTGCGATCGTCCTCGTTCTCCTCGGGAATCCCGGCCAGGAGGTCGGCCTGGACCTTGTCCACGGCCGCTTCCGCGTTCAGCTTGCCCTTGGTCCGGACGGCGTCCTTGAGGGCCGGACCGAAGGCGGCTTCGATCTCGGCCAGCTTGGCCTCGTCGACGGGCTTGGGGACGAAGGGCCGCTTCTGGATGCCCAGCTTGCCCATGGCGTCCTTCTGCAGGGCGATGATGCGGCGGATCGGATCCATGGCCGCCTCGAGGGCGCCCATGACCGTATCCTCGTCGACCTCGCGGCCGGCGGCCTCGATCATGGTGACGCCGCGCTCGGTTCCGACCACGAGCAGATTGAGGGGGCTCCCTTCGAGTTCCTTGGCGGTGGGATTGATGACGTACCGGCCCTCGAGCCAGCCGACCTTGACGGCTCCGATGGGAGTCGTGAAGGGGATCTCGGACAGGCACAGGGCGGAGGAGGCGCCGATCAAGGCCAGCGTGTCGGGCTCATTCTCCAGGTCGGCCGACAGGAGCATGGCCACGATCTGGGTCTCGTTGTGATAGCCCTCGGGGAAGAGTGAGCGGACGGGCCGGTCGATGAGACGCGAGACGAGGATCTCGCGCTCCGTGGGACGGCCTTCGCGCTTGAAGAACCCGCCGGGGATCTTGCCGGCGGAGTAGGTGGCTTCGCGGTAGTCGACGACCAGGGGCAGGAAGGGCTTGTCCTCGCGGGGCTCCTTCTTGGACGTGGCGGCGACGAACACGACGGTGTCGCCATAGCGGACGAAGGCCGAGCCGTCGGCCTGCTTGCCCATCTTGCCGAGCTCGATGGACAGGATCCGGTTTCCGATTTCTAAGCTGAGAGTGTGGGACATGGTCTTTCCGGTGTCCGTCACTTGCGCAGGCCGAGCTTGCGGATGAGCTGCTCGTAGCGCTGGACATCCTCCCTCTTGAGGAAGCCCAAGAGGCGTTTGCGCTGGCTGACCAGTTGCAGCAAGCCGTGGCGCGAGGTGTGGTCCTTTTTGAACGCGATCAGATGGCGCGACAGCTGGCTGATGCGATCGGACAGCAGAGCGACTTGGACTTCGGTGGACCCCGTGTCCTGCGGGTTGCGCTTGTGGGCGCCGACGATGGTGCTTTTTTTGTCTTTGGTTAGCACGGTATTCTCCTTTAAATCGTTGATAATCCTAGCAGACAAAGGGGCCCGTATCAAGATACCGACTCCTCGACGGGAAGGTTAAGGGGGACAAAGAAGGCTTATTTGCCCAGCGCTTTCTTGCGCCGGGCCAGGGTCTGGGCGTA
Organism: Candidatus Aminicenantes bacterium UBA4085; assembly: GCA_002383325.1. GTDB lineage: Bacteria > Acidobacteriota > Aminicenantia > Aminicenantales > UBA4085 > UBA4085. The sequence goes on from DFYJ01000043.1 coordinate 2,639, forward strand.
CTTGGATTGCAGCCCGCCCTGGGCCGATTTCAGCTCGGCCAGCTTGGTCTCGATGTCGGCCGCCGTCATCTTGTTGACTTTCTTGTTCTTAGCGGCTTTTTCTTTCTCATCAGCCATGTTCAAACATTCCTTTGGATTTGGAGTCTTGTCGATGTTTTATTCCGATATATTCTAGCAGAGTTCCGGCCGGACCGCAAATGTTTTTACAGGCTTGCCGGTCCGGCCGGGATTCGGTTATAGTCATTTGGCCGTGTACCCCCTCTATTCGCTCCTCCTGCTGCTGGCCCTGGCCCTGATCTTCCCCGTCTACGCCTTCAGGCTCCGCCTGAAGCGCGGCGAGCCGTTGCGCTTCGCCGAGCGGATGGGACGGCGGCTCCCGGACCGGCCCCCCGGCCGGCCCCTCCTGTGGATCCATGCCGTCTCGGTGGGGGAAGTGCTGTCCCTGCAGGGGCTGACGGCCGCGATCAAGGCCGGCCATCCGGAGTGGGTGCTGGGGGTTTCGGTGTTGACCGAGTCAGGCTACCGGATGGCCCTGGAAAAGCTGGGGGCCGACCTGGTCTTCTTCGTCCCCCTGGACTTCCGCTTCAGCGTGCGTCGGGTCCTGCGCCGCATCGATCCCTCCTGCCTGGTCCTGGCCGAATCCGAGTTCTGGCCCCGCCTGCTGCGCGAGACGAGGCGGAGGGACGTGCCCATTCTGCTCATCAACGGCCGCGTCTCGACCCGGACGGCGGTCCGGATGAGGAAGCTCCGGCCGCTTGTCCGCCGGGTCATAGGGAACGTCAGCCGCTTCCTCGTCCAAACCGAGCAGGATAGATCCCGCCTGATCGAGGCCGGGCTGCCGGCCGGGCGGATCGAGGTGGCCGGGAACCTCAAATGCGAAGTCGGCCTGTCGGCCGTGACGGCGGAGCAGGCCGCGGCAGCCCGGGCGGAGCTGGGCATCCCGGCCGGCGATCCCGTCGTCGTGGCCGGGTCCATCCATCCCGGCGAGGAGCAGTTCCTCTTGGAAGCGTTTCTTGCGGCGCGCCGGAACGGGAGCTCGGTCCGGCTGATCCTGGCCCCCCGGCACCCGGTCAAATTCGCGGCTTTGGAGAAGGACTGGCCGCAGGCCGAGATCGTCTTCCAGAGGAAGTCCTCCCTCCGCGCCTCCGAGCCTTGGAATGTCCTCATCCTTGACACCATCGGCGAGCTGGCCCGCTCCTATGCCCTGGCCGACGCCGCCTTTATCGGGGGCAGCCTGATCCCGCGGGGAGGGCAGAACCTGCTCGAACCGGCTTTCTACGGCAAGCCTGTCTTCTTCGGCCCCCATATGGACAACTTCGCCGCTCTGGCCGAAGCCTTTCTGCTCGAAGAGGGAGCCCGAACCGTTCGCTCGGCCCAGGACCTGGAGGAGATGTTGGCCGCGGCCGGTTCCGAGTCCGGCCGGCAGGCCGGCCGCAAAGCCCGGGCGACGCTGGATTCCCTGTCCGGAGCGACGGAGCGGACGCTGTCCGCCATCGAGAGGGAGATGTCCCATGCCCGCGCTGCGGCCCCGTAAGCGGATCGCTTCCCTCCCGCCGATCCTTCTGATCCTGGCCGTGTTCGTCGCGCCGGCCGGAGCCCAGACAGCCGCCTCCGCCGTCGCGGCTCCGCTGCATCCCTCGTCCTACCGCCTCAGCAAAAGTCTTCTCAACCGCTTTACCCTCGATGTCGGAAAGGCGATCGCAGCCCCGGCCCGCTGGAAGGGGAGGGATTGGGCCCGCTTCGGCCTGGCCTCCGCCGCCGGATTGGCCCTATTCGCCTATGACGACGGGCTCTATGGCTGCGTCCAGGATCACATGACGCCCCTTTCCCGGGACGCTTTCCCCGTTCTCACCTTAGCCGGCGATGGCGGCTATCTGGCCGGGCTCCTCGGCCTCCTCTATCTCGGCGGGGAGGCCTTCGACAGCCTGCCCTTGCGCCGGACCGCCGTCCTCGGCCTGGAGAGCTACGTTGCCTCGGGCTTGGTCGTCCTGGTCATCAAGGCCGCCGTCGGGCGGGCCCGGCCGTATGCGGGCGAAGGCCCCTATTCCTTCCATCCCCTGTCCTTCTCCGGCCGCAACGCCTCCTTTGTCTCGGGCCATTCGGCCTCCGCCTTCGCCGTGGCGGCGGTCGTCGCCGGGACCACGCAGAGCGCTCTCGTCGATGCCCTGGTCTACGGCCTGGCCGGATTGGTCGCGATCTCCCGCATTCACGAGAGCAAGCATTGGCCGTCGGACGTCCTGGGCGGCTCGCTGATCGGGCTATTCGTCGGTTTGAAGATCGTCGATCTGGACGGGAAGCGCGGGAAGGACGGGGCCCGTTTGGAATGGGCGGCGGCGGCCGGCTTCCCCGGCTTGGGCTTGAGCCTGCGCTTCTGAGGTCCGCCGGCCTTCCTTGAGGCCCCGCCCGCCCTCTGCTATCATGGCCGGGAAGCCGAGCCCGTCAAGGAGCCGTCCATGTCCCAAGCCATCAGCCGCCGTCAATTCCTCCATCGCACCGGAACCGCCGCGGCCGCCGCGACCCTGGCCGGAGCCGGTCCGCTGCTTCAGGGCTGCGCGGCCGGGAAGAAGTACGACCTCGTCATCGTGGGCGGGCTGGTCTATGACGGCTTGGGCGGGGCTCCCGTCGCGACCGACATCGGGATCGTCGGCGACATCATCAAGGCCGTCGGGCGCATCCCGGCCTCCCGCGGCCTTGAGGCGATCGAAGCGCGCGGGCTGGCCGTCTGTCCCGGCTTCATCGATGTTCACGACCATTCCGACTACGGACTCCTAGCCGATCCTAAAGCCGACAGTGCGGTCCGCCAGGGCGTGACGACCTTAATAAGCGGCCAGTGCGGCTCGGCGCCTTTCCCCCTGGCCGACTCGGTCCTGGAGGAGGTCAAGAGAAACGCCAAGGCCCAGCTTGGGGTGGATGTCGACTGGCGCGATCTGAAAGGCTTCCTGGCCCGGCTGGAGAAAGGCGGCCTGGCCGTCAACTACGCCACCCTCTCCGGCCACGGCTCGCTGCGCGGAGCGGCCATGGGCTTCAACGAAGGCGCCCCGACGCCGGAGCAGATGGAGAAGATGAAGGCCCTGCTGGCGGAGGAGATGGAGGCCGGGTCGCTGGGCCTGTCGACCGGGCTGGAATACACACCCAGCGGCTTCGCCGCGGCCGATGAGATCATCGCCTTGGGCAAGATTGTGGCCGCCCGGGGCGGCGTTTATGCCACCCATATGAGGGATGAGGGCGACCGGGTCATCGAAGCCATCGGGGAAGCCGTGGCCGCGGCCCGAGCCTCCGGGGCATCGCTCGAAATCTCGCACCTGAAGGTCGCCTTCCCCCGCAACTGGGGCAGGCTGGACGAAGCCCTGGCCCTCATCGAGGCGGCCCGGGCTGAGGGCCTGGATGTGACCGCCGACCGCTACCCCTACATCGCCGGATCGACCGGTCTGGACATCAACTTCCCGGCCTGGGCCCGCCAGGGAACCACGGACGAGTTCCTGGCTCGATTGAAGGATCCGGCCCAGGACAAGGCCCTGCGGGCCTACGTCGCCGAGCGCGAGGCCAAGCTCGGCTCGTGGGACAAGGTCGTCATCTCCGGCGTCTTCGAGGAGAAGAACAAGGCCTACGAGGGCCTGGATGTGCTGGAAGCCTCCCGCCGGGCCGGCCGGCCGGCCTACGAGTTCATGCGCGACCTGATCATCGAGGAGCGCGACAATGTCGATACCGTCATCTTCATGATGACCGAGGACAACCTCCGGCGCATCCTGGCCAAGCCCTATGTCATGATCGGCGCCGACAGCTCGGTCCGCTCGGCCCAAGGCGTTCTGTCCAAGGGCAAGCCGCACCCCCGCTGCTTCGGCAGCTTCGTCCGGGTCCTGGGCAAGTACGTCCGGGAGGATGGGATCCTGACCCTGGAGGAGGCCGTCCGCAAGATGACCTCGGCCCCGGCGGCCAAGTTCAAGCTTCCGGGGCGCGGCGAGATCAAGCCGGGCGCTTTCGCCGACCTGGTCGTGTTCGATCCCGCGACGGTAGCGGACCGGGCGACCTGGAAGGATCCTCACCGCTACCCGGCGGGTGTTTTCCAGGTTTTGGTCAACGGCAAGCCGGTGATCGCGGGAGGGGAGCACACCGGGGCCAACCCGGGGCGGGTCCTTCGGAAAGGCCGTCCGGCATGAGAAAACGATTCGCGGTTCGATGGCGCGCGGCCGCGGCGGTCGGGGCCGTGACGGCGCTCTTGGCCATGGCTCCCGCCCTCGGGGCGCAGGATGTCCGAGCCAAGGAAGATGGGTCGGCGATTATCGGCCTCGACATATTCGATCCGGCCGGCGCTCCCTTCACTTTAACCTTCCGCTCCCTTGATCCCGGCGAGGTTCTCCTGGCCCGGCTGAAGGAAGGCACTCCCTTTCTGAGGGTCATGGTCAGCCTGGGCGCGCAGTCGCGCGTCCTGGAGGCGCCGTCGGGCGATTCCTCGGGCTCGCCCATGGCGCTTCTGGGCATCGATCTGGGCACCGAGCCGCAGCCGCTGAAGCTCAAGGCCAAAGGCTGGCGCGCCGACGGGACGGAGGAATCCTTCGAGTGGCTGATCGTGGTCACGCCCAAGGAATTTCCCCAGACCCGGCTGCAGGTGGCGCCGGCCATGACCCATCCGCCGGCCGAGCGGCTGGAATCCATTCGCCGCGAGTCCGTGCTGGTGGCCGAGATCTTGGGCCGCGTCTCGGCCGACTGGCTGGCCGAAGGGGCTTTCCAATCGCCCCTCCCGGACCACAAGCCATTCCCCAACTTCGGCCAGCAGCGGGTCTACAACAAGACCGTGGCCTCGGTCCATTCCGGGGTCGACATCTCCGCCCCGCGGGGCACGCGGGCGGTCGCCCCCAACTCCGGCCGGATCGTCCTGGCCAACAAGCTCTATTATTCCGGTTGGACGGTCATCATCGATCACGGCCGGGGGGTGTTCACCTATTGCTGCCACTTCGATAAGGTCCTGGTCAAGCGCGGCGAGTCGGTCAAGAAGGGGCAAGCCATCGCCGAGGTGGGCAGCACCGGGCGCTCGACCGGGCCGCACCTGCACTGGAGCGTGCGGATCCTGTCGGCCCGCGTCGATCCCTTTTCGCTGGCGGCCCTGCCGCTTTAATCCAGCTCAACGCCGACCGGGCAGTGGTCCGAGCCCGGGACGTCGGGCCGGATGAAGGCCGAGCGCAAGCGCGGTCGCAGCGCCGCCGAGATTAGGACATAGTCGATCCGCCACCCGACGTTGCGGGCCCGGGCGCCGGAGATGGGGCTCCACCAAGTGTAATGGCCGCTGCCCGGCTCGAACTCGCGGAAGGTATCCAGGAAGCCTCTCCGGAGGAAAGCCTCGAAACCGGCCCGCTCCTCCGGGGTGAAGCCGTGGCTGCCCTCGTTGGCCTTGGGGTGGGCCAGGTCGATCTCTCTGTGGGCGACATTGAAATCGCCGCAGAAGACGACAGGCTTGTCCCTCTCCAGCTTCTTGAGAAACTTCAGGAAATCGGCGTCCCAGCGCTGCCGGTACGGCAGGCGGGTCAGCCCGCGCTGGGAGTTGGGGACGTAGACATTGACCAGGAAGAAATCTTCGAACTCAGCGGTCAGGATTCTGCCCTCGGCGTCGTGTTCGGGCCGGCCGAGGCCGGGAACGACGCTGAGCGGGCGAACCTTGGTGAAGATGGCCGTGCCCGAGTAGCCCCTCCTCTGGGCGGGATTCCAGAACGTCTCGTACTCGGCCGGCCAGAGGGGCTCTACCTCGCCGGGCTCGGCCCGGGTCTCCTGAAGGCACAGCACGTCCGGATTCTCCCCGGCCAAATAGGCCTGGAGATCCTTGCGCCGCAGGACGGCTCTCAGGCCGTTGACGTTCCAGGAAACGAGCTTCATGGGGTAGGGCCCGCTATTTTTTCCGGCCCATCCTCTCCTCGACGATCGTCCGGTACTTGTCGCGGAGCCGTGTCTGGACGCTTTCCTGCGGGATCTCGCGGCCGGCAATGAAGACGTGCCGGATCTTGGAGGAGGCCTGGATGATCGGCTTGGTGCAGACGATGAGATCGGCGGACTTGCCGATCTCGAGGGAGCCGATCTTGTCGTCAAGGCCGAAGATCCGGGCCGGATGGAGTGTGATGGCCTTCACGGCCTCATCCTCGGACAGTCCGTAGGCGACCGACAGCGAAGCCACGACGGGCATCCGCCGGACGTTGCTGCCGCCTTGGCCGGCCGACTCGCTCAAGGCGAAGAGGATCTTCTTCTCGGACAAGCCGGCCGCCATATGGTAGTTCAAGTCCACCGGCTTCCAGCGGTCGGGGAGCCCGGTCGTGCCCGCCCAGATGACCGGGATCTTCCGGGCGGCGATCTCGTCGACGTATTTCAGGATGTCGTTGGAAGCCGTGAACAGGATGCCCTTGATCTTGTAGTCGGCCATCAGACGCAAGGCGATGCGAATCGGGACTTCTCCCTGGGCTACGAACACCACGGGCTTCCCGCCGTCGAGAACGGCGGCCAGGGCCTCCATCTCGGGATCGCGTGCGGCGTCGCCCGCTTTCTTTTTGTCCGCGTACAGACGGGCCTTGTCCAGCTTGTCGGTGAAGTAGCGGCTGACGCCCTCAAAGGTCGTGGGGAAGGTGCCGGCCTGCTTGGCCGAGGTGTTGAAGACCAGGGCGACGTCGCGCCGCAGGACCATTTCCTCGGGCAGATCGCCGTCAAGGCGAAGGGCGATGACGCGGCCGTTGATCAGGCGCGAAGTTCCCGCCGCTGTCAGGACCGAAGTCACCCCGTCGACTCGGGCTACGGCCATCGTCTCGTCTTCGGGATTCAGGGCTTCGAACGGGTCGAGGTAGGGCGTGGACAGGCCGACCTCGTTGATGTCGTTGCCCGCGCCGGGATAGTTGGTCAGGCCGATCGCCGTCAACGGGGCGACCAGGCCGGGGTAGACGAAGAGGCCCGTCGCGTCCATGACGCGGGCTTGGGCCGGAACCTTGACCGTTTTGCCGACGGCGGAAATCCGGTCCTTCTCAATGACCAGGCTGCCGCCGGGGATCGGGGGGCCGGAGACGGGGACGATGGTTCCCCCCTTTATGACCACGGCTTCCTGGGCCGCGGCGGGGGAGACGGACGGGATCAGGAGAACCAGAAGAAGAGCCGGGATGAGAACCGTCCGGCGATTCATCGTGAGCCTCCCGCGACCGGCGTTACGCCCTGCCGGGCCAAATCGAAGAAGACCTCGCCTTCGATGATGGTCATCAGGCACTTGGCCGTGCTGTCGAGCGGGTGCTTGTCGAACACGGCCACGTCCCCGTCCTTGCCGACCTCCAGACTGCCGATGCGGCCCTCCATCTCCAGGGCCTTGGCCGCATTGAGGGTGAACATCCGCAGGACGACGTCGTCGGGAAGGTCGTTGTACTTCTGGACCTTGGCCGCGTTGAGATAAAGGTAGCGGCCCTCGTCGGGACTGTCGGAGTTGATGACCACGTTGACTCCGGCTTTGTGCAGGATCTCGAAGCCGTAGGGGCATCCGTCGTAGGCCTCTTCCTTGAAGCCCCACCAGTCCGTCCAGCCGCCTGCGGTCGTCCCGCTGGCGGCGATGACGTCGGCCACCTTGTAGCCGTCGATGCAGTGGCTGATCTGGGAGCAGACGACGCCGAACTCCCGGCAGAGGCCCAGAAACCAGACGATCTCGTCGGCCCGGTAGATGTGGCAGTCGACGGTCATTTTGCCCCCCAGGACCAGCTTCAGCGTCTCCAGCTTGTCGTCGCGGGCGGGCGGCTTGGCCTCGGCCTTGCCGGCCGCGACGGCCTTGTCGTATTCGTCCCACTTGGCCTTGTACTCCCGGGCGTCGGTGAAGCCTTTGCGGACGATGTAGGCCGTGCCGAGTCGGGTCGAGGGCGCTTTGCCCTGTCCGCCGTAGAACCGCTTGGGGTTTTCGCCCAGAGCCATCTTCAGCTGCGGCCGGACGTCCCGGACAAGAAGCTCCTCCAGCGGCCGGGCGTACTTCAGCTTGAGGACGGCGTTGACGGCGCCGAAGACGTTGGCGCTGCCGTGCATGGCCTTGACCGTGGTCACACCGCCGGAGAGCGTGGTCATGATGGAGGGGTGGTCGGGGAGCAGGACGTCCTTCATCCAGAGATGGGGTGTCGACGGGTCGGTGGACTCGTTGACGTCGCCGCCGTCCATGGCGATGTGGGTGTGGGTGTCGATGAGCCCGGGCAGGATGAAGCGGCCGCGCGCGTCGATGATCTTCATCCCGGCGGGAACGGCGACGTCCCGGCCGACAGCCGTGATCTTCCCTTTCTGGATCACGACCGTCCCGTTCTCGATGACGCCGCGGATGACCGTCAGAATCGTGCCCCCGCGCAGGGCCATGTCCTGGGCCGTCAGGGCCGGGGCCAGGATGGATAAAGCAAGAAAGGCGGGTCCGAGCCGAAGCTGCATGCGTGCCTCCGGATGAGATCGTATCCCGGAATTATCCCGACCGGCCGCCTCCGCGTCAACCGTTCCTTGTCCGGCCGCCGCGTTTAACGATATTCCGCTTGCCAAAACAACCCCGGCCATGACACATTAGGAGCCTGAAAGCATGAGCGGTTTTTTCGTTTTCGACTGCGAAACCACCGGGCTGCCCGTCCGCCGCAACATCTCCTACCGCGACGTGGAAGGCTGGCCGCGCCTGGTCCAGCTGGCTTGGGCCGTCTACGACCCGTGGGGAAAGACGCTGCGCTCCCAGAGCCGCATCGTCCGTCCCGACGGCTTCTTCATCCCCGAGGAATCATCCCGCATCCACGGCATCAGCCACGAGCGGGCCCTGGCGGAAGGGGAGCCGGCGGGCCGGGTGCTGGCGTCCTTTGCCGGGGACTTGGACGCGCCCTTCGACGCGGTCATCGCCCACAACCTCGACTACGACCTCGGCGTCACGGGGGCCGAGCTCCTCCGGGCCGGCTTGGCCAGCCGCCTTTTCGAGCGACCCGGCTTGTGCACCATGAAGACGACCACCGAGCTGGTTCGCCTGCCGGGGCCTTACGGCTTCAAGTGGCCGAAGCTGGACGAGCTGCACGCCTTTCTCTTCGGCGCCTCCTATGAGGGCGCCCATGACGCGGCCCGCGATGTGGAGGCCTGCGCCCGCTGCTTCTTCGAGCTTCTGCGCCGCGGCCATTATCCCCGTTCCTGAGCTCCCCGCGACGCATCCGGGAGCCGGATTCCCGCCCCAACTTGACAATCTCGCGAAAAGGGTCTAACATACTGTGCATCTTATTTTTAACAGGGGTATGGAGGGGCTTATGAGAAGAGTTATTTTCGCGATCGTCCTGATTCTGGCTTTCGCCGGGGGCATTCCCGTCCTGGCCCAGGTCCGGGGCGACGTGACGGGTACCGTCAAGAACGAAACGGGCGCCCCCCTGGCGGGCGTCGAAGTCAAGATCAGCGGCGAGTTCCTGCCCGGCGGGCGGACCTTCACCACCACCGCCAACGGGGCTTTCCGCTTCCTCAGCCTGATCCCGGGGCGCTATGTCATCGAGGCCTCGGCTCCCGACATGATCTCGCTGCAGGACAAGTACGAGTTCACGGTGGCCCTGGGCAAGGCGGTCCAGTTGCCGGTCGTCCTGGTGGCGGTCGGCAAGGAGACCCGCGAGATCACCGTCCGGGCGCCTTCCCCCGAGATCGACCTGAAGTCCACCCAGGTAGCCTCCAACTGGGAGAAGGAGACCGTCGAGAAGCTGCCTCTGGGCCGCTCCTACGCCTCGCTCTTCCAGCTGGCCCCCGGCGTCGCCGACAACCGCGACTTCGCGCCCAACGCCGGCGGCAACAAGCAGGACAACGTCTTCCTATTCGACGGCTCGAACATCACCAACCCGTTCTTCGGGACTCTGGGCGCCAACTTCTCCGAGATGGATATCGCCGAGTTCAGCATCACCCGGGGGGCCATCAGCGCCGAGTTCGGCCGGGCCGCCGGTATGATCACCAACGCCATCACCAAGTCCGGCACCAACACCTTCAGCGGCTCGCTCCGCTTCGTGGCCGAGCCGGCCTCCTTCACCGCACCCAGCGACGATCCCACCCTGGTCACCAAGTACAACCGCTACAACCCGGCCGTATCCCTGAGCGGTCCGATCATCAAGAACAAGCTGTGGTTCTACGTTTCGGCCAACCTGCCCCGCTCGACCACCACGGGACGCATCAACAACCTGGGCCCGGTCCCCGACGCCCTGTCCACCAACAACGAGCTGTTCTTCAAGCTCAGCGCCAACCCTCATCCCAATCACCTCATCGTGGCCAGCATTCGCAACGATGACTTCAAGAGCGAGAACTCCGGAGTCGGGGTCAACGACCATCCCGACGTCTCCGTCACGGGCGAAGGCCTCAACCGCATCCTCTTCCTGAGCTGGTCCTGGACCATCTCGCGCAACACCTTCTTCGAAGCCAAGTACGACCACGTCATCAACAACTACTCCAGCGTGCCGAACACCGACCTGGGCTACCAGCCGACTTTCGACCCGAACAACCTGAACAAGATGGGCTACTTCCAGACCGGCGGCTCCTATATCCTGGGCGGCGCGACTACGACCGGCCAGTACGTCGGCGCGGCTTCCGAGTACAACACCCAGAACTTCTTCCGCGACGAGCTGAAGCTGGTCCTGACCCAGTACGCCAGCTTCCTCGGCACCCAGCACATGATCAAGGCCGGCTTCGGCTTCGACGACGGCGGCGAGTACCTCGAGCGCAAGGCCAACGGCTGGGGCTCGATCATCTACTACTCGGCCCTGTCATCGTCCGTCGATCCCCTCAAGCGGCCGGGCTTCCGGGCCCGCTACTACCCCGACCAGGCGCCGCAGGATTCCCGGGGCCGGACCTACTCGATCTTTCTGCAGGACCAGATCAGCGTCGGCGACCGGCTGACCTTCACCCTGGGCGTCCTGGCCAACCGCGACGAGTTCAGCGTCCAGACGGGCGGCGAGCGGCAGACCTTCCTGACCTTCGACTTCAAGAAGGAGATTCAGCCGCGGCTGGGGGTCGTCTTCATCCCCAGCCTCAAGCTGGGCGACAAGATCTACGCCAACTTCGGCCGCTACAACAACATGGACAACCGCAGCCTGGCCCGGGCCGCGGCTCCGCTGCGTGTCTATCGGTCGGACGCCTACTTCCTGGCGGACGGGACGCTGCTGTCCGACACGCCGCAGGCCTCGGAGACCGGCAAGGTCATCCTGCCCGACCTGGATCCCACCTCGACCGACGAGTTCGTCATCGGCTACAGCCGGCCTCTCTTCAAGCGCTGGACCCTGGAAGTGTGGGGCCAGTACCGCAACGTCACCCACGTCATCGAGGACTACCCGACGCTCGGCCTGACGACTTCGCCCTCCAAGTACGTTTACGGCAACTTGGACGGCGACCTCTATGACGCCGCCGGCAATCTCGTCGCTGAAGACGTGGTGGCCAAGCGCCAGTACACGGCTTTCAGCTTTGAGCTCAGGAAGGAATGGTCCGACAATTGGTCCCTGACGGCCATGTACACCTGGAGCAAGCTCTACGGCAACTGGGACCTCGACTATTCTCCCGGCGTGTCGCTGTTCTATGCGTCCTCTTACATCCAGGACGCGCCCGGCCTGTACATCCAAGACCCGCTGCGGACCGGCTATATGTCCGGCGACCGGACCCACGTCTTCAAGATGTTCGGAACCTGGGAGTTCCTGCCCAGGCTGACGGCGGGCGCCTATCTGCGGGTCCAGAGCGGGAAGCCCTGGGAAGCCCGGGGCCGCGATTACTACGGCAACTACTACATGTACCTCGAGCCCGCGGGCACCAACCGGCTGAAGACTTGGACCAACCTCGATTTCCAGCTGTCCTACACGATCCCGCTGGGCGGGCGCATCCAGGGCATCCTGGAGGCCCGGGTGATGAATGTCTTCGACACCCAGACGGTCATGACCATCGACGTGCGGCAGGACCAGCCGACGTTCATGGACGCGACGTCCTATGCCTCGCCGCGCAAGTTCGCCCTGACTTTCTACGTGAACTTCTGAGCGCGCGTCAAGTTGCCATCCCCGAGATTTGGATCTTCTCCCATCTCCGGGATGTAGGGACGGTTCGGGGTGTCGGCCAACGGCGAAATAGCTAGGGCGCAGCCTTTTTCCACATCTCTCTGAGGGCACCCGGCCCTGGCGGGGATTATCGAAGCGACGTCCCGGCTAGGGCTCCGCAAGCTCCGCGGGCGCCGAGGGATGTTTGAGCACGCGACAAGCCCATGGAACCGCGATGGAGTGGGTGGTTTCCATGATCGGTGGGTTTTGAATGCGGAGTTCCGCCCTCGCG
>DFYJ01000055.1 GCA_002383325.1 Candidatus Aminicenantes bacterium UBA4085
CCGGCCCCGGCGGCGTCCTGCGGGGGCTCACAGCCGCGGCCCCGCCCATCCGGGTCATCGAGGCCCTCAAGCCCGTCGCCGTGACGCCGCTCCGTCCGGGCACCGAGGTCTACGACCTGGGCCAAAATGCCTCCCTCATGCCGCGGATCTCCGTCCGCGGTCCGGCCGGATCCTCGGTCCGCATCATCCCAGCCGAGATCCTGGCGGCGGACGGATCCGTCGACCGCCGCTCCGTCGGCGGCGGCGAGGCGTACTGGCAATACACCCTGGCCGGGACCGGCGCCGAAATCTACCGCCCCCGGTTCTTCTACCACGGCTCGCGCTATCTTCAGGTCGAGCGGCGGCCGGCCGGGGACGGCGGAGAGCTGCCCGAAGTCACCGCCCTGGAGGGAGTCGTCGTCCATTCCTCGGCCGCGCCGGCCGGCGATTTCGCCTGCTCCTCGGATCTCTTCAACCGCATCAGGACGCTCGTCCGCTGGGCCCAGCGTTCGAACATGATGAGCGTTCTGACGGACTGCCCGCACCGGGAAAAGCTGGGCTGGCTGGAGCAGTACCACCTCAATGGGCCTTCGTTGCGCTACGAGTGGGACCTGGCCCGGCTGTTCGCCAAGACCATGACCGACATGGCCGATTCCCAGCTTCCCGACGGGCTGGTGCCGGATATCGCGCCCGAGTACACGGTCTTCAACGGCGGCTTTCGCGACTCGCCCGAGTGGGGCAGCGCGTATGTTCTGGTGCCCTGGCAGCAGTACGAATGGACAGGGGAGATGGGCCTTCTGCGCCGCCACTATGAGGGCATGAAGCGCTACGTCGATTACCTGGCCTCCAAGGCCGTCGACGGCATCGTCTCGCACGGCCTGGGCGACTGGTACGACATCGGCCCCAAGCCGCTCGGGGAGGCCCAATTAACGCCCAAGGCGCTGACGGCCACCGCCTTCACCTACTGGGACACCCTGATCCTGGCCAAAACGGCCGCCCTTCTCGGCCGGGCCGAGGAAGCCCGGGTTTTCGCCGGCCGGGCGGAGGGGATCAAGGCCGCCTTCAACGCCGCGTTCTTCCACTCCGCGACCGGCCTCTATGCTGCGGGATCCCAGACATCCCAGTCGCTGGCCCTGGTCATGGGGCTCGTCCCGGCCGGGAGCGAGGCGGCGGTTCTGGATGCGCTGGTCCGGGACGTGCGCTCGCAGGGCGACGCGCTGTCGGCGGGCGACGTGGGCTTCCGTTACCTTCTGCGGGCCCTGGCCGACGGCGGACGGTCGGATGTCGTCTACGACATGAACAGCCGTTCGGACAAGCCGGGGTACGGCTTCCAACTCGCGGCCGGGGCCACCAGCCTGACCGAAGCCTGGAACGCCGACCGCGGCTCCTCCCACAACCATTTCATGCTCGGGCACATCACCGAGTGGCTGTATCGAGACTTAGCGGGCATCGGAATTGATCCGGAGGGGCCGGGCTTCAAGCGCATTCGCATCCGGCCCCAGCCTGTGGGCGACCTGACCTGGGCCAGGGCCGAGATCGAGACCGTCCGGGGACCGGTTGCGTCGGAGTGGCGGATCGAGGGAGGGCGCTTTCGCCTGTCCGTGGCCGTGCCGCCCAACTCGTCGGCGGCCGTGGAACTTCCGGCCCGCGCCGCAGGGCCGGTGCTCGAATCGGGCAAGCCGGCCGCCGGGCGCCCGGGAGTCCGAAGCGTCGGCGCCGAGTCCGGCCGCACCGTCATCCTCATCGGCTCGGGACGGTACGTCTTTGAATCTGACTGGAAATGATCGGGCTCAGCGGATGACCTTGAAGACTTCCCGCCACGAGGTGATGCGCAGGACGGCCCCGACCCCCTGCTCCAGCCGCTCGATCGTGGAGTCGTACTCGTTGATATAGATTTCTTTCTTGACCGCTCCCCCGCCGAGCTGACGCTCACCGACGGCCACGGCCTTGCGGGCCTTGCTGGCCAGCTGGAGGTTCTCCACGGCCGTGCCCGCTGCGTTCTTGAGGGCCGAGCCGCCGATCATGCTCCCGGCCACGGATTCGACGAAGCGGGCGTAGAAGCGGCCCAAGCTGCCCAGGTTGAGGCAGGGGTTGACGTTCTCGATGCTGCCCATCAGGGTGCTGAAATAGACGATCTTGTCCGCGATAACGGGATCGGCCCAGACCTTCTCGCCTGCGGCGAACTCGCCCTGGCGCAGGGTCGAGGACAGCCCGAGCTCGGTCGCATTGCCCATGTACCACTCCGTGGTCTGGGAGCTGCCGTTGTCCTGCAATCCGATGAACGAGTAGGACCGGTCGGTGGGGGCGCGGTCGTCGCCGCCCGTGCCGAAGAAGATCCGCAGCGGGAAGCCGCCCGAGGAAGGATCGGGAAAGACGGCGGGCTTGGTGATGATCGGGTAATTGCAACGGTCGGTGTAGATGGCGGTTAGGGTCCATCTGGTGGTGCTTGTCGAAGTCAGCGGCATGCGGAAGAGCCGGCCGTCCAGATCGCCCACGTAGACATAGTCCGTCCGGCCGTCCCGGTTCGTATCCACCGCCGTCGGCGAGCCGGGAATGGCGGTGGTGATGTCCACGTAGCGGTGGGGGTGCTGGGACCGGTCGGTGTTGACGTTGCTGACGGAGCGGTTGACGAGGATGGCGCCGGTGTCCAAGCGGACGACGTAAAAACGGTTGCCGACTGTCTGGCTGGCGTTGTTATCGTAGCCCGAACCCATGAAGGCCACCCAGCGGGCGGTCGAGCTCTGGACGACCTGCCCGATGGCCGGCACGGACCAGGTCTCCCCCATGTAGGTATTGGTCAGCTCCCAGAGCGGCTGGGGATTGGCCGGGTCGGTCACGTCCAGGGCGAAATAGTAGTTCAGCCCGCCCCCGACCGAGCTGCCGGAGCCGCCGCCCTGGCCGCAGATGAGCACGGTCTTCCAGGCGCCGTTGATGTAGGCGTCCCCGACGACAGGCGTTCCATCCACGAACAGATTGGCCGTGAAGTACCTCTCGCCGGTGAAGGCGTCCTTGGCCGACATCGTATTGAGCTTAGGCAGGAGATTGTAGGGGATCCAGCCCCAAAGCTCCCGCCCGGTCGCCACTTCGAAGCAGTGCAGCATGCCGTCGTTGGCGCCGACGAAGACGACCGGCGTCCTGGCCGCCCAAGCCGCCAGGAAGGCGGAGTAGCCCGTGCCCATGGCCACGGCGTCGCCCGAGGGCGGGCCCATGATCACGGGGCTGGAGTGCAGGATGTCGCCCAGCTTCCAATCCCGCCCGACGCCGCGCACGAACTGGATCAGCCCGGCGTTGTCGCTGTCCGGGTCGGAGAGAAGGGAGGCCAGGGTGGTGACGTTGGCCGTGGTGAAGTCGCGTCGTGAATAGGCGGTGGTGCTGTTGGGCCTGTAGGCGCAATAGATCGTCCGATCGGCCGGATCGCGGCCCCGCAGCTGCTCGCCGGCGTCCCAGTAGATCGAACCCCCGGAGGCCACGGTTCGGCCGGTCGGGCTGAACGGGTCGGCTTGGGAGATCGTCTGGACGGTCGAGCTNNGCCGAGGAGACGGGGATGTTGGTCACGTCGTAGGCCCGCAGCTGCCCCTCCGACCCGGGGAAGATGAAGGATGCGGCGAGCAGCAGACGGCGGGACGCCCCTCCCAGCACACCTGAGTAGGCCGCGGCCGCCGAGCGCGAGTACTCGCGCCGTTCGACGTAGATGTACTCCAGGCGCAGGTTGTCGACCGAGGGGGTCTCGTAAGAGGCGTCCGAGAAGCCAGGCACGTAGTCGGCGGCGGCGGTGAAGACCGCCTTCCAGCGCAGGCTGGAGCCGTAGGTATGGAAGTCATGCCAGGCCTGGTTGGTGACGCTGGCGATGGCCGAGCCGCTGTAGTCGGCATAGAACTCCCAGGTCCGGCCGTCGTTGTTGGAGACGAAATACTCGATCTTCAGCCCGCTGGAGGAAGAGCCGATGACCCGCTGGTCGACGGCGGTCAGGCGGACCCTGGTGATGGCGTACTGGCGCCCGGCCAGGGTCGGGGTCAGGTTCAGCGACAGTCCGGTGCCGCGGATGTTGTAGACGTCGGCCAGGTCGTTGACGAAGAGGTAGTAGTACTGGCTGTCGTTGCCGTCGGCGATCAGGAAATCGACGTCCCCGTCATTGTCGAAATCAAAGACCATGCCCAGGTCGAAATCGTAGACCCGGGGCGACTTGGCCGGACCGTTGAAAATCAGGCTGACGATGAAGTTGGCCGAGCCTCCGTTCTTGAAGTAGTAGCACTTGCCGCCGTAGCCGTCGCCGCCGTAGTTCCAGTTGTCCGTGCCGATGATCAGGTCGATGTCGCCGTCCCGGTCGAAGTCGTTCGCCAGGCTGACGGTGGCCGCTCCGTCGTACATGTTATTGGCCAGGTCGCCCGTGCCGTCGGTGAACGAGGCGGTCAGCGACATCTGGCCCGTGCCGTCGTTGTGGTAAAAGCGAAGCTCGGCCGCGGAGACGCTGCCGACGATGATGTCGAGGCCGGGCGAGCCGTCGAAGTCCGCCGCCGAGACCGTGCTGACGCCGCGGCCGCTCCAGCCGGTGGAGATGAGCGGCGCGCTCTCGACGACGAAGGTCGAGGCGTTGATCTGGCCGTTCCCGGTGTTCGTGACTTTCAAGACGCGGCCGGCCCGGTTGCCGATCAGGATGTCGATGTCGGCATCGGCGTCGAGAGCCAGGGAGACGGCCATGGTGGCCGACCAGGCGATGCCGCCGACCGGCTCCGACCAGGCCGAGGTCAGGTCGGTCCGGGTGAAGGAGACGGCGCCGGTGTTCACGGCGCCGGCGACCAGGTTGTTCCGGTACAGCCAGACCCGCTTCAGGTCGCAGTCCCCCGCCGTGGTGGAGACGATCAGGACGAAGTCGAAGTCGCCGTCCCCGTCGTAGTCGCCCGAGGTCATGCCGACGTGGCCCTCGGTGTCGATGGCCGCCCCCCCCACCCCCCGCGTCGGCCAGCCCGAGGCGTCGCCGGTCGAGCCGTCGATCCAGGAGGCGATCTGGAAGGTGCCCACGGAGCCCCCGCCGCCGAGGTTGCGGACGAAGGCCAGGACGTTGCTGTAGCTGCTGCTGGACCCGATGTAATCGGGCCAGCCGTCCAGGTCGAAGTCGTTGGCCGTCAGGGCGTTGACCCAAGCCGGGACATAGCTCGGGTTGGCCGTAGTGAAGTTGGCCCCGAGCCGGTTCAGGGTCATGGTGTCGGTGGGAGAGACACGATCGTTGTACCAGTACTTGGCCGAGCTGGCCGCCAAGTCCAGGTCCGATCCGTCGCGGAAGTCTTCGGCGAAGAGTCCCGTGTTCTCGACGCAGCTCTGCGACGAGGCCGGGCCGACGAGAAAGAGGACCAGGGCCAGGAGGAGGCCCCCCGTGCCGAACCTCACGAGGCCGCGATTCATCGGCGTTCTCCTCACGTCCCGCCGCCTTGGAAGGCCAGTCCGATCTCCAGACGGGTCGAGGCCAGGGTCCGGCTTCCCTGCCGGACCTCACCGATCACGACAAGCAGGGCGTCGCTGGGGTCCGCGATCCCGCCGCCGGCTTCGTCGTCGATCAGGAAAGCGGTATAGACAAGCCGAGCGTCCGTCGCCCCCGCCCCATCCAGGGCGAAAGTTTGCCGGAAGGCGAGGACCGGCGCCACATCGGGGGTACCGTCGCCGGCCGCGTCGAGCAGGCCCAGCAGCTCCTCGTCGGTCAACCGACGGAAGTAGGCGGGGCTGGTCAAGCCCAGGATGGTCGGCATGTCGATCCCCAGGGGAAGCTTCAGGGTGTGCCATGAAAAGTCGGTCCAGCCGCCGGCGGTGAAGCTGTTTTCAAGCACCGCCCGAGTCGCCTCGAAGCCCGCCTCGGCCGCGTTGAAAGCCTCCTCCTGCGTCCTCAGCCCGCCCGCCATCTTGGAACCGGTCGAGGTCAGGGTCAGGAGCGACAAGCCCAGCGCGGCCATGGCCGCCGCGACCAGGATGACGATGAAGAGGCCGGCGCCCCGTTCGTGCTTCCGCTTCACGACCCTGTTCATCGGGTCCCCGTGTTGTAGAGGCTCAGGCTCAGGTTCCGCAAGGTGGAGGAGGATTCGAGCAGGAACCGCTTGTGCCAGTCGTCCGTCGCCGCGACCGCCGTATTGGCGACCGCCGGACGGCGGTAGAGATGGAGGCTCGGCGAGGGGACCTTGGCGACCGAGGCGAAGGCGTCCCTGGTTCGGCCCAGGATCTGGATCCGGATCTCGCGGATGCGTCCGATCTGGGCGCTGGTCCAGGCCGTGCTCCAGTTCTGGAAGCCGTCCAGGCGCGCGTTCGCGTCGCCGTCGAAGTCGCCGTTGTACTGGAGCTGGAGGGTCTCGATGTTCTGGGCCAGGGGGTAGTGCGCCCCGTTGNNAACGCCCCCGCCGATATAGCCGTCGAGACCTGCCGTCAGCCCGGTCGCGGAACCGGTGACATCCAGCCAGTACTCGCGGACGTCGCCGAACATGACCGTCCCGCCGGAGGAATAGGTTGCATCCGCGCAGACGTCCGAAAGCCCGCCGGGAGGATTGATGCCGGGGGCTTGCCCCGGAGAGAAGTTGAGCTTCTCGTTGGTGCCCCCNNGGGTGACATGGGAGATGATCCGCAGGGCCGCGCCGACGCAGCCCGAGGAGGGATCGGGGAGCAGGAGAACCAGCTTCCCGACATAGTAGGAATCGGGGTAAGGGTTCTGCTCCAGGCTGTAGTCCGCCAAAGCCACGTTGGCCGCCGAGCTCGAATAGTTGACGATCGGCAGGACCAGGGGGGTCTCGATGTTGCCCATGATGCGAAGGCGGTCGGGCGTTTCCGAAGCCCCCGTGGTCTCGTTGTCGAAGCCCTGCAGGGCGTACCCCGCGTAGGCCGCGGGGAGGCCCGCCCCGGCCATGCGGATGTCCCGGGACAGCATATACATCGCGCCGCGAACATCGTGCTGGAGCTCGACGTATTGCTGCTGGTCGGCCGAGATCTTGTTGCTGCTGGAGAAGAGGGCCAAGGCCCCGACCACGACCACGAGCATGATGACGCTCCCGATCAGGAGCTCGATGAGCGTGAAGCCGGGCCGGAGGGAGGCGCGTCTCATCGTCCGATCACCGTGTTCAGGACCGCCCTCACCCCGTTGGCCCAGGGGTCGGCCAGCAGCGTGGCGGCGGCGATGCCGGCCCGGGTGGCGGGGAAGACCAGGACTTTGATGCCATAAGACAGGCCCGAGAGCTGGATCTGGGTCAGCCGCCGGAAATCGGAGCTCCCGTCGCCGTTGATGTCGAGAATCTCGTCGGACGACTCGCCGCGGGCCGCGTCGGGGAAGGCGTTCAGCTCCTCGGCCGTCAGGACGCGAAGGGAGTCGACCCTCTGCTGGGCCAGGAGGACGGCATGACCGATGTCGCCGGCCCGGCGGTTGTTGGCCGTGCCGATCAGGAAGGCCTGGGCCAGGCCGAGCATGGCGATGCCCATGACCGCGATCCCGATCAGCGCCTCGATCAGGGTGAAGCCGCGGCCGGATCGAGGGCGGGCGAGGCCCACGCTGCGCGCCCGGAGCCGACCCGCCGCGCTCATCCCCCGCTCTCCGCGGCCATCCGAAGGGATCCGCTGGCGAAGACAAAGATGCGGCGGCGGCCCGGCTGCCCAAGAGAGGCCAGCTTAGCCGAGGCCAAGAGGATCTGATTCTTGGTGCTGTCGAATCCCGAAACAAAGCCGGTCGGCGCGAAGACGACGGAGGAGTCCGACGGCAGGGTCAGGGTCAGGGCGAAGGCCGTCGGGACGCTGCGGGCAGGCCGGCCGGGCTTGCCGGTCCAGGTCCCGGGCGCCGTCTCCGCCTCAATGACGTGCCACCATCGATCGGACTGGGAGTAGAACCGGACCCGGTGGTTGATCTTGCCGGCCCCGGCCTGCCACTTGGCCAACTGGAGCTCGGTCAGGATTTCACGAGCGGCCGAGTCCAGCAGCCGGACTTGGCTGGGGTTGATGATGCTGGGGACGAAGGCCGCGGATAAAATCCCTATAATGGCGACGGACACGATCATCTCGAGCAGGGTGAACCCCGCCTCCGCGTTCCGCCGGCCGGTCATGGGCGTTTTGAACCTCCCGCCGTTTCGAGTCTCTGGAGATAACTCTCCCGTCATCGCCCTTCATGATACCGAAGCCGGGACGCCAGGGCAATCACCCCAAGAAAGCAGGCGGGGGGTGAATGTGGGCGGGGGGGGTGACCGCCCCGGGTGAGGCGGCTAATTCCACCCGGCCCGGGGACACCCCCGCCCGGGGAGGTTGAGGGGAGTTGGTGCGGAAGGGGGGACTTGAACCCCCACGGCCTTACGGCCATAAACTCCTGAGGCTTACGCGTCTGCCATTCCGCCACTTCCGCACGAGAAGCCTCGAAAAGGGAGGCCATTATAGCCGCAAGACCTTCCGAAGTAAAGGGCCATCTGCTATAATTCCGTTCTTGCCGGCCGCCGCGGGCCCCCGCAGAAACCACCCCGGCGGCAAGGAGACATCGATCCATGGACGTCGAACTCGGAAAGCTCATCGAAAAGCTCAAGACGGAGGGCGTCGAAGAGGGCCGCCGGATCGGGCGGGAGAAGGTCGAGGCGGCCGAAGCCCAGGCCCGAACCATCCTCGAGGAAGCTCGGGCCCAAGCCGCGGAGACCCTCCGGCAGGCCGAAGCCCAGGCCGGCGACTTCCGGGTCAAGGGCGAAGCCGCCGTCCGGCAAGCCAGCCGGGACGTCCTGCTTCTGCTCAAGAACCGGATTCTCGAGCTGTTCGAACGGGCCCTCAGGACGGAGACGGCCTCCGCCCTGAGCCCCGAGCTGATGCGGAACCTGATCGTCAAGGTCGTCGAAGGCTGGGCCGGGGGCGGCGCGACGGAGATCGTCCTGTCCGAGTCCGATCGGGCTGCCGGCGAAGGCATGCTCCGGGCGGGCCTGGCCGGCATTCTCCGCGATGGTCTCGTTCTCAAGACCGACCCGGCCGTCCGGCATGGCTTCCGGATCGGCCTGCGCGACAAGGATGTCTACTACGACTTCAGCGACGAAAGCCTGGCCGAGGCCCTCTTCTCCCTGCTCAAGCCCCAGCTGCGGGCCCTCCTGGACGGGACGGAGGCATGAGCGACCGCTACTACTACCTCATCGCCCAGCTCCCGGCCCTGCGATTCGGGAAGGAGCCGGGGATCTCTGTCCCCGCCTTCCTCGCCGAAGCCGACAAATGGCTGACCCGCGGGGATGCCGCGACCCTGCGGCGGGCTCTGCTCTTCGACCTCTCGGACGAGCCCGCCGGCTGCCGCTTCCTCGACCGCTTCAAGGAGTTCGAGAGAGGCTTCCGGACCGAGCTGGCCGAATGGCGGCGGGCCCGCCTGGAAGGCCGCGAGACGCGGACTTCCTTCCCTGCCGGCCTGGTCCGGGAAGGCGATCCCTTGGAGGTCGAGCGCAAGCTCCTCGGCTGGCGCTGGGACCGGCTCGAGGCGGAGGAAGCCGGGCATCATTTCGACCTCGAAGCCGCCGTCGCCTACCATCTCAAGCTGCAGATCGCGGCCCGGCTGGCCGCCTACGACGCCGAGCGGGGCCTGGCGGCCTACCGCAATCTCACCGGTCGGACAAGCTGAAAACCATGACAGGACACATCACCGGCATCAACGGCAACATGATCACGGCCTCCTTCGAGGGGGCCGTCACCCAGAACGAGGTCGGCTACGCGATCCAAGGCGATGAACGGCTCAAGGCCGAGGTCATCCGCATCCGGAGCAACACCGCCTACCTCCAGATCTTCGAGAGCGCCAAGGGACTGAAGGTGGGCGATTCGGTCGACTTCACCGGCGAGCTGCTGTCGGTCCGGCTCGGGCCGGGCCTTCTGGGCCAGATCTACGACGGGCTGCAGAATCCCCTGCCCCAGGTAGCCGAGCGCTTCGGGTACTTCCTGCCCCGGGGCATCTCCCTGGATGCGCTCGATCCCGAGCGGAGCTGGGACTTCAAGCCCCTGGTCAAGGCCGGCGACGTCGTCCGGGCCGGAAACTTCCTGGGCTTCGTGCCGGAGACCCAGTTCCGCCACCACATCCTGGTTCCCTTCGACTGGGCCGGCGAGTGGACCGTGGAGAGCGTCCGCCCGGCCGGACCGGCCCGGATCCGGGACGCGGCGGCCGTTCTGCGCGGCGCCCGGGGCGAGCGACGCGACGGGCTCCTGTCCTTCGACTGGCCGATCAAGATGCCGGTCCGGGCCTTCCGGGAGAAGCTTCTGCCGGTCGATCCCCTGACCACCAAGGTCCGGATCATCGACACCTTCTTCCCGGTGGCCAAGGGCGGCACCTACTGCATCCCCGGCCCCTTCGGGGCGGGCAAGACCGTCCTGCAGCAGATCACCAGCCGCTACGCCGACGTCGACATCGTCATCATCGCCGCCTGCGGCGAGCGGGCCGGCGAGATCGTCGAGACGATGCGGGAATTTCCCACCCTGACCGACCCCCGCACCGGCCGCTCGCTGATGGAGCGGACCATCATCATCGCCAACACCTCGTCCATGCCGGTCGCGGCCCGCGAGGCCTCGGTCTACACGGCCGCCACCCTGGGCGAGTACTACCGCCAGCAGGGCCTGGACGTCCTGCTCCTGGCCGACTCCACCTCCCGCTGGGCCCAGGCCATGCGCGAGGTCTCGGGCCGGCTGGAGGAGATCCCGGGCGAGGAGGCCTTCCCGGCCTACCTCGAATCGCGGATCGCCGAGTTCTACGAGCGGGCCGGCCTGGTCGTGCTGGAGTCGGGCGGCCGGGGCAGCCTGACCATCGGCGGCACGGTCTCCCCGGCCGGGGGCAACTTCGAGGAGCCCGTCACCCAGGCCACCCTCAAGGTGGTCGGGGCCTTCCACGGCCTGTCCCGCGAGCGGTCCGACGCCCGCCGCTACCCGGCCATCCACCCCCTGGACAGCTGGTCCAAGTACGCCGGCACAGTCTCCCCGGGGGTCGTCCGGCGGGCCAGGGAGGTGCTGGCCAAGGGGGCCGAGGTCCACCAGATGATGATGGTTGTGGGCGAGGAAGGCACCTCGCTCGACGATTTCACGGTCTATCTCAAATCCGAGTTTCTGGACGCCGTCTATCTCCAGCAGAACGCCTTCGACCCGGTCGACGCCGCAACGCCGCCGGCCCGGCAGCAGAAAACGGCCGATACCATCGATGCCGTCCTGTCCTCGGCCTTCGCCTTCGAGGACAAGGAGCAGGCCCGGGCCTTCTTCCACGACCTGCGCCGCCTGTTCCTGGACTGGAACGCCCAAGCTCCGGACGCCCCGTCCTTCGCCGAGAAAGAGCTGGCTATCGCCGGCCTGCTCCAGGGAGCCCCCCGCCATGCGTAAGATCCACAACAAGGTCCTCAGCATCACCGGCAACGTCATCACGGTCCAGGCCGAGGGAGTCTCCTACGAGGAGCTGGCCACGGTCGCCTCGCGCCGCGGCAGCTCCCTGGCCCAGGTCATCAAGCTCGACGGCGACATCGTCTCGCTCCAGGTCTTCGCCGGGAGCCGCGGCGTCTCCACCCGGGACGAGGTCGAGTTCCTCGGCCATCCCATGCAGGCCGCCTTCTCCCCCGACATGCTCGGCCGGGTCTTTTCCGGCAGCGGCCGGCCGCGCGACAACGGCCCCGACCTGGCCGACTGCCTCATCCCGGTGGCCGGGCCGCCGGTCAACCCGGCCAAGCGGATCATCCCCCGCCGCATGATCCGGACCAACATCCCGATGATCGATGTCTTCAACTCGCTGGTGGCCTCCCAGAAGCTGCCCATCTTCTCGGTCTCGGGCGAGCCGTACAACGAGCTGCTGGCCCGCATCGCCCTGCAGGCCGAAGTCGACATCATCATGCTGGGCGGCATCGGGCTGAAATTCGATGAGTACATGAAGTTCCGCCTGGCTCTGGAAGAGGGAGGAGCCCTGACCCGCTCCATCCTTTTCGTCCACACCGCCGCCGAACCCGTGGTCGAGGGCCTGATGATCCCGGACCTGTGCCTGGCCGTGGCCGAGCGCTTCGCCCTGGACGGCAAGGGCGTCCTGGTCCTGCTGACGGACATGACCAACTTCGCGGATGCCCTGAAGGAGATCGCCATCACCATGGAGCAGGTCCCCTCCAACCGCGGCTACCCCGGCGACCTCTACAGCCAGCTGGCCGCCCGCTACGAGAAGGCGGTGGACTTCGAGGGGGCCGGCTCGATCACCATCCTGGCCGCCACCACGATGCCGGGCGACGACGTCACTCACCCGGTTCCCGACAACACCGGGTACATCACGGAGGGTCAGTTTTACCTGCGGCACGGACGCATCGAGCCCTTCGGGAGCCTGAGCCGGCTGAAGCAGATGGTCAATGGCAAGACCCGCAAGGATCACCGGGCCATCATGGACGGTATGATCCGGCTCTATGCCCAGTCCCGCGAGGCCGAGGAAAAGAGATCCATGGGCTTCCGGATGAGCCCCTGGGACGAGAAGCTGTTGAAGTACGGACGCCGCTTCGAGGCCGGCATGATGGACCTCCGCGTCAACATCCCCCTGGAGAAGGCTCTCGACCTCGGCTGGTCCATCCTGGCCGACTGCTTCAAGCCCGAAGAAACGGGCCTGCGGACCGACCTGATCGAGGAGTTCTGGCCCCGGCATCCGGAGAAGACGGAGTAGGCGGCGACTATGGCCAAAGCCCAGCTGACCAAGGGCGGACTCAAGCGCCAGAAGGACGACCTGAAGCGCTACCTCCGCTTTCTGCCCACGCTGGAGCTCAAGAAGCAGCAGCTGCTGGCCGAAATCCGGCGCGTCCAGGGCCGCATCGACGAGATGGAGCGAGAGAGCCTGGACCGGGAAGAGTCCGTCAAACCCTGGGTGGCGGTCCTGGCCGAGGAGACGGATATCGGCGACTGGGTCAAGGTCCGTCACATCCGAACATCGGCCGGAAACATTGCCGGCATCGCCATCCCAGTCTTGGAAGGGGTCGAGTTCGAAGAGCCTCGCTACGACTTCATGAACACCCCCCTCTGGGTTGATCGGGCCCTTCCCGTGCTGCGGGAGGAGGCCAAGGCCCGGGTGGCCATTGGTGTGGCCCTGGAACAGCAGGCCATCCTGCGGCGGGAGCTGCGGACCACCATCCAGCGGATCAAGCTGTTTGAGGAAGTGAAGATCCCCGAGGCTCGCGAGGCTATCCGGGTCATCCAGATATTCCTGGGCGACCTGCGGACGGCCGAGGTCGTACGGGGCAAGATCGCCAAGTCCAAGATCGAGAGAAAGCGCGCCGCCGAGGCGGCCGGGAGCCCGGCATGATCGTGCCGATGAAGCGGCTGGTCCTTCTCGTGGCCAAGGGCGGGACGGAAGAAGCCCTCCGCCGGCTGCGCCGCTTGGGCGTGGTCCACGTCACGCCCGTCCGGGAGCCGGGCTCGGCCGAGATGGACGGCCTGGCCGAGCAGTCCGCACGGCTGGAAAAGGCTCTGGCCTTGATCGGGCCGGAGGCGGGACGGCCGGGCGGGNNCGGATGGCCGGTCGGTCGTCGACGCCCTCCTGGCCCTCGACATCCGACGCGACGAGCGCCGGACCCGCCTGCGGGAAGCGGAAGATCAGAGGGCCCGCCTAAGGGAGTGGGGCGATCCCTCCTGGGCCGGCCTCGAAAGCCTGGCCAAAGCAGACCTGAAGATCCGCCTTTACTCGGCCGACACGGCGGCCCTCAAACGCCTTCCGGAACATGGGCAAGCTTTCGTCATCGGCCGGGACAAGGGCCGCATCCGCCTGGCCTGGCTGACCCGGGGCGGAGAAGCCGGTCTAGAGCTCAAGGAAGAGCCGGTCCCCAAGATCGAAGTAGCCCAGCTGGAGGCCGAGATCGCCTCCGGACGGACCGCCCTGGCGGAAATCGAGCGCGAGACGAAGGCCTTGGCCGGGCGACGAGACGCCGTTCTGGCCTACGCCAAGCGTCTCCGGCTAAGCGCGGAGTTCGCCCGTGTCCGGGCCGGTCTGGGACTCGAGGAAGACGTCTCCTACCTGGAAGGGTTCTGCCCGTCCGAAACGGCCGCCAAGGTGAAGGCTCTGGCCGAGGCCGAGAGCTGGGGGTACTTGGCCGCCGCGCCCGACGATCCGGCCGGGGTACCGACCCTGATCCGCAACCCGGGCTGGATCCGGGCCATTCAACCGCTTCTCAAGTTCATGGGCACCCTGCCCGGCTACGCCGAGGCCGACGTCAGCCCCTGGTTCCTGGGCTTTCTGAGCCTCTTCTTCGCCCTGCTGATCGGGGACGCCGGCTACGGATGGCTCCTCCTGGGCGCGACCCTTTGGGCCCGGCACAAGGCCAAGCCCGGGACGTCGCCGGATATCTTCCGGATGATGATCCTGTTCAGCGCATCGACGATCGTCTGGGGGGCCCTCAGCGGCGTCTACTTCGGTTCGGCCGCCATCGCCCGCCTCCCGGTCCTGCGCAGCCTGGTGGTGCCGCGGCTGGACGGCTTCGTCGAGGCCAACTCGGCCTTTATGATGTACCTCTGCTTCATCATCGGGCTGGCCCACCTGACCCTGGCCCACCTGCTCAACGTCGTCCGCCTGTGGCCCTCGCCGCGCTTCCTGGGCCAGGTCGGCTGGATCGCCATCGTCTGGGCGGTCTTCTTCCTGGTCGGGAACCTCGTCTCCGGAAAGCCCTTACCGGGAATCTTCGGACCGCTCCTTATCGGGGGCATCCTCCTGGCCCTGCTCTTCAGCAATTTCCAGAGGCGGGTGCTCAAGGGAATCATGACCACCCTGGTCGACCTGCCCTTGAGCGTCATCGGCACGTTCTCCGATCTGATGTCCTACCTGCGGCTCTTCGCCGTCGGCTTCGCCTCGCTGACGGTGGCCGGCAGCTTCAATGCCATGGCCGTCGGTTCCGGCGTCCGCTCCGTCGGCCAGGCCGTCCTGGCCGCCGTGGTCCTGCTCTTCGGCCATTCCCTCAACCTCGTCCTCGGAGGAATGTCCGTCCTGGTCCACGGCGTGCGCCTCAACATGCTCGAGTTCTCCAACCACCTCGGCCAGCAGTGGACCGGCCTGCGCTACGACCCCTTCGGCGGCGTCGAGGCGGAGGAACGGGGACGAAATTTGGAAGGAAAGGAAAGATCATGATCCCTGGACTCGGCGATTTTAACGCCTCCCTCGTCTTCGCCGCCGTCGGCTCAGCCCTGGGCATCGGCGCGGCCGGCATGGCCGCCGTGGGCGCCTGGAAGAAGGCCTTCAGCCTGAACAAGGCCGCCCCCTTCATCATGGTCGCCTTCGTCGGAGCGCCCCTGTCCCAGACCTTCTACGGCTTCCTGGTCCGGGACGCCATCCGCAAGGCGCCCTGGCCGGCCGAGGCCGGGCTAGCCCCCCTTCTGGTCGGCGCCCTGGCCGGCCTGGCCATCGGCTTGTCCGCCTTCATCCAGGGCAAGATCGGAGCCAAAGCCGCCGACGCCCTGGGCGAGACGGGCAAGGGTTTCGCCAACTACCTCATGGCCATCGGCATCATCGAGACCGTGGCCATCTTCGTCATGGTCTTCGTGACCATGGCCATGCCCAAGGGCTAATTCCGGGCCGCGGGCCCTAGCGTGGGCGCGGCGGTCCTCGCGACGACTGGCGAAACGCCGGTTGTAACGAGGACGACGAAGCGTCGCTTGACAAAGCCCTCCCCCTGCCCTTATGTTAGTCTTGCATGACCGTCTCGTTATCGCGGGAACGCGTCGAAGGCTTGGTCGCAGAAGGGGCGCCCATAAATTCCGGGGTTGATCTTGTGTCGGATGGGTCCGTGTCTTTCCGCCCATCACCCGTCCCGCGTCCGCGGGGCTGATCCCATCGCAGGAGGCTTCATGAAATTCTCCAGCCGCTCGCAAGTCGAAGCGCTGTCCCGGTTCCGCAGCGAGAAGTTCCTGACCCTGTCGCTCTTCCTGGATACCGACAAGAGCCGCTCCAGCAAAAAGGAGATCCTCGTCGCGGCCAAGAACCTGCTGGCCGAGGCCCGGGCCCGCCTGGAGGCCCTGGACGCGTCCAAGGAGAAGAAGGCCAGCTTGGCCGCCGACCTGGACAAGGCCCAGGAGCTGGCCGCCGGAGATGCCGGCTCCGGCTCCCCCGGTTTAGCCGTCTACGCCTGCTCGGGAGAGAAGTTCCTCGAAGTCCTGGCCCTGCCCGAAGCGCCGCGCAGCCGGATCGTCTTCGACCGCAACCCCTATATCCGTCCCCTGACTCAGATCCTGGGCGAATACCGCCGCCTGGTCGCTTTCCTGGTCGACCGGCGGGAGGCCAAGTGGTATGCCGCGGCCACGGGCGAGATCGCCCTTCTCGACGAGATGAAAAGCGAGGTGCCCAAGATGGTCAAGGGGGGCGGGGAGCGCGAGGAGGCCCGGCGCATCGAGCGCCATGTCGAAGCAGCCGTGCAGGAGCACTACAAGAAGGCCGCCCAGAAGACCTTCGAGATGTTCAAGAAGAACGGCTTCAACGGCTTCGTCCTGGGCTGCCCGGACAACCTGGTCTCCGAGATCGAGCCCCACCTGCACCCTTACGTCAAGGAGCGCTTGCGGGGCTGGCTGAGGGCCAAGCCGTCCGACTCCCCCGACGTCGTGCTGAAGGAAACCATGGCCCTGGAGAGGGCCATCCGGAAGTCCGAGGAGGAGGCCGTGATCAAGCAGTTCACGGCCGAGCTGGAGAAGGGCGGCCGGGCCTGCTCCGGCCTCAAGGACAGCCTCAGGGCCCTGGCCATGGGCGAGGTCCAAACCCTGATCGTGACCAAGGGCTTCTCGGCCCCCGGGCGGAGCTGCCCCCGCTGCAAGCTCCTCTACCCCGAGGACGAGATCAAGTGCCCGGCTTGCGAACGCAAGACCGAAACCGTGCTCGACGTCGTGGACGAGGCCATCGAGGCGGCCATGCGCAGGGACGCCCACATCCGCAACGTCCAGCCGCCTTCGCGGCTGGACCGCTACGGCCAGATCGGAGCCCTGCTGCGCTTCAAGTCGTAGGCGAGAGGCCGGCCTTCGCCTTCTTCTCCCGGAAGCGGACTTTCTCGAACAGGCTGTACATGACCGGGATGACGAAGAGGGTCAGGAGCGTCGTCGCGGTCAGCCCTCCCAGGAGGGTGATGCCCAGCGGATTGAGCATCCCGGAGCCCGAGGATGCCGTGATGGCCATCGGGAAGGTCCCCAGGATGGTCGTCAGGGCCGTCAGGAGGACGGGCCGCAGACGCGTGACGGAGCCCTCCAGGATCGCCTTCCGCTTGTCCATCCCGCCCCGCCAGAGTTGATTGGTGTAGTCGATCATGACGATGGCGTTGTTGACCGCGACTCCGGCCAGGATGATGATCCCGATCATGACCGGCATGCTGATCGTCCGGCCGGCGATGAGCAGGCCGAGGACGATCCCGATGAGGCACAGGGGGATGGTGAACAGGATGATGAAGGGGTGCTTGAGGGACTCGAACTGCGAAGCCATGACCATGTAGATGAGCAGGATGGCCAGGGCGAAGACGCCGGCCAGGGTCACGAAGGCCTCGTTCATGCTCTCATAGGCGCCGCCGAACTCGAGGAAGTAGCCGGCCGGCAAGCCCTTTTCGATGGGGACGATGCGGGCCTTGACGTCCCGGACGACGCTGCCCAGATCGCGCTCGGCGATGTTGGCCGTAACCGAGACCCGGCGGGTCTGGTTCTCACGGGTGATCTGGATGGACCCCTGGCCCGATTGGACGTCGGCCACTTGGTCCAAGGTGATGGACGACCCGGCCGGGGTCAGGATCGGGATGGTGGAGACGGCCTGGATGGTGTCGCGGAACTCGCTCTTGAAGCGGACCCGGACGTCGATCTCGTCGCCGGCCTCCCGGTAGCGGGTGGCGATCTGGCCCAGGGTGGCCATCTGGACGGCGGACTCGACCTGGTTGACGGTCAGGCCGAAGCGGGCCGCCCGGTCGCGGTCGATCCGGATGTGATACTCGGGCTTGGCTTGGGCCAGGGTGTGGGTCACGTCCCGGATGCCGGGCACATCCTTGATCCGGGCCACGACGTCGTCGGCGTAACGGCGCAGGTCGTCCAGCTCCTGGCCGAAGATCTTGATCTCGACGGGAGTGGAGGATCCGCCCATGAAGCTGCCTATCATGTCCATGGCTTCGATCTTGACGTTGTCGAACTTGGGCATCAGGCGGCGGAAGCGCTCCTGGACCTCCAGGTTGCTGACCTTGCGCTCCTCCAGGGGCTTGAGCCCGATGAAAAATTGGGCCTCGTGCGGGCCGGTGGGGGCGCCGCCGAAGCCGGCGTCCCCGGGATTGTCCTCGGTCGAGCTGCCGGCCTGGTAGCTGACGATCTTGACCTCGGGCTGGGCGGCGATGATGTTCTCGATAATCGTCCCGATGCGGTCGGTCTCGGCCAGGGAGGTGCCGACCGGGGCGGTCAGCTTGAAGATCATCATGTCCATGTCCATGCTCGGCATAAACTCCGTGCCCAGGACGGGGATCAGGGCGATCGAAGCCGCAAACAGGCCCAGGGTGCCGAAGACGACGGTCTTGCGGTGGGCCAGGGACCAGCTCAATCCCTTGCGGTAGACGGCCTGGGGACGGCTGAAGTCGCGACCGATGGTATGGCGTATCGTGGAAGCGTCGCTCTTCCGGCGCTTGAAGAGGATCGAGCCCAGCATGGGCACGACGGTCAGGGCCACGAAGAGCGAAGAGACCAGAGAGAAGACGACGGACAGGGCCAGGCCCGTGGTCAGCTTGCCGGTGATGCCCTGGGCGAAGGTCAGGGGCAGGAAAACGACGATGGTGGTCAGGGTCGAGGCGGTGATGGCCATGCCGACCTCGGAGGCGCCGACCTTGGCCGCCGCCTTGGCGTCCTTGCCCAGCTGGACGTGGCGGAACATGTTCTCGATGACGACGATGGAGTTGTCCACCAGCATGCCGATGCCGAGGGCCAGCCCGCCCAGGGTCATGACGTTGAGGGTGAAGCCGGCTGCAAAGAGGGCGATGAACGTGGTGATGATGGACAGGGGGATGGAGATGCCGATGATCAGGGTCGGCCGCCAGTTCCAGAGGAAGAGAAAGATCAGGACGATGGCCAGGAGGCCGCCTTGCAAGGCGGTGGCGCCCGTGTTCTTAGTCACCTTGCCGATCATGTCGGACTGGTCCATGACCATGTGGAACTTGACGTCGGGCGGAAGAGACGCGATCAGGGGCTCGATGGCCTTCTTGACGGCCTCTCCGACGATGGCGGTGTTGGCCCCGGACCGCTTGGAGACGAACAGGAAGACGCCGCTCTGGCCGGCGATGCGGCCGACGTAGCGCGTCTCCTTGAGGGTGTCGCGGACCTCGGCCACGTCCCGGACGTAGATGGGGCTGCCCTTGGCCGTGGCGCCGACGACCGTGGCCCGGATGTCGTCCAGGGACTTGAACTCGCCCAGGGTCCGGACCAGGAAGTCGGTATGCCGCTCGACCAGGTGGCCGGCCGGCATATTGGAATTGTCCAGGGCCAGGGCGCCCAGGACCTGGGTCAGGGACAGGTTCAGCGTCTGCAGGGCCCGCTTGTCCACGTCGATCAGGATCTCGCGGATGTCCATGGTCACGGTCTGGGCCGAGGCGACGCCGTCAATCCGCTCCAGCCGGAGGGCGACCTCGTCCTCGATCAGGTTTTTCAGCTCCGTCATCGGGCGGTTGCCGGTAATGCCCCAGAAGGCGACCGGCATCTGGCCCATGTTGAACTTGACGATCAGGGGATCGTCCACACCCGCCGGCAGGTAGTTCCTGTACAACCCGATCTGGTCGCGCAGGTCCTGGGCGGCGAAGTCGAGCTCCGTGCCCCACTCGAACTCGACCGACAGGATCGAGGCGCCCTCCGAAGTCGCGGAGGTCAGCTTCTTGACCCGGTTGACCGAAGAGACGACCTGCTCCAACGGTCGGGTGATGCTGTTTTCGATATCCTCCGGAGAGGCGCCCTTGTAGCTGGTGATGACCGAGACCGTGGGGTATTCCAGATCGGGGAACAGATCCAGCCCCAGCCGGGTGTAGGAGATGGCGCCCACGACGACCAGGATCATGGCCATCATGGCCGTCGTGACGCGCTTGTTGACTGCGAATTCCGGAAGCTTCATGGCCGGCTCACTTCTTGATTTCGACCGGGGAGCCTTCGATCAGTCCGAAGTTGCCCTCGACGATGACCAGGTCGCCTTCCTTGAGCCCGTCCAACACCTCGATCATGGTCGTGTTCTTGAGGCCCAGGGTGATCTCCTTCTTGACCGCCTTGCCGTTCTCGGCCAGGAAGACGTGCTTCCCTTCCAGGACGGCCTTCTGCGGCACGGCCAGGGCGTTCTGGTGCGACTGGACGTCGAAGAGGACCGTGCCGAAGACCCCCGTCCTCAGCTTCAAGCCGTAGTTGGGGACTTCGATCTCGACCCGGAACTTCTTGGACATCGGGTCGGCGCTCATGTTGACGACCGAGACGGTCCCGGCGTAGTCGGCGGTCTCGCCGTTGCTGACCCTGACGATGGCCGGGCGGCCCCTCTGCAGGCGGCTGATGTCGCCGGGGGTGACCTCGACCACGACCTTGATCCGGGAGTCGTCCATCAAGGTCACGACTCCGGAAGCGGCCCCGTACCCACCCATCATCGGATTGATGACGTCGCCGACCTGGGAGTTCTTGGAGGCCACCAGGCCGGACCAGGGCGCTTTCATGGTCGCCGTCTCCAGGACGTGACGGGCCATGTTGACCACGGCCTGGGCCTGGGCGGCTTGGGCCTGGGCGGCATCGAAGCCCAGCTTGGCCTGCTCGTACTGCTGGTCGGAGATGGCTTTCTGGGCCATCAGCCGGTCCATCCGCTCCTTGGTCTTGATCGCGTTCTGGAGGTTGGCCTGAGC
This sequence comes from Candidatus Aminicenantes bacterium UBA4085, assembly GCA_002383325.1. GTDB lineage: Bacteria > Acidobacteriota > Aminicenantia > Aminicenantales > UBA4085 > UBA4085. Next base: position 20,772 of record DFYJ01000055.1, read on the forward strand.
CACCGCCAGCCCAGCCTCGGCCTGGGCCAGCTGGAGCCGGACGGTCTCGGTGTCCAGCTCGGCCAGGACCTGGCCCGCGCCCACGCGCTGGCCTTCCTCGACCAGGATGCGGGCGATCTTGCCGCCCGACTCGGGGGCGATGCCGATCTTGCGCCAGGGCTCCAGCGTCCCGGTGTAGGTCAGCTTTTCGGAGACGGTCTGCCGGGCGGCCGTGACAGCCGTCACGGCCGTAGCCACGGGGGCGGCCGCAGCCGCGCCGGCGGCGGCCTTTGCGGCCGGCTTGCAGGCCGGCAGGGTCAGGACCATGGCGAGGAGGATCAGGGCGGCGGTGCGTAGGGTTTTCATCATGGATCTCCGTTCGGAATTCGCGTTCATTAGAGGGCCTTCTCGAAGGCGTCCTGGTTCAGGCCGACGGCTTTTTCCAGCTCGGCCAGGGCCACGGCGTAGTCGTAGAGGGCTTGGGTGTAGTTGGACCGGGCCTCGCTCAGGGCCACCTGGACCGAGCTGACGTCCAGGTTGGTGGCCAGGCCTTCGGTATAGTTGAGCTCGGCGATGCGGACGGCTTCCAGAGCCTGCTCGACGTTCTTCTCCTGGGACAGGAGCGACTCGCGGGCCTGCTGCAAGCCCAGCACCGCCGTCTGGACCTCGAGCTTGACCGTCTCGGCCAGGCCCTGCCGGCTGTATTCGATCTGCTTGAGGGCGGCCCTGGACTGGGCCAGCTTGGCGCTGTTGACGAAGCCGTTGAAGATGGGGAAGCTGAGGACCAGGTTGATCTGGTAGTAGTCTTCCCAGATGTCGCGCCCGAGCTTGAGCTTGTCGGCCCAGATGTTGTAGGCGCCGCCGACGGCCAGGGTCGGCAGGTACGCGGCCTTGGCCATCTTGACCATCTCCGAAGCCATGAGCTTCTGGTAGCGGAGCTGGTTGAGCTCGGGCCGCTGGGTCAGGGCTTTGGCGATGTTCTCGTCCGTGTTGACGTCCACGGCCTTCAGGCTGAGGTCGCCCTTGACCTCGATGGGCCTGGCCAGGTCCAGCCCGAGCAGGGTCTTGAGCCCGAGCTCGGAGGCGCGCAGGCCGTTGCGGGACCGGATCAGCTGGGGCTTGAGGTTGGCGGCCTGGACCTCGGACCGCAGCAGGTCGAACTTGGTGGCCATGCCCGCTTCGAAGAGGTTGCGGACGTTCTTGACGTGCTTCTCGGCCAGCTCGACCGCCTCGGCGGTCACGTCCACGAAGGCCCGGGCCAGGAGAACGCCGTAGAAGGCCCTCTTGACGTTGTAGACGGTCTCCTGCTGGGTGCGCCGGATGCCCTCCCGGGTCGAATCCAGGTTCAAGCCGGCCTGCTTGTAGCCCGAGACCAGACGCCCGCCCATGAACAGGGGCAGGCTGAAGTTCAAGGTCATCTGATAGGCCCGGCTGAAGTCCATCTTGACCTTGGTCGGGGGCTCGCCGGGGATGAACGAGGGGAAGGTGATAGAGAAGACCTTCTTGTCCAGGATGTTGGTGCCCTGGGCGTTGACGGATGGGAAGAATCCGGAGACAGCCTCGCGGACGGACGCGGAGGCCGCGTCCTCCTTGGCCTTTTCGGCCATATAGAAAGGATTCTGCTGGAGGGCCAGGCGAATGCTGTCCTCCAGGGTCAGGGTCAGCGCTTCCTGCGAAGAGGTTTGGCCCGCGGCGGCCGGGGCGGCCAGGCCGGAGGCCAGAATGGCCCACAAGCCAAATAGAGCGGCGGCTCTTTTCATCATTCAACTCCTTGCCCGGCGGCCCGGGCTATGATTCCATGCCAGAGAAAGTCGAAAATGAGTGATACGTCATCGGACAGGCCGGGTTTGCCCTCCGACCAGAATCGCTGGCTGAAAACCCCCTGCAGGACCGCGCTGACGAAAAGCGCGGCCGCCGGAACATCAAGGGAGCGGAACTCCCCGCCGGCCACGCCTTCGGCCAGAAGCCTTTCCCAGCCCTGGGCGATGGCCTGGCCGTGAGACCGAATATGGTCCGTGAAGGCCGCGTGGTGGAAAGAGCAGGCCGGGGCGGAATCGTCGGTCTGATCGGTCGCCTCGAACAGGATGGGGACGATTTTGTGGAAACCGGGATCGGCCAGGAAGACCCTGGACAGGCCCTCCTTGTCTTCCATGTAGGAGAGAAGGCAGGCGAACGTGTCCTGGAGCCTCTCCCGCACGGAGCGGCCCGGAGTCGTCCGGATTTCTTCCAGCCGCCTCTCGAGATCGTCCAGATAATGGATCATGATGTCCAGCATCAGCTCGGACTTGCTCTTGAAATACCGGTAGAGGGTGGCCTTGGAGAATTGGGCCTCGGCCGCCACATCGTCCATGGAGGTGTCCGAAAAACCCTTGCGCAGGATGACAGACTCGGCCGCGTGCAGGATAGCGTCCCGGTTCACCAGGCGCCGCTTGCGCTCGCGGTCGCTCCGCTGATCAGAATGGATGGATTCCAAAGCTTCACTCTTTCGGGACTGAACTCTGCGGTTTGTTAATAATACCGACCAGTAAACTCGGACAGGATACGCTCCCTGGACTGCCTTGTCAAGGGGATTGGAGGCGGGAAGAGGAGCGGCCGGGCCGCCCCTCTTCCCCAGAGGAGACTCAACGCCTCAAAAGAGAGCAATTCCCGTGCCAAAAGGCGGCTCCCATTCCCCCCTGGCAAGTCCGCACAGGCCGGTTACCAGCGCTAACCCCCGTAAAGCGCCTTTACGCCGGAGGCATGATCTGCTTCGGCCCCGCTTCCGGAAGCGGGGAGAAAAGCGCGCTTTTCCCGAGCCGGATCGTTCAACAAGTGCGGGCTGCCGGGCTTTTCTAAGGCCCCGGGAGCGGCTAAAATAGAATCATGAGAAGCGTGAGTGGACGGCGGATCCTCAGGATCATCCCCTGCCTGGCCCTCTGCGCAGCGGCAGCCGCGAATCCGCATGGCCGTTCCCTGCCCGCCAAGTGGGATATTCAGATTATCGTCGAGGCGGAGGGCCGCTACAGCCTCGAAGGCGGCGACGAGCGCCACGAAGGCAGCTTCGCGCTGCGGTCCCACTGGCTGGGACTGATGGAAAGGGATGACGAGGACTTCCTCCTCCTGCACAAGGAATGCACTCTGGAGAAATGGGACGCCGAGGAGCGAGCCTTGCGCGGCGAGGCCTTGGAGGTGCTGAAGACGTCCGACTTCGGCGCCCGCCCGGAGCTGCGCATCAACTATGTCATGGGCCACGGACAGGCCCTGCTGGTCGATTTCGCGGTCCAGGGATTCGTCGTTCCCCGGGCCCCGGCCGATGAGGTCTTCCCGCTTCTCCTGCCGGCCTCGGCCGGAAGCGGGATGGGGGCGCCGGGCCGGCCCTACGACCTCAACATCCGCAAGGGCTCGAACCGGATCGAGCTGCCCCTTTCGGCCATCCTCAAGGGCCCCGAGGTCCGCAAGTACGCCTGGACCTGGAGCGACCGCGACTGGATGCCGGGCCCGGCCCGCAATCTCCTGGCGACTCAGTCGCACCAGGCCGTGGTCACGGTGTCCATCACGCCGCACGAAGAGTAGCTTTTTTTCAAGACGAGACAATAACCGGATATCACGCCCGCGGGTGGAACTTGTCGTACACTTTTCGGAGGCGCTCGCGGCTGACGTGGGTGTAGATCTGGGTGGTGGTGATCTGGCTGTGGCCGAGCATCATCTGGACCGAGCGCAGGTCCGCGCCTCTCTCGAGGAGGTGGGTGGCGAAGGAGTGCCGCAGGACGTGGGGATGGGCCTTGCCGGCCAGCCCGGCGGCCAGGGCGTATATCTTGAGGACTTTCCAGAAGCCCTGCCGGGTGAACGCCGTCCCGCGGCGGGTCAGGAAGAGCGTCTCGCTCGACCCCTTGGCCAGACGGGGCCGCGACTCGGACAGGTATCGCTCGACCGAGCTGATGGCCGACTTGCCCAGCGGCACGATCCGCTCCTTGTTCCCCTTGCCGCGGCAGAGCAGGAAGCTGTCCCGCAGGCGGGCGTCCTGGAGCCTCAATCCGACCAGCTCCGAGACGCGCAGGCCGGCCGCATACATGACCTCGAGCATGGCCTTGTCGCGGAGGCCCCGGGCATCGGACGGGTCGGGCTGGGCCAGGAGCGCCTCCACCTCCCGGACTTGAAGGAACTTGGGCAGGGACTGCCAAGCCTTGGGTGAGGTCAGGTTGAGGGCCGGGCTCCTCTCCAGACGCCCCTCCAGGACGGCCCAGCGGTAAAAAGCCTTGAGCGCCGAGATGAGCCTGGCCAGCGAGCGGGGCGAGAGCCCGGCCCGGCTCTCGTCATGGACCAGATGGACCAGGTCGGCTTCCGCGGCCCGGTCCCAGGACGTCTTGGTCTTTTCCAGGTGAGTGAAAAGCTTCCCCAGGTCGCGGGCATAGGCGCGCTGCGTGTTGACGGCCAGACCCCGCTCGACGCCGAGGAAAGACCGGAAGGCGGCCAGCAGCGCGGCGGGATCGTCGGGGCCGCGCAGCGCCGTCATGCCGGGTAGATGTTGGCCGGACGCTCCCGGCCGATGGTGGTCAGGGGTCCGTGCCCCGGCAGGACGACGATATCGTCGGGCAGGACCATAAGCTTGTCCCGGATGCTGGCCTCCAGCTTGCGCTGATCACCGCCGGGCAGGTCGGTCCGGCCGACGCCCTCGAAAAAGAGGGTGTCGCCGGAGAGGAGAAAGCCGTCGCCCAGAAGCCCGATGCTGCCCGGGGTATGGCCGGGAGTATGGAGGACAAGCAGCTTGCCGTTGCCGATGACGATCTCGTCGCCGTCGGCCAGGAGCCGGTCGGCCGGGGGGGAGTCCTGGGCCCCCAGGAAGAGGCTCAGCTCGAGGTTCTGCATCCTGCCCAGCAGGTCCTTGTCGGCGGCATGGATAAGCAGGGGTACGCCGTACTTGTCCATGATGTTGCGGTTGGCCCCGATATGGTCGATGTGGCCGTGGGTGTTGATGAGCAGGGTCGGGCGGAGCCCTTCTTCGGCGATGACCGGATAGATCTTTTCGGCGTCCGCCCCCGGGTCGACCACGGCGCATTCCTTCGTCCCGGGGCAGTACACCAGATAGCAGTTGGTCTCCAGGCCGCCGACGATGACCATCTTGTAGCGCATGTCTCTTCCTTGGGCCATTGTGGGCCAACCCCACCGGCCAAGTCAACCCAATTGGGGGACACCATACATAACTCCCGATTCCTTTGTTGACGGTTTTGCGTCAACAAATGGATTCATCTGAATCCGGGGAATTCGGGAGTTATGTATGGTGTCCCCCTAATTATTGATTATTGATATAATCCTGGTCGTGGAAGAAGTTCCCTGGCAGCTGCAGATCGTCAAGCGCTCGCTCAAGAAGAAGGAGAAGCTCGACCTCATCGACAATCACCTCCGGGTCCGCCCCGGCGAGCGGATCCTCGACCTGGGCTGCGCCCAGGGCGTCCTGAGCTATTTCCTGCGGAAAAAGGGCGGCACCTGGGTCTCCACCGATCTCGACCTGACCAACCTGCGCTCCAGCCGGGTCCTGCTCAAGGACAATCTGGTCCAGATGGGCTCCCCCTCCCTCCCCTTCCATGACGGCGCCTTCGACCAGGCTGTCTGCCTGGACTACCTGGAGCACGTGGACGAGGACGCCGCGACCTTGGCCGAGATTCGCCGTGTTCTCAAGCCCGGCGGCCGCTTCCTCTTGATCACACCCCACGACGGCGGCTTCTTCCTTCTGCAGAAGATCCGCCCCGCCGTCGGCCTGAAGCTGGAGTTCTACGGCCACAAGCGCGAGGGCTACAGCCTGCCGGGCCTGCGCCGCCTGTTCGCCGCCGCCGGTCTGCGCCTCACCGGCCGCGCCACTTACTCCCGCTTCTTCACCGAGCTGCTCGAGCTCATTCTCAACGCCCTCTACGTGAATTTCCTGTCGACCAAGCCCCAGGCCAAGCTTCGGGACGGCCACATCCGCCCCTCGACCGGCGACGAGTTCGCCGCCCAAAAAAAAGCCTTCGGCATCTACAAGGTCATCTACCCCTTCCTCTGGCTGGCCTCGCGCCTCGACACCCTGCTCTTCTTCCAGCGCGGCTACGCCATCATGGTCTGGGGAGATGCCGATCCGGGCATCAAGGAGGCCTCTCATGGCCATCACTCTGGACGGTAGGTCCCTGACCCTGGAAAAGCTCGCGGCGATCGCCCGCGGCTGCGAGAAGGTCGAGATCGCCCCGACCTCGCTGGAGAAGATCAAGGCCTGCCGGGCGGTGATCGAGGAGAAGATCGCGGCCCGCGAGATCATGTACGGCGTCAACACGGGGATCGGGGAGTTCTCCGAAGTCGTTCTGACCGACGAGCAGGTCAAGGACTTCCAGAAGTACCTCATCTACAACCACGCCGCCGGCATCGGCCGCCCGGCCCCGATCGATCACGTCCGGGCGGCCATGGCCGGCCGGATCAACGTCCACGCCAAGGGCCGCTCCGGCTGCCGCCCCGAGATCCCGCTGACGCTGGCCGCCATGCTCAACGCCGGGGTGACGCCCGTCGTCTGCAGCAAAGGCTCGGTCGGAGCCTGCGGCGACTTGGCCCCCATGGCCCAGATCGCGCTTCTGCTGATGGGCGAGGGCGAGGCCTTCTACGCAGGGGAGCGGCTGCCGGGACAGGCGGCGATGGAGCGGGCCGGGATTCCGGTCCCCGGCCTGCAGGCCCGCGACGGCCTGGCCGCCATCAACGGCTCCAACCTGCTGACCGCCATCAGCGCCCTGGCCCTCCACGACATCGACCGCTGGCTGCGGCAGGCCGAGATCACCTGCGCCATGTCGCTGGAGGCCCTGGTCGCCAACCTCAAGCCCTATGACATCCGCCTCCATGAGGAGCGCGGCTTCGCCGGCGCCATGCGCTCGGCCCGCTCGATCATGAAGTGCCTCGCCGGCGGCGACCTGGCCACCGGCAAGATGAAGACCAAAGTCCAAGACGCCTACTCCATGCGCTCGACCCCGCAGGTCATCGGCGCCGCGCACGACGCCGTGGCCTACGCCCGCAAGCAGGTCGAGATCGAGCTCAACGCCGTCGGCGACAACCCCATCTTCCTGGCCGAATCCAAGACCACCCTGACCGGAGCCAACTTCCAGGGCACGCCCGTAGCCCTGCCGATGGACATGATCGGGGCGGCCGTGACCATGGTCTGCGTCCTGTCCGAGAGGCGGCTCAACCGGCTGACCACCCCCGCCCTCAGCGGCGGCCTGCCGGCCTTCCTGACCGCGGGCGCGGGCATGTTCTCCGGTCTGATGCTGAGCCAGTACACGGCCGACCACCTGATCGTCGAGCAGCGCATCCTCTCGGCGCCCGCCTCGATCCAGTCCATCCCAGCGGCGGCCGACCAGGAGGATTTCGTCTCCATGGGCATGAATACCGCCCTCAAGACCGTCCAGATCCTGGATAACGCCTACGGCGTGTTGGGCATTGAGATGATGGCCGCCGCCCAGGCCATGGACTTCCGATCCTTCGCCTTCGGCCTGGGCACCGGGACGGCCCGGGCCGTCGTCCGCCGGTATGTCGACCATCTCGACATCGACCGGCCGCTCCACATCGATCACAACGCCATGAAGGCCCTGATTCGGACGGGCGAGGTCCTGGACGAGGTCGAGAAGGCGGTCGGCCCGTTGGGCTGAGGAAAAACGACTGGACATTTCCGCCTTCATCCGTTAAGGTTGAGAAGGCGGAGGCGATCGCTTCCGTCGGGAGTTCCCCAGCAAAATGACTTTGGACATCGTCGTCGCCTCGTTTTTCCGCCACGCCCTCCCCTTGGGCCTCGCGGCCGGATCGCTGCTGCTGGGGCTGCTTCTGCAAAGGCTGATCTGCCGCCGTCTGCATCGGATTTCCCTCGCCGAGGGCGCGGGCTGGAGCGATGTCCTGGTGCGCTCCCTGCGAGGGGTGGTCGTGATCTGGGTGGCCTTGGCCGGCATCGCCGCCGCGATCCGGGTCGCGGCCGTTCCGGCGGCCCTCTTCCTGCCGCTGGAAAGGGCGGTCATTGTGGCCGCCATCCTGTCCGTCACGGTCTTCGTCGCCAGGGCCGCCTCCGGCCTGACCGAGATCTACCTGACCAAGGCTGCCGGCATCCCCTCGACCATCTTCCGCAACCTGGCGGTGATCGTCGTTGTCATCGTCGGCTTTCTTGTCGTCCTGGACGAGATCGGCATCCCCATCGCCCCGATCATCACCGCCCTCGGCATCGGCGGGCTGGCCTTCGCCCTGGCCTTGCAGGACTCGCTGGCCAACCTCTTCGCCGGCTTGAACATCCTGATGTCCAAGAACATCCGGCGGGGCGACTACATCCGGCTGGCTTCGGGGGAAGAAGGGACGGTCAACGACATCACCTGGCGCAGCACCACATTGCGGGCGCTCGAGAACCACCTTGTCATCATCCCGAACAAGAAGTTGGCCGAGAGCATCCTGGCCAACTACAACCTGCCGGAGAAGTTCCAAGCTCTCCTGGTCGAGGTCAAGATCGGCTACGGCGCCGATCTCGAGCGAGCCGAGCGAGCGCTGGTTGAGGAGGCCCGAGTCGTCCTCCGCCAGACGGCGGGCGGCGTATCCGACTTCGAGCCGTTCGTCCGCTTTAACGACCTTCGTGACTTCAACGTCGGGGCGACCGTCATCCTTCGTGTCGCTTCGTTCGTCGACCAATACCGCGTCCGCCACGAATACATCAAGCGGGTCAGGACGCGCTTCCGGGCCGAGGGGATTGAAGATCCGTTTCCGGTCATCGTTCGCCGTTAGCTCTCGTCCTCCGGCCATGGGACCGAATCACCATCTCCCCAAAGGGGGAAAGGAGGCCGCATGATCTGGACGCCCCAAATGCTCAAGGGCCTCGTGCAAGAGAAAGTCGGCCGCCACAAGTTCATCATCGTTTCCAATCGCGAGCCCTATATCCACGTCTACGGCGATAACGGCATCCGCTGCATACGACCGGCCAGCGGCATGACGGTCGCCCTGGATCCCGTCATGGCCGCGGCGGGCGGGACCTGGATCGCAGCCGGTTCGGGCGAGGCCGACCGCGATGTCGTCGACGAGAACAATCGCATCCGGGTTCCGCCCGAATCCCCTCGCTACACTCTGCGCCGGGTCTGGCTGACCCGCGAAGAGGAGGACGCCTATTATTATGGCTACTCGAACGAAGGGCTATGGCCTCTTTGTCATATCGTGCACGTCCGCCCGGAATTCCGTCCGCGGGATTGGGCCATCTACCAAGACGTCAACCGGAAATTCGCCGACATCGTCTGCGAGGAGCTGGACGGCGACGAAGGCTTCGTTTTCATCCAGGATTACCATTTCGCCCTGCTGCCCAAGCTGATCAAAGAGCGGCGGCCGAACGTCGTGGTGGGCCACTTCTGGCACATCCCCTGGCCTAACGCCGAGACCTTTCGCGTATGCCCGCAGGCCGAGGACATCCTTTGGGGGCTCCTGGGCAACGATATCATCGGTTTTCACACGCGTTATCATTGCCTTAATTTCCTGGACTCGGTCGACCGGTTTCTGGAAGTCCGGGTCGACCGCGAACGCCGCTCGGTCTTCAAGGATGGCCGCGAAACTCTGGTCCGGCCGTTCCCCATCAGCATCGACGCCGAGGGCATCGAACGCCTGGCCGAAAGCTCGGATATTCGCCTCGCCGGAATCCGGCTCAAGCAGGATTACCGGTTCCGGAACAAGATTCTTGCCGTCGGGGTGGAGCGCCTCGACTATACCAAGGGCATTCTGGAGCGATTCCAGGCCATCGACCGTTTTCTGGAGAAAAATCCCGAATATCGAGGCCGCTTTGTTTTCCTCCAGCTCGGCCCCTTGTCGCGCATCCACATTCCCCAATATCAAGCCTACAATGACGCCGTCTACCGGGCCATGATCGCCATTAACGAGCGCTGGCGGGACAAGGATTGGCTGCCGATCATCATGCAAAAATCCCATCTTAACCCGACCGAAGTCGTCGCCTATCTAAGGGTCGCCGATATCTGCATCGTCAGCTCGGTCCACGACGGGATGAATTTGGTGGCCAAGGAGTTCGCGGCCGCCCGGGCCGACGAAGACGGCGTCCTCATCCTCAGCAAGTTCACGGGCTCGGCCCGCGAGCTCGAAGCCGCCCTGATCATCCACCCCTATGACACGGAACGGTTCGCCGACGTCATCCACCAGGCGGTGACCATGGAGCCGGAGGAGCGGAAGCAACGCATGCGGAAGATGAGGCATGCCGTCCAGAATAACAACGTCTTTCGCTGGGCAGGCAAGATCGTCAGCGAAATGAGAAAGCTGGTCTGACCATGAGCACAACGCCCCAAACGGCATTCCTTTTCTACGTCCCCCTTTGGCTCACGGAGATCGTGGGCCGCCGGGCCCGCAGCCTGACCGATCTGCGGGAGGGGATTCTACGGGTCCCGGAAGCGTCGATTTATTACCATACCCACCGCTTCCTGCAGCAACGGCTCCGGCTTTCGCCCGAGCCGCCCAACGACTTCGCCCATTGGGCCGGCCGGGCCCTCGGCCGGGCCGACATCAGCGAAGCCCTGGCCAGCATCGATATGATCCGCTACCGGACAGTGGCCGAAATCCGGGGGCGCCTGGCCGCGGTCCTGGAGGCCTCCCTGGAGGCCGACAACGGCCGCAAACCGCCCTGCCCGGACGGCCTGGAGTTCCACTTCCTGTCGGCCCGGGTCTTCCTCTCTCCAACATCGCATCAGGCGTCCGACTTGGCCGGCTTTTCCCGGTGTCTGGCCGAGGCGCCGGCCGAATCTCTGACTTTCCATATGTTCGGGCCGCGCCTCGGCCGGGGAGGGGCGGCCATGAGCTACGCCCCCTGGCTGCGGACGATCGGGCGCGGCGACATGGCCGACGCCGTCGACCATCTCGACCCCTACACCTTGACCGTCGAAGGCCTGCGCCGACGGCTCCTCGGCCTGGTGAACGCATGAGCCGCCTCGACGAATACGCCGCCATCGTCGGCCCCGAGCGCATCGACGAGCTGGTCCGCATCGGCCGGCTCCTGCGGGGCCGGGTCATCCAGAACATCAATTCCACCGCGGTCGGCGGCGGGGTCGCGGAGATCCTGACCCGGATGATCCCCCTGCTCAGGGACCTCGGGGTGGAGGCCCGCTGGGACGTCATTCGCGGCAACGAGCGGTTCTTCGCCATCACCAAGGCCATGCACAACGGGCTGCACGGCGTCCCGGTCTCGTTCAGCTCCGAGGACAAGGCGTATTTCCGGGAGGTCAATCGAGGCAACCTGGACGTCGTCTCTCCGCTGGGCGATATCGTCTTCATCCACGACCCCCAGCCCATCGGTCTGGTCGAACGCCGCAACGGCGCGGGCGGCTCACGCTGGATTTGGCGGTGCCACATCGATTTCACCCGGCCCCAACCCGACATCTGGCGTTTCCTCCGCCGCTACATCAAGGCCTACGACGCAGCCGTCTTCTCGGCTCCCGCGTTCGCCCGGCCTCTGCCCATCCGCCAGGTCCTCATCTCCCCTTCCATCGATCCCTTGAGCGACAAGAACCGGGACCTGACCGAGGCGGAAGTGGACGGGATTTGCAACCGATTCGGCCTCGACCGCAAGCGCCCGATCGTCACCCAGGTCTCGCGCTTCGATTTCTTGAAGGATCCGCTCGGCGTCGTTAAAGCCTATAAGATGGTCAAGCCCCACATCGACTGCCAGCTCGTCCTGGCCGGCGGAGGAGCGACCGACGATCCGGAAGCCCAGAAAGTGCTGGATGACGTCCGGACCGAGGCCGCCGGCGACCCGGATATCTTCGTCCTCTTCCTGCCCCCGGCCAGCGATCTGGCCATCAACGCCCTCCAAAGAGCCTCGGACGTCGTCCTCCAAAAATCCCTGCGCGAAGGCTTCGGGTTGACCGTGGCTGAGGCCCTCTGGAAGTCCAGGCCGGTCATCGCCGGAGCCGTGGGGGGAATTCCCCTCCAGATCACGCATAAGTTCTCCGGCATCCTGAGCCATTCCATCGAGGGGACGGCCTTCTGGATCAAGCAGCTGCTACAGGAGCCGGACTATGCGGCCGCGCTCGGCCGCAACGGCCGCGAGCACATCCGGCGGAACTTCCTCATCACCCGCCATATCAAGGAGTACCTGCTGTTGTTCCTGTCCCTCGACCGGCCCGACGAGGTCGTCGACCTGTGAGGCCCTTCTTGGAGGCCGCCCTGGGGGCTGAGAAGCCGGCTCTCTTCCTGGACTTCGACGGGACGCTGGTGCCGATCGCCCCGCGGCCGGAGTCCGTGCGGATGACGGCCGGCCGCCGGGAAGCGCTTCGCAGGCTGGCCGCCGTGATCCCAGTTGCTGTCGTGTCCGGCCGGCCGCTGACCGAGCTGGACAGTCTTGTGGGAGCCCGCGGACTGGCCCTGGCCGGCAACCACGGCCTGGAGATCCGGACTCGGTCCGGGCTCTGGGTTCATCCCGGAGCGGCGAAGATGCGCCCCCGCCTGGAGAGGGCCCTGGCCCGGGCCGCCCCGGCCCTGGCCTCCATCCCCGGCTTCTTTATCGAGGACAAGGGCCTGACGGCGAGCCTCCACTTCCGCCTCGCCCGGCCCGGCTCAAGGGCCCGCATCGCCCGCTTGGCGGCCGAAGCCGTCGCCGGCCTGGAACGCCGGCTGGACATCCGAACCGGAAAGAAGGTCATCGAGATCCGGCCGCGCGTCAATTGGGATAAGGGCCGGGCCGTGCGCAGGATTCAGGCCGGGCTGACCGCCGGCTCCACGCCGATCTACATCGGGGACGACCGGACGGACGAGGACGCTTTCCGGGCCCTGGCCGGTCGGGGACTGACGGCCCGCGTCGGCGGATGCGGCCCCACCACGGCCGGCTTCCGGCTGGCCGGCGTGGGGGAGGTCTGGAGCGTCATCCGGGCTTTGCTCCGGAAGCACGCCGGGACCGGCCGCCGCTGATTCGCCCCCGGATCACTGTCGGACGGCCGCTTGCGCCCGGATCAGGTCGTGCAGAGTCACGATCCCCCGGATGGTCCCGTCGTCCGGATCGACGACGACGAGAAAAGGGACGGCCGATTGAACGAAGCGGTCCCCGATGGCCCGGATCGTCTCTTCCGGCAGGCAGGTCAGGGCAGGACGGACGTCCGGGGGGATGGATGTCCGGAGAGAATCCTGGATCTGTTCGCGCGTCACCAAACCTTTCAGACGGCCGTCCTCCAGTACGGGATAGATGCGGAACGGGTGCCTGTCGATCAAAGCCCGCAAGCTGGCCGAGTCGGCCGAGGTCAGGAATACCGGCTTCGGATTGGCCACCGCGCGGACCGGCAGATCCTGCCATCCCTGCAGGTCCAGGGGCGGCCGGATCTTGTGCAGCTCATGGCCGTCCTGCACGAGAAGAGCGTCATAGAGGCCATGGCCGCCGGCCAGCTTGGCCACGGCCTGACTGATGACCAATCCGATCATGAGTCCGGGGACGAGCTCAAACTGATGGGTCATCTCGAAAACGATCAGGACCGAGGTCAAAGGAGCCCGGACGATCGTCCCCAGACAGGCGCTCATGCCGACAGCCGCCAGAACGATCCGGTCGGCGCCGGTCAGAGGCAGCCACAGCCCGGCCAGCCCGGCGGTGAAATACCCGGCCATGCCGCCGATGAATAGGGAAGGCGCGAAAATGCCGCCCGACCCACCGAAGCCATAGCCGATCACAGTGGCCGCCAGCTTGGCCACGACCATGAGGCCGGCGATCTGCCAGGGAAAGCGATCGTTCAGGGCCGCCGAAAGATCCCCGTAGCCGAGGCCGAAGACGCCGATGCGCCCGGTCAGCCAGAAGATCGCAATCCCGATGACCCAAGTCAGGAACCCACCGGCCAAGGGGAACATCCAAGCCGCGCCGCGGGCCG
>DFYJ01000029.1 GCA_002383325.1 Candidatus Aminicenantes bacterium UBA4085
CGCATCCCTTGAGGGACCAGCCGTCATACGGCGTGTTGCGGCTCTTGGAGCGGAACGAGCCGGAGTCAACGATGACCGGACGGTCGAGATCGATGATCGTCAGGTCGGCGTCGGCGCCGGCGGACAGGCGGCCCTTGCCCCGCAGGCCGAAGATCTCGGCCGGTCGGGTTGAGAAAAGGGCCACGAAGCGGATCAGGCCGATCCGGCCGGGCCGGACGAGCCGGTCGAGGAGGAGGGGGACGGCCGTCTCCAGCCCGACGATGCCGAAGGGCGCGGCGGCCAGGCCGGCGGCCTTCTCGGCCGCGGCGTGGGGGGCGTGGTCCGTGGCCAAGGCGTCGATGGTGCCGTCGGCCACGGCTTCGATCAGGGCCTCGACGTCCTCCTCCGGCCGCAGCGGCGGATTCATCTTGAAGCGGGGATCGCCTCCCTCCACGGCCGCGTCGGTCAGGGTCAGATGGTGGGGGGTGACCTCGGCGGTGATAGGCACGCCGCGCCGCTTGGCCTCGCGGACGATCCGGGCCGAGCCGGCCGTGCTCAGATGGGCGATATGGACGGGCGCCCCCGTGGCTTCGGCCAGGATGGCGTCGCNNGCGGCGGCCGGGATCCCGGGCCGGCCGAGGCGGGCCGCCCGCGGCCCCTCGTGCACGAGGCCTCCGGCGGCCAGAGATTCGTCCTCGCAGTGGTCGCTGATCCTGCGGCCCAGGGCCCGGGCCGCTTCCATGGCCCTCCGCATCAGGGCTGCGCTCTGGATGCAGCGCCCGTCGTCGGAGAAGGCGACCGCGCCCGCTTCGGCCAGGGCCGCGAGATCGGCCAGCTCGGCGCCGCGCTGGCCGACGGTCAGCGCGGCGACGGGGAAGACGTTGACAGCGGCTCCGGCCGCCGCCCTCTNNCCGGGCGGGTGTTGGGCATGGCGCAGACCGAGGTGAAGCCCCCGGCGGCCGCGGCCCTCGTCCCGGTGGCGATCGTCTCCTTGTGCTCCTGGCCCGGCTCGCGGAGGTGGACGTGGAGATCGATGAATCCCGGCGCGACGATCAGGCCCCCAGCCTCGAGAATCCGGGCTTCCCCGGCTTCGATGCGGGGAGCGACGGAGGCGATGAGGCCGTTTTCGATCAGGATGTCCCGTATGCCGTCGAGGCCGGCGGCGGGATCGATGACCCGTCCGCCGCGGATAAGGATCCTCAAGACCGCGGCATCCTTGCCCGCGTCCCGGCCGGGGCCCGGCCGAGGCCGGCCGGCTCGGCGATCAGGACCTCGTCGACCTTGTCCGTCTCGCGCAGGCGCACCTGCACGACCTCGCGGCGGGACGTGGGCAGGACCTTGCCCACGTAGTCGGCCCGGATGGGCAGCTCCCGGTGGCCGCGGTCGATGAGAACCAGCAGCTGGACCGTGGCCGCCCGGCCGCGGTCGAAGAGCGAGTCCATGGCCGCCCGGATGGTCCGGCCGGTAAAGAGGACGTCGTCCACAAGGACGACGTTCTTCTTGGCGATGGGGAAGGGCAGCCGCGGGCGGACGGACGGGTCCCCGGATCGACGCCCGGTCCGGTCGTCGCGGTAGGACGAGATGTCCATGGCCGCCACGGGAATATCCACGCCCTCCATCTCCCGGATCAGTCCGGCTATGCGGCGGGCCAGAGGCAGGCCCCTCGTGGGGATGCCGAGGANNACAGGCTGCGAAGATCGTGGTTGCGCTCCAGAATCTCGGTGGCCAGGCGCAACAGGACCCGCCGGATCTTGGCGGCGTCCATGATGGCGGCCTTGATCTTGTTTTTCAAGCCAGCCTCCAGGCCCTTTTATACCATCGAATGGGGTGCGGCCTCAAATCCCGTGGCCCAGCTCGCGGCGCCGGAAGAAGTCCCGGGCGGCCGCGGCGTCGCGGCCGATCTGGATCCGCAGAGCGGCGGCGTCTAGGAAGCGGATCTCGTCGCGCAGCTTGCGCAGGAAAGCCAGCCGGGCGCCGGCCCCATAGAGGTCGCCGCAATAGTCCAGGATGTGGGTCTCGACGGTCCAGTCGTGGCTGTGGAAGGTCGGGCGGACGCCGGCGCTGGTTACCGACGGAAGGACCCGTTCCTCGACCGCCAGCAGGGTCACGTAGACACCCCGCGGAACGAGCTCGTTGGGCGTGATCAGGTTGGCGGTGGGAAAGCCGATGCGGCGCCCTCGGCTGGCCCCGGAGACGACGTCGCATTCCAAGGCGTACGGCCTTCCGAGGAGCGCGTTGGCGGTCTCGATGCGGCCGCTGAGCAGGAGGTCGCGGATGCGGCTGGAGCGGACGATGCGGCCGGCCCGCTTGACGTGGGGGATGGTCCGCACGGCCAGTCCGCTCCGCCGTCCCCAGCGGCGAAGGTCATCGACTCCCGCGGACCGCTCGGCCCCGAAGCGGAAGTCGGCGCCGACGATGACGACCCGGGCGTTGAGGCCAGCCAGGAGGATGTCCCGGACGAAGTCCTCGCCGGGCAGGCGGGCGAACTCCAGGTTGAAGGGCAGGATGACCGTTGCGTCCAGGCCGAACTCGCGCAGGCCCTCCAGCCGCTGTTCGACGGTCTGGAGCATGCACAGACGGTGGGGGCCGAAGACCTTCTCGGGATGGGGGGCGAAGGTCACCGCGGCGGCCGGCAGGCCCCGCTTGGCGGCTTCGGCCTTGAGCCGGGCCAGGACGCGGCGATGCCCCAGGTGAAGGCCGTCGAAGTTGCCGATGGCCGCGGCCAGGGGCGGCCTGGAGGAAGGGAGGGAGGCCAGGGAGCGAAAGATCTGCATGACGGACGCCGGTCAGACCTTGAGGATCTCCGTCTTCTGCATGTAGCGCATCTTCAGATCGGTCAGGCCGGCTTCGAGGAAGTCGTATTCAGCCGGCTTGAGGCGTCCCTGGGTCCGGTCTTTAAGCAGGTCCAGCAGGTCGATCAGCCGCTTGGCGAAATCGATGCTCTCGGCCGGCCCGCCCTTGAGGGGGTCCTCCAGCACGCCGAGCTTGATCAAGGCCTGGCTGTAGAACGGGTAAACGAGCGAGCTGAAGTCCAGGGGGGGGAGAAACTCCCGCGGCTCTTCGGCGGCGAACTTCCCGTCCGCGCCGGCCGCCTTTTCGTCGCGATCCTCGTCCATGGCGGCGGTCTCCTTTCCTTGCGACGAGCAACAGAATACACGAAGCGGATCGGCGCGTCCAGACTTGGCCGGAAGGGGGAGGCGTGCTATAAGGGGGCCATGGACGCCAAGGACCGAGAGACTGCCGGAACCAAGTTCCAGCGCCTGGTCGACATTCTCAGCGCGCTGCGCGGCCCCGACGGCTGCCCCTGGGATCGGGAGCAGGACGCCCGGTCCATCGCCGGCTACTTCCTGGAGGAAGTCTACGAGGCGGTCGATGCCCTGTCCCGCGGCGACGAGAGGGCTCTGGCCGAGGAGCTGGGGGATGTCCTGATGGAGGTCGTCTTCCTGTCCCGCATCTTCGAGGAGAATGGGGCTTTCGACGCGGCGGCGGCCCTGGACGGCATCAACGACAAGATGGTCCGGCGCCATCCCCACGTCTTTGGCGGCGAGAAGGTCGACAGCGCGGACCGGGTCCTGGACGAGTGGGTTCGCCGGAAGAAGGAGGAGAAGCGCCGCACGTCGCCCTTCGAAGGCTTGCCGGAGTCGGCGCCCGCGCTTCTGGGCGCCTTCCTGATGGGCCAGCGGGCCGCCCAGGAGGCTTTCGACTGGCCGGCGGCGGCGGATGCCCTGGCCAAAGTCCGCGAGGAGCTGGCCGAGATCGAGGCTGCCCTGGCCCATGGCGCTCCTGAGGAGATCGAGGAGGAGATCGGCGACGCCCTCTTCGCCCTGGCTCAGGCCGCCCGGCTGGCCAAGATCCATCCGGAGATCGCCCTGCGCCGAGCCAACGCCAAGTTCGCGGCCCGCTACGAGGCGCTGCGGGAGGCCTTTGCGGACCGCGGCCTGAAACTGAAGGAAGCCTCGCCGGCCGAGATGGACCGCGTCTGGGAGGAGATCAAGAAGAGACGGGCCTGAGGTCAGGCCCCGGGATTGCGGCGGAGGAAGAGGGCCGACTTGACGAAGTCGTCCAGGCCGCCGTCCAGGACCCGCTCGGTGTCGCCGGTCTCGAGCCTCGTCCGCAGGTCCTTAATCATCCGGTAGGGGTGGAGGACGTAGGACCGGATCTGGTTGCCCCAGGCAATCTCCGTCTTGGCGTCCTCGAGCTTGTCGATCTTCTCCCGCTTCTTGCGCTGCTCCATCTCGTAGAGGCGGGCCTTGAGGACCTTCATCGCCGAGGCCTTGTTCTTGTGCTGGGAGCGCTCGTTCTGGCACTGGACGACGATCCCGGTCGGCAAGTGAGTGATGCGGACGGCCGAGTCCGTGGTGTTGACGTGCTGGCCGCCCTTGCCGCCGGAGCGGTAGGTGTCGATCTTGAGATCGTCGGGGTTGATGGCCACCTCGACGTCGTCGTCGATCTCGGGATAGACGAAGACGGCGGCGAAGGACGTGTGGCGCCTCTTGGCGGCATCGTAGGGGGAGATGCGGACCAGGCGGTGGACGCCGTTCTCCTGGCTCAGGCGGCCGAAGGCGTAATCGCCTTCGATTCGGAGGGTGGCGCTCTTGATGCCCGCCTCCTCGCCCGGCGTCACGTCCAGGGATTCGGCCTTCCAGCCCATCTGCTCGGCGTAGCGCAGGTACATCCGAAGGAGCATCGAGGCCCAGTCCTGCGACTCCGTGCCGCCCGCGCCGGGGTGGATGGTCAGGATGGCGTTGCGCGGGTCGTCGATCTCCGTGAACAGAGCTTGCAGCTCGGCCTCGTCCAAGTTCCGAGCGAAGTCGTCCAGGGCCAGCTCGAAGTCCTTCGCCACCGGCTCTCCCTCGCGGGCCAGCTCCAGGAGGGTGTCGAGGTCCTCTTTCTTGCCATAGAGGCGGCTGAGGAAGGCGACTTCACGCTCCAGCCGCTTCTTGCCCTGCTGCAGGGTCATGGACCGCTTCTGGTCCTGCCAGACCGCCGGATCGGAGAGCTCCTTGGTCAGGGCCTCCATCTCGGACCGGCGGGCGGCCAGGTCGAGAAAGCCGCGCAGCTCCTCGAACTTGATGAAAAGGCTCCGGGCCTTGGTCTCCAGGTCGGCAAAATGTCCGGTCGTGTTCTCGTTTTGGGGGCTCATGGGCGTCTCTTGGTCAAAGCCAGGATGAGGAAGGCCGCGGCCAGGACGGCCGAAGCGGCCGCGAACAGGTCGCCGAAGCGGGCGTAGAAGGACAGGGCGCTCGAGGGCGTCACGTCGCCGGCCAGGAACGTCTTCTCCTCGAGCCGGCTCTGCCGGACGATCCGACCGAAGGGATCGACGAAGCCGCTGATTCCCGTAGTGGCGGCCCGCAGGACGAAGCGCCGGTTTTCCACGGCCCGCAGGACCGCCTGGGCGAAGTGCTGGTGGGGGGCGGCCGACGTCCCATACCAGCCGTCGTTGGTGATCGTGACCAGGAAGCGGGCGCCCTTCTTGACGAAGCGGCGGACCTCATCCGGGAAGATGATCTCGTAGCAGATAGGCGAGGCATAGGGCACGTTCTGGAAGGAGTGGAGGGTGCGTCCCCGGCCCGGGTTGAGGCTCCCTACGGCCGGGACCATCTTCTCGATGAAGCCGAGCACGGCCCGGTAGGGGACGTACTCGCCGAAGGGGACCAGGTGCATCTTGGCGTACTTGGAGACGGTTCCGTCGGGGGAAATTTGGAGAGCCGTGTTGTGGTAGCCCGGCTCCGCGGCTCCCGGGGATGTCTCGATCGTCCCCAGCAGGAGGCTCGCCTCCGACTCCCAAGCCAGGCCGGTGAGGGCGCTCTCGAAGCGGAGGCTGGCCGCGTCTCGGCAGCTGAAGCACATCGGGACGCTCATCTCCGGCCAAACGATCAGGCGGGCGCCTTCGTCCCGGGCTTGCCGGGAGAGGCTCATGTGCTCGTCGAAGACGGACTGGATCTTATCCATCCCGGCCCGGCTCCAATCCAGGTCCGGATCGACGTTGCCTTGGATCACGGCCGCCTTGAAGGTCTGGGGGCCGGGGACGACCTTGTCCATGACGATGAAGCCCGCGATATGGATGGCGGCCAGGGCGATCGTGCCGACGGCGAACGGCAGCCGCTTCATATAAGTGATCGAGCCGGCGAAGAGCGACTGGAACATGACCAGCAGGAACGAGATCCCATACACGCCGGTTACGGCCGCCACCTGGATGAAGGCGGTATTCTTGAATTGGCTCAAGCCGAGCAGGCCCCAAGGGAAGCCGGTCAGGGCATGGGTCAGGCCGTACTCCAGGGCCACCCAGAGAAAGGGAGCGACGAAGAAGGCGGTCTCGCCCAGCTTCCGGCGGATGAGCGCGAAGCCGAGGCCGAACAGGGCCCAGCTGAGCCCCAGGATGAGGATGAACAAGAGGTAGATGAGAAGACTAGCCGCGAGAGGCAGGCCTCCGTAGTGCCGCGGGACGTTGGGAATCCAGGTCAGAAGGAGGCCGTAGAAGACGGCGCCGGCCGTCCAGCCCAGGAAGAAGCCCTGCCGCGGCCTGGCCCGCACCAGCAGGAAGATCAGCGGCAGGAGAGAGATCCAGGCGAAGAACATCAGGTTGAGCTTGGGGAAGGCGATGGCCGTCAGGGCGCCGGAGAAGGCCGCCCCGAGCAGTCCGAGCCCCGTCAGCCGGCCGGAAGAAGTATCATTCGACATGCGGGATTCCTCTCGGGAGCGGGAGATGGGCGGTCAGCCCTTGACCAGGAAATAATCGACGGTCTTCTTCTTGGCCGCCTCGGCCAGCTTGGCTTTGGCTTCCTCGGCCTTGGCCTTGCTCTCGTAGGGGCCGACGCGGACCCGGTAGACGATCTTCTTGTCCTTGGCCAGCGGGTCCATCACGACGACCGGGAAGCCTTCCTTTTCCAGCTTGCGGGCCAGAGTCTCCGCGGCCGGTTTCTCGTCGCTGGCCGAGACCTGGACAAACCACCCGGCGGCCGACGCGGCCGGCTTGGCCTTGGCCTCGGGCTTTTCAGCGGGGGGCTTCACGGCGGGCTTCGTGACCGGCGAGGAAGCGCCCGTCTTGGTCCCCGGGGTATCCGCTTGGCTCTTGGGCGCGACGGGCTCGGGCAGCGGTCCGCCCGCTGCTTGGAGGGCCTGGGCATCCAGCTCGGCCTGGATCGATGAGGCCGGGGTCTCCGCCCGGGACGCCTTTTCGCCGGCTTTGGCGGCCAGCGACGCCCTCTTGCTGCCCATCGAGATGCCCAGCAGGAAGACGAAGACGCACAGAGCGATCAGGCCCAGGAAGACGACCACGAGCTGGTGCGTGGCGAACTGGAGCTCACGCGCGCCTTTGGCCATGTCCTTGCTCTTGTCGGGAATTTTTCATACTGATTCCATTATAGAAAGGGCTTTCCGGGTTGTCAACCGGAGACGGGCCGGCTTGACTTTTAAAGGGCGAAAAACTAAAGTAATGCTTTCCGCGCAGGAGACTTTCATGATCAAGAACGATATCGCCCTGGCCATCGAGAAGAAGTCGACCTTCAACGCGGCGAAATCCCTGTTGATTGTGGAAGCCGTTCTTGACGCCCTTAAGGACGCTCTGACCAAGAAGGAAAAAGTGGAGATTCGCGGCTTCGGCAGCTTCAAGGTCATGGCCAAGAAGACCGGCTACGGCCGGGATATACGCCGCAAGAAGCAGATCCACATCACCGAAGGCAAGCGGATCAAGTTCCGCAGCGGGCAGGAGCTGAAGAACATCTCGTCGGAGTGATCGGGGGCAGCCCCGATCCGCCGGAGCCCACCCTTCGCCGCAGGAGCGTTCCATGGCCCGAACCGTCCGACCCCTGACTCCCGACGGCATCAGCACCTATCCCCTCCGCTCCCGGCCCAGCAAGGTCGGTCTGGCGGGCTTCGCCAAGCCCCTTCCGCCCGGCGCCTCGGTGGCCGAGCTGCTCGACTCCCTGCCCGGATTCCTGGCGGCCGCCGATCTGCGCTCCTTCGTGGCCGCCTGCCGGGCGGCCCGCGACCGCGGCAAACCCCTCGTCTGGGGCATGGGCGCCCACGTCATCAAAGTCGGATTGAGTCCGGTCCTGATCGACCTGATGCGCGAAGGCTGGATCTCCGGGTTGGCTCTCAACGGGGCCGGCATCATCCACGACTTCGAGATCGCCTTCGCCGGCCGGACCTCCGAGGATGTCGAAGCCCGGATCCAAGACGGCCGCTTCGGCATGGCCAGGGAGACGGGCGAGCTGCTGAACAAGGCCATCACCCAGGGAGCGGCCGAAGGGCTGGGGCTCGGCGAGTCCGTCGGAAGGATGATCGCTGGCTCGAAATTTCCCCACCGCGAGCTGAGCCTGCTGGGGACGGCGGCCCATCTGAAAATCCCCGTGACCGTCCACGTGGCCGTGGGCACCGATATCATCCACGTCCATCCCCAGGCCAGCGGCGAGGCCATCGGCCTGGCCTCGCTGCGCGACTTCTTCCGGCTGGCCGGGCTGGTCCGGGAGATGAACGGCGGCGGCGTCTATCTCAACGTCGGCTCAGCCGTGCTTTTGCCCGAAGTCTTTCTCAAAGCCGTCTCGCTGGTCCGCAACAAGGGCCACCGGCTGGACGGGTTTTCCACCGCTGTCTTCGACTTCATGCGCCATTACCGGCCGTCGGAGAACGTGACCAAGCGGCCGCTGGGCAAGAAGGGGCGCGGGTACTACTTCGTCGGGCCCCACGAGATTCTCATTCCCCTTCTCGCCGCCGCGCTCAAGGAATCGAAGTCGTAGTCTTCCTCCCATCTCCGGGATCAAGGGCGGTTCAGGGTATCGGCCAACGGCGAAGTAGCGAGGACGCAGCCTTTTTCCACGGCTCTCTGAGGGCACCCAGCGGGCGCCGAGGGATGTTTGAGCACGCAACACTCTCACGGAACAGTGATGGAGTGGGTGGTCATCATACTCGGTAGGTCTTGAATGCGGAGTTCCGCAGGCGCCGAGGAGAGCGGTGGAAAAAGGCGAGTTGCGTCCGAAGCCGCCGGGACGATACCCTGAACCGCCCTCCCGGAGATGGGAGAAGACTTAGGATCGATTCGACTCGTCGAGAAGGAGCGCGTAGACCGCCGCGGCGCGGGCCAGGGTCTCTTCCAGAGCGCCCGAAGTGTCGATGACGTAGTCGGCCCGGCGGGCCTTCTCGGCCGGATCCATCTGGGCCGCCAGCCTCCGCTCCGCGTCGGCGCGGCTCAATCCGTCACGGGCTGTCAGCCGCCCGATCTGCGTCTCGCGATCGCAGACCGCGACGACCAGGCGGTCGAACCAGCCTTCCAGGCCGGACTCGTAGATCAGGGCCGCCTCCGATACGAAGACGCCCACGCCGGAAGCCTCGGCTTGGGCGGCCGCGGCCCTCAGGTCGGCGATGACCAGGGGGTGGGTGATCCTCTCCAAGTCGCGCCGGGCCGCCTCGTCGGCGAAGACGATCCGGCCCAGGGCCGGCCGGTCGATCGTCCCGTCGGCCCGAACGACCCCGGATCCGAAGCGCTCCCGGACGGGGGCCCAGGCCGGACCGCCCGGATCCATCAGCCGGTGGGCCTCCTGGTCGGCCCGATGCAGACGAGCGCCCCGCGACTCGAAGACGGAGGCGACGACGCTCTTGCCGCAGGCGATGCCGCCGGTCAGGCCGACGCGCAGCATGGGTGTGCCGTCAGGGCTTGGTGACGAACTCGAAGTCCTTGTCGAAGCGGACGGCCACGCCCTGTTTCTTTTTCTTCTTGTCCGGCTTCTCCAAACGGATGGTCAAGCCGCCGATGCGCAGCTTGACCTTTTCGCCGTCGGTGACCTGGGGGGGGATCTCGATGACCAGGTGCAGCTTGGACCCGACGATAAGGCCGGAGTCGAGGCAGAAGTAGGCCCCGGTGGAGCTGATGTTCTGGAGAGTGGCCTCTTCCTTGAACTTCTTGCCCTGCGGCAGACGGCCTTCGATGACGGCCCGCAGGGGCAGATCGAAGCGCCATTCGCGGCGGCGGTTCAGCTCCTCCGCGGTGGCGGCGGCGCCGGCGGTCTTGCGCTTGCGGGGTTTGGGCTTCGCGGCGGCTTGGGTCATGGAAAATTCCCTTGTCATGGGATTAGAACAGGGCCGAGTTGATGGCGTAGAGAGCCAGCTGGAGGCGGCTGTGGGTGTCCAGCTTGGCGTAGATGCTCTTGATGTGGGAGCGGACGGTATTCTTGCTGATGAACAGGGTCGAGGCGATCTCGTCGTTGCTGCGGCCCTGGCCGATGAGCTTGAGCACCTGGAATTCGGTCGGGGTCAGCTGGTCGAGGGTTTTCTCCTTCATGTCCCGCCCGACCACGGCGATGATGCGGTCCATGATGCTGCTCATCTTGTCGCGGGGCAGCCAGATCTCGCCCTTGGCGATGACCCGGATGGCCTCGGGCAGCTGGGCGGACTGGTCGTTGAGGTCGAAGTAGCCGCGGGCCCCGACGTTGATCAAGCCGACGATCTCCTCGTGCGAGGGGATGTTGCCCATGATCAGCATCTGGGTTTTGATCGGATCCTTGCTGATATCCCGTATGGCCTTGCAGACCTCCCGCATGTTGGGCAGGGCCTCGATGCTGGCGAAGAGGATGACGCCCGGCTTGACCTGTCGGAGAGCCTGCATGAAGGAGTCGATGGTCGCCTTCTCGACGGCCGCGATCTCGATGTCCGGATCGGTTTCGACGGCCTTGAGGATGCCGGCCAGGATCAGGTCGGAGGGGCAGTAGACGAGAACCTTGATGGTCGCGGCCGGGGCGGCCGGCTCGGGCTTCTTCTTGTTCATGCGGGCCCTTTCCAGGGAGTTCGTTCTCTTCGGCCCGTATCGTAATCGAACCTCCGGAGCGTGTCAATGGAACGGCCGGCCGTGGGGAGGGGCGGGGAGGGTCGGTCCGAAGCGCCGCTCGGCGCCGTTCAAGCGGCGTCGGATGAGATACGGAACCCGGGGTCGAGGCGCAGGCTGATTAGGCGGCCGGTGCGGTCCGGAGAGGGGGAGGGGTGGATGTCCTGCACCGTCCCGGACAGGGCCAGGCGGAAGGGGGAGCCGAGGAAGATCGTCCGCGGCACGGCCAACGAGAAGCGCAGCTTGACCCCGGGCTGCACCGCGGCCTTCAGCCAGAGGCAGGCCTGTTCGCTGCTGACGGAGGACAAGCGGGCCGGCTCGACGAACTCGGCCGCCCGGGCGTCGCGCCCGTGGACCATGGCCGGCAGGTCGAGATCGAAGGCTCGTTCGTGGCGGCGCATGCTCTTGTCAGGCCTCCGGCTTGATGATGTAGCGGCTGTCGAAATGGACCGTGACTTTCTGGCCGGCGGCCGGGTTCCGTTTCATCTCGATCATGACCACCCGGCCCTTGATGGCCATCTTGAGGGATTTGTCCTCGGCCAGCTTCTCCGGCAGGTCGATGATCAGCTTCAGGCGGGTTCCTATGGACACAGGGCTTTTAAGGCTGAAGGTCGAGCCCTGGTGGTTGATGAAGGTCAGGACCGTGGCCTCGCTGAATCCCGCCCCGCGGGCGTCGACGCCCTCGACCTGGGTGGAGAGGGGGAAATTGAACCCCCGTCCGCCCCCGGCCAGGGCCGAGGCCTCATCGACAAGACCGTTCTTCAGCATTGAGGCATCCTTGATGATCCGTACTTGCTCTTTTTCATTCTTACCGGGCCCAGAATGCCATGCCCTGCCGGGAGGGTCAATCACCCCAAAGGGTGAAGGAAAGGGTGAAAAACCCCTCGCGGCCGATCCCCCCTCGCCCGCGGTTGACTTCCCGGTCTGCGGGGTCTAGAATGTCCCAGCATTTTCCCCCTGGAGCCCCCCATGAGCAAAGACGAGCGTCTGGTCCGTCAGATCACCCCCAAATCGGAGGATTTCTCCCGCTGGTACATCGAAATTGTGCAGAAGGCCGAGCTGGCCGACTACACCCCGATGAAGGGGATGATGGTCATCCGGCCTTACGGCTATGCCATCTGGGAGGCCGTCCAGCGGCAGCTCGACCGGCGGATCAAGGAGACCGGCCACGTCAACGCCTACTTCCCCCTGTTCATCCCGGAGAGCTTCCTGAAGAAGGAGGCCGAGCACGTCGAGGGCTTCTCGCCCGAAGTGGCCTGGGTCACCATCGGCGGACAGGAAGAGCTGGAGGAGAGACTGGCCGTCCGCCCGACCTCGGAGGCCATCATCGGCTTCATGTACTCCAAGTGGGTCAAGTCCTGGCGCGACCTGCCCGTGCTGATCAACCAGTGGGCCAACATCGTTCGCTGGGAGAAGGTCACCCGGCCCTTCCTGCGGACGACCGAGTTCCTCTGGCAGGAGGGCCACACCTGCCATGAGACGGCCGAGGAGGGCGAGGCCGAGACGCTCAAGATCCTGGCCATGTACAAGGAGTTCTGCGAGACGGAGCTGGCCATCCCGGTCATCGCCGGGCGCAAGACCCTGCGCGAGAAGTTCGCCGGGGCCCAGATGACCTACGCCATCGAAGCCCTGATGTCCGACGGAAAAGCCCTCCAGATGGGCACTTCCCACAACCTCGGCCAGCACTTCTCCAAGGCCTTCGACATCAAATTCGAGGATCGCAGCCAGACTCTGCAGTATGTCTGGCAGACTTCCTGGGGCATGACCACCCGGACCATCGGGGCCTTGATCATGGCCCACGGCGACGACTCCGGCCTGCGCCTGCCGCCCCGGATTGCTCCCCAGCAGGCGGTCATCGTTACCATTCCGGCTTCCGGCTGGAGGGAGACCGTCCTGCCCGTGGCCGAGAAGGTCCGGGAAACCCTGCGCGCGGCCGGGCTGCGGGTGGACCTGGACGCCCGCGAGGAGTTCACCCCGGGCTGGAAGTACGCCGAGTACGAGATGCGCGGCGTCCCGGTCCGGATCGAGATCGGTCCCCGCGACGTCAAGAACGGCCAGGCGGTCCTGGTCCGACGCGACCTGAAGAGCAAGGAGACGGTGTCCCTGGAAGCCCTGCCCGCCCGCCTGGCGGCTCTGTTGGAAGAGATCCAGGCCAACCTCCTGAGCCAAGCCCGGGAGTTCGTGGCGGCCAACACCCGCACAGCCTCGACCTATGACGAGATGAAAACCGTCCTCGAGAACCAGCGCGGCTTCGTCCAAGCCCCTTGGTGCGGCGGCGAGGCCTGCGAGGACAAGATCAAGATGGAGACGATGGCCACCATCCGGGTCATCCCCATGGACCTGGACCATGTGCCCGTTACCGGCGGCTGCGTCTGCTGCGGGGCGCCCGGAAAGGCTACGGCCCTCTTCGCCAGGGCCTATTGACCGATCTCGGCCCCTTCGGCCCGAGGCGCACGCCAAGGGATTGAACCGACCCGGCGGGCCGGGGTATAATTCGCCGCCTTCAAATCAGGCTTGAGGAGCGTTCACGTGGCCCAAAACGAGATATTCCTCGACCGCAACGAGAACAACTACGGCCCGGCCCCGGCTTGCTACGA
Organism: Candidatus Aminicenantes bacterium UBA4085; assembly: GCA_002383325.1. Taxonomy (GTDB): domain Bacteria; phylum Acidobacteriota; class Aminicenantia; order Aminicenantales; family UBA4085; genus UBA4085. The sequence goes on from DFYJ01000029.1 coordinate 13,393, forward strand.
AGTCCTCCGAACCGCCGGCGTAGAGCAGATGAGCTGGTACTCCAAGGTCTACTCCCGCGGCATCAAGAGCGTCCTGTCGGAAAGGCTGGCCAAGAACCACGAAGTGCCCGAGTCCATCGTCCTGCTCGGCTACGGCGGCGAGGATCTGCTCAAGCAGACCGTCCACTGCTACCTGGCCAAGGGCGACACGATTATGATCCCGACCCATTCCTGGTGGTATTACAAGTCCATCGCGGCCGAGAAGGGCGGCTTCACGGTCGAGTACCCCATGCTCCCCGGCCCCGACGCCTTCATCTACGATGTCGAGGCGCTGCTGCGTCTGGCCCGCCAGCATGACCCGCGGGTCGTCCTCATCAGCTCGCCCAACAACCCCACCGGCAACAGTCTTGAACCGGCCGATCTGCGCCGGGTCCTGCAAGGGCTGGCCGGCTCCATCGTCGTCCTGGATGAGGCCTATTGGGGATTCGGCGGAGCCACCACCAACTACGTCAAGGACCTGATCAGCGACTTCCCCAACCTGATCATCATCCGGACCTTCTCCAAGTACTTCGCCCTGGCCGGCCTGCGCATCGGCTACGCTTTCATGGGCCGCGGCCTGACCCAGCTGGCCCAGTTCGGCGCCCGTTACCTGGGCTACAACCGGCTGTCCGAGAGCGCCGCCCTGGCCGCCCTCGACTCGGCGGATTATTACGCCGGCATCAGCTCCCGCATGATCGAGGACAAGGAGATGCTCTACCGGGTGATCAACGGCCTGCCCGGATTCAAGGCCTACCGGTCCCAGGCCAACTTCATCCTGGCCGACATTCCCCCGGCCAACAAAGACGCCCTCAAGGAAGACTTGGCCCGGCGCGGCATCATCATCAAGTTCTTCAAGAACGAGCCCTTCCTGGACTACTGCGTCCGGATCACCATCGGCACCCGCGAGCAGAACCAGGCCCTGGCCGAGGCCCTGACCGCCTTCGCCGAGGAGAAGGGCCTCCGGTGAGTCTCTACGCCGAGTTCAAGCGGTCGCTGAAGCTGGTCGAGGTCGAGGAGCTCTTCGACCTCTTCCTCTTTCGTCCCCTGGCTTTTCTCCTGGTCAAGGCCAGCTACCGGACCCGAATCACGCCCAACCAGATCACTTTCTACTCCATCTCGGTGGGGGTGGGGGCCGGCGTCTGCTTCGGCATCGGCGCTCCCGGGGTGATCGAGGCCGGAGCGGCCCTCTACATCCTGTCCATCATTCTGGACTGCGCCGACGGGCAGCTGGCCCGGCTGAAGAAGAACGGCACCCGAATGGGCCGGCTCCTGGACGGGATGGTCGACTACATCACCGAAGCCTCCGTCTACGTGGGCATGGCGGTGGGCCTGCGGCCCGAAGGCTGGCGGGATGATCGCTGGTGGATCTTGATGGCGGCGGCCGCAGCCAGCACCATCTTCCATGCCATGCTCCTGGACTATTACCGAAACCGCTTTCTCAATGTCGTCAATGGATTTCCGGCCTACGAGACCGAGGACTACCACAGCTTCAAGATCGAGCGCGATGCGCTGCGCGCCTCCGGCGAGCACCCCATCCGCCGCCGCTTCATCGCCTTCTACCTCTTCTACCTGGAGCTGCAGCGCCGCCTGACCATGCGCCGGCAGACGACCCACACCCTGCGCCAGATCGACCCGCAAGAGTTCCGCCGGGCCAACCGGATCCTCATCCGCTTTTGGACGCTGCTGGGGACCTCCACCCAGATCGTCCTGCTGACCGCGTCCATCCTCTTCCGCCGGCTGGACATCTTCTTCTGGCTGCTGATCGTCGTCCTCAACGTGCTGACGGCGGTTCTGTTCTTCATCCAGACCCGCATCGACATCCGGCTGGAAGGGAGCGTCATCGAGTGAAGGGCGTCATCCTGGCGGCCGGCGTGGCCTCGCGCCTGCGGCCGCTGACCGACGCCACCCCGAAGTGCCTCCTGCCGCTGGGCGGCGGCACCCTCCTCGGGCGGACCCTCGATAACCTGGCTGCGGCGGGCCTGCGCGACGTGGTCATCGTCACCGGCTACCTGGAGGACCAGATCCGAGGCTACGTCCGGGATCGGGGGACGAACCTGCGGACGGAGTTCATCACCAATCCGGTCTACGCCTCGACCAACAACATCTACTCCCTCTGGCTGGCCCGGGAAGCCGTCCGGGATTCGGGCCTAGTCCTGCTCGACAGCGACATCCTCTTCGACCTATCCGTCCTGCCCACCCTCCTCGGCGCCGGCGCGCCGGCCGCCCTGGCCGTCAAGTGCGGCCCGGAGCTGGGCGAGGAAGAGATCAAGGTCGAAGTGGATGCAGCCGGCCGGGTGCGGACGATCGGCAAGCACGTGCCCCCGGCCCGGGCCATGGGCGAATCGATCGGCATCGAGGTGTTCGCCCCAGCGGCCATGCCGGCTCTCCTGGCGGCCCTGGAAGGCAAGGTCGTGGCCGAGGGCCGGCGGGACGTCTTCTACGAGGCCGCCTTCCAGGACATGATCGAACGCGGCGGCGAGATGCTGGCCGTCGACATCGGCGGCGCGCTGGCGGTGGAGATCGACACCGTCGAGGACTTTCGCCGGGCCGAGCGCGACGTCCTGCCGCTGCTCCCTAGATCCCATTAAGCGACTCATCCCCCGATTTCGGGAAGAGCGGTCCGGGGTATCGTCCCGGCGGCTTCGGGCTCTACGCGCCTTTTTCCACAGCTCTCTTCGGCGCCTACGGCGCTTCGCAGTCCCCGTTGGAACATCGCTTCGATGGTTCCCGCGAGGGCGGAACTCCGCATGCAGGACCTACCGATCTTTGAGACCACCCACTCTATGCCGGCTCCGTCAGTTAATCGCGTGCTCAAACATCCCTCGGCGCCCGCGGAGCTTGCGGAGCCCTAGCCGGGACGTCGCTTCGATAATCCCCGCAAGGGCTGGCTTCCCTCGGGGAGAAGTGGAAAAAGACTAGGCCCTCGCGGAGCTTGCGGAGCCCTAGTAGGGACGTTGCCGCAACAGTCCCCGCCAGGGCGATTTCGCCGTTGGCCGACACCCCGGCCCGCTTGGAACTTCCCGGAATCGGAGGATGAATTGCTTTAATAGTTTTGTCAGGCGCGGCGGCTCTCGATGAGCGCGGCCAGCTCCCGGGCGGCGTTACGGGAGGCGGGCTGGTCGCCCAGGCCCGCCCTGATCTCGGCGAAGCGCCGCTTCATCCGCTCGCGTTCTTCCGGCGACTCCAGCAGACGCAGGGCTTCCGCCGTCAGGCGCTCGGCCGTGAAGTCCTTCTGGATAAGCTCAGTCACGACCGGTTCACCGGCCAGAACGTTGACGATGCTGAAGCGGGGGATGCGGATGAGATGGGCGCCCAAGGCGTAGGTCAGGGGCGAGATGCGGTAGAAGGCCACCAGCGGGACGCCCAGCAAGGCGGCCTCAAGGTTGGCCGTGCCGCAGGCGGAAAGGGCCAGGTCCGACGCGGCCAGGGCGTCGAAGGGATCGCGGTCGACGACGGTTAAGCCAGCCAGGCCGGCGGGAATGAGGCCCTTCAGGAAATCCGGGTCCAGGTTGTCCGCCTTGATCAGGGCGAAGCGGGCATCCGAGGCGGTTTGAATTCGCCGGGCCGCCTCCATCAGGATCGGCATGTGGCGGGCCGCCTCGCCCGTCCGGCTGCCGGGCAAGAGGGCGATCAGCGGCTGGTCCGGGCCGAGGCCCAGGCCCTTCCGGACCTCGTCCCGCCCGGCCTTCGCCCGAACGCGCTCGATCAGCGGCTGACCGATGTAGCGGGCCGATATGCCGGCCTCGGCGTAGATTTTCTCCTCGAAGGGGAAGATCAGCATCATCCGGTCCACCCGGCGGCGGATGGCGCGCAGGCGCCCGGGCCGCCAAGCCCAGACGGTCGGGCTGACGTAGAAGAGGACCGGCACGCCCAGCTTCTTCAAGCGGGCCGCCAGCCGCAGGTTGAAGTCCGGAGCGTCGACGAGGACGGCGGCGTCGGGACGGCGGCGGCGGACCTCATGGGTCAGAGAGCGCAGCAGCCGGAGCAGGCGCGGCAGGTGCCCGACCACCTCGGCCAGGCCCATCAGGGCCAGGTCCTCCATGGGCCGGAGCCGCTCCAATCCGGCGGCTTCCAGGGCCGGCCCGCCGACGCCGAAGGCGGCCGCATCGGGATGGTCCTCGCGAAAGGCCCGCCACAGCCCGGCTCCGAGGTTGTCGCCGGACTTCTCGCCGGCCACCAGGAAGACGAGCGGGCCGCTCATTTGTCGGCCCTGCCGAAGCGGACGATCTCGGGATTGGCGTCCCCGCTCTGGCCGTGGAAGAACAGCCAGGCGTCGTAGGTGTCCTGGTCGCGATAGAGCCGCAGCGAGGTCCGCGGCGAGCGGCTGACCACGCCGAGCAGGCGGGGATTGTCGACCGAGCCCAGGGAGCCCTGGGGTACGATGAAAACGCGGGTTACCGAGGCAGCTTGCGCTCCCGTTCCGGACCTTGTCGCCGGGGCCGTCCGGCCCGCGGGGACGCCGGCGCCGGCATCGGCCGCCAGGATGATGTCCCACTCGCCGTCCTTGGTCATGGGGTCGGGGAAGGGCCGGCGCAGGCAGCGGGCTTCGATCAGGTCGTCGATCGAGGCCGGGTAGCGGCCGCCGTTCTTCTGGGTGAAGAGACGGACCGCCTCGACGTACTGCAGACCCCGGAAGATGAGCTCCTCCTCGGCCTCGCGCCGGATCTGGGTCTGCCAAACAGGCACGGCGGCCAGCAGGCCGATGGCCAGAATCGTGATCATGGCCATCAGGATGATGAACGTGTAGCCGGCTTGGCGCTTCATCACCAGGTGCTGTAGGGCGTGCCGTCCAGGCCGCTGCGCTCCGAGCCCGAGTGGACGTCGGTGATGCCCGGCGCGTAGCCCGGCTCGATCTCGTCGGCTTTGGGCTCCTCCCGGACCTCGATCCAGGTATCGGCGCTTCCGGTCATGGGATCTTCGGGCTTCTTGCGCAGATAGCCTTCGTCGACGAGGGTCTGCAGCGACATGGGGTATTTGGACTTGTCCGTGTAGTACTGGTCGATGAGCTTGCGGATGGTGAAGAGGCTCTCCTTGAGCGTCGACTCGCGGGCCTTGACCGCCGCGTTCTTAAATTGGGGCAGGGCCAGGCCGACCAGGATCCCGATCATGGTGAAGACGATGATCATCTCGATCAAGGTGAAGCCGCGTTCACGCATGGGCCCTCCGCTCACCAGTCCCTGTACTTCGTGCCGTCGATGGCCGTACCCCGGCTGCGGGTGTAGACGTCGAAGACGTCCTCCTCGCCCCAGGTCGAGGCGTCGGGGGGATCCTGGGAGGAGAGCAGGCCCCATTCCCGGGTCCCCGTCATGGGGTCGACGGGAATGCGGCGGAGCAGCTTGATGATCCGCTCCTCCCCGTCGCTCCTGCTGGAAGAGGGGCGTTCCGATGTCCGGCCGGCGGCCCCGGGGGTCTGTCCGGCCGCGCCGCCGGCCTTCAGCGTGACGCCCTTGATCAGGACGTCCAGGCTCGGCGGGTAGCCGCTCTCGGTGTCGTCGGCCTCGATCTTGTTCTCGTCGGCCAGGCGCTTGTAGGCGTCGACCGCCTCCCGGACGATGCGGAGGCTGCGTCGCAACTCGATCTCCTTCTCTCGCTTGACGGCCATCTTGGCCAACGGCAGGGCGGCCCCGGCCAGGATG
>DFYJ01000151.1 GCA_002383325.1 Candidatus Aminicenantes bacterium UBA4085
CCAGTGGGCGCGCACGGACCGCCCGACCACCGCCGCCTTCGGCCTGGCCGCCGGCGTGGGCGCGGCGCTGGGAGCCGCCATGGCCGGGGCCAACGGCCTGGCCAAGCGCAAGGCTGGAAAAGCCGCGCCGGCCGAGCCGAAGAAAGCCGCGGAGTAAAGGGAGGTCGCCATGGACTGGACGAGCATCCTGCAATTCTTGCGCGGGCCGTTCTTTAAATTCTCGATCCTCTTCTTCGCCGCCGGGATGGCCTACCGGCTGATCCGGGTCCTGCTGCTGGGCTGGAGCCGCGACAAGGTCCCCAGCCGGGGCTCCAAGGCAGCCGGGGTGGCCAAGTCCTACCTCAAGGGGATCATCGTCCTGCCCTTCATCCCCTGGGTCAAGCGGACCTTCCGCGGCAACGCCATGACCTATATCGGGGGCGGACTGTTTCACCTGGCCCTGCTGGCCGTGGTCGTCTTCTCCACCCCCCATATGCTGGTCTGGAAGAGCCTGCTGGGCTTCGGCTGGCCGACCCTGCCCTTCCCGGTGACGGACTGGATGGCGGCCGTCGGGATCGTGGCCCTGGTCATCCTGCTCATCAACCGGATGACCCACCCTGTGTTGAAGCTCATCACCAAATTTCCCATCTGGATCAACTGGGCCCTTGTCTTTCTGCCCTTTGTCACGGGCTACATGATGACCCACCATCTCTGGCTGCGCTACGAAGTCCTCTACAGCCTGCACATGTTGACGGTGGACGTCCTGCTCATCTGGATTCCCCTGGGGCGGATCTCGCACTTCCTGTTCTACTTCTTCTCCCGCACCATCCACGGGGCCCAGGCCGGCAAGCGGGCGGTCAATCCCTGAGGAGGTGCATCATGAAAATTCAAACCGCCATGGACGCCTTCGTCAAGGAGATCGGCGGCTGGGTGGCCGGCCAATTGGAGGCCTGCACCCGCTGCGGGCTGTGCGCCTCGGCCTGCCACTTCTACCAGGTGACCGACGATCCCGAGTACGCCCCGGTCTGGAAGGTCCTCCTGCTCGGCCTGGCCTACCATCAACGCTTCACGGTCCTGGGCCGGCTCCAAAAAGCCCTCGGCCCAGGCAAGCCCGTCACGGACCAGGCCCTGGAGAAATGGGCCCGGCTCGTCTTCGAGGGTTGCACGGTCTGCAACAAGTGCGCCATGGTCTGCCCCATGGGCATCCAGCTCGGCCCCCTGATCCACTCTGTCCGGGCCGGGCTGACGGCGGCGGGCCTGGCCCCGGCCGACTTGCACGCGGCCACGGTCAAGCAGGACACCATCGGCAGCCCCCTGGGCGTGACCGACGACGCCTGGCGGGAGCGCCTCGACTGGATCGCCGAGGAGTGGGAGGTCGACATCCCCCTGGACAAGAAGGGGGCCGAGACGCTGGTCGTCTTCTCTTCCATCGAGACCATGAAATTCCCCGAGAACATCGTGGCCGTGGCCAAGATCATGGCCAAGGCCGGCGAGAGATGGACGGTCAGCTCCAAGGGCCGGGAAGTCGTCAACTTCGCCTTCTTCGAGGGCGACCACGAGCTGACCAAAAAGTTCCTGGCCCGGGTCTTCGACTCCGCCCGCGAGCTGGGCGTCAAGCGGATCATGATCAGCGAATGCGGGCACGCCTACGATGCCTTCCGCTGGACGGCGGCCAACATCATGGACGTGCCCAAGGGCATCGAAGTCACCCATGTCGTGCGGCGGGTCTACGATCTCTGGAAGGCCGGCCGGATCAAGCTGAAAAAGGGCGCCTTCGACGACGGCACGATCACCTTCCACGATTCCTGCAAGATCCAGCGGCGGGGCGGCCACATCAAGGAGCCGCGCGAGATGCTGGCCTGGCTGGCCCCCAAGGCCTTCAAGGAGATGTCGCCGGCCCGCGAGCAGTCCCTGTGCTGCGGCGGCGGAGGCGGGGTCATCTCCATCAAGGAGGCCGATCCCCTGCGCTTCGCCGTCTTCGGCCTGAAGGTCGAGCAGATGAAGGAGATCGGGGCCCAGTCGGTCTGCATGGTCTGCAGCAACTGCCGTCTCCAGTTCACCGAGGGCGTCGCCCACTACAAGTCCGGCGTCCAGGTCCGCGGACTGACCGACATGGTCTCCAAGGCCATGGAATAAGAGGAGGGATATCATGGCCTCTTTCGCGCTGACTCCCGTCGAAAAGGGCATTCTGCGATGCCGGCACACGGGTTCCTTCACGCCGGCCGACATTCAGTCCCTGGCCGGCTTTCTCCGGGACTATCGGGGCAAGCTGCTGATCGACCTCTCCGGGGCCGATGCGGCGGAGTGCGCCCGCCACATCCGGCAGTTCCGGCCGATGATGCCGGTCGCGGCCGTCTTCGGGGCGCGGCTCGACCCGACCGTCCTGGAGATCGACAAGAGCTATTACGCCAACGAGGTCCGGCTCTTCGACACGGAAGAAGCCGCCCTGGACTGGCTGCGGAATCAATAGGAGACCCCGCATGAGCCCACGCATCGTCGTCGATCCCATCACCCGCATCGAGGGACATCTCCGGATCGAGGCCTCTCTGGACGCCTCGAACACCATCACCGAGGCCTATTCCTCGGGAACCATGGTCCGCGGCATGGAGAACATTCTCAAGGGGCGCGACCCCCGGGACGCCTGGGCCATCACCCAGCGCGCCTGCGGAGTCTGCACCAGCCTGCACGCCATCGCCTCGGTCCGTTCGGTCGAGGACGCCCTGGGGATCAAGATCCCCAAGGCCGCCAGCATCATCCGCAACATGATGCTGGCCCAGCAGTACGTCCACGACCACGTCATGCACTTCTACGTTCTGCACGCCCTGGATTTCGTCGACGTCGTCTCGGCCCTGGCGGCCGACCCGAAGAAGACGTCCGACATCCAGCAGTCGATCTCGGCCTGGCCGAACTCCTCGCCGGCCTACTTCGCCGACGTCCGGGCCAAGGTCCAGGCCATCGTCGACAGCGGCCAGCTGTCGCTCTTCAGCCACGGCTACTGGGGCCACCCGGCCTACAAGCTGCCGCCCGAGGTCAACCTCCTGGCCGTGGCCCACTACCTGGAATGCATCGACTGGCAGTCCCAGGTGACCAAGATCCACACCATCTTCGGCGGCAAGAACCCCCACCCCAACTTCGTCGTCGGGGGGGTGCCGCTGCCCATCGACATGGACGGCGACCAGTCGCTGAACGCCGAGAAGCTGTCCGTGATCGCCGACTCGATCAAGAAGCTCAACGACTTCGTCGACATGGTCTACATCCCCGACCTTCTGGCGGTCGCCCCTTACTACCTGGACTACGCCGGGCTGGGCGAGGGATTGGGCAACTTCCTGACCTGGGGCGAGTTCCCCGAAGGCGACATCGCCGATACGTCGAAGTACGTGGTGCCCCGGGCGCTCATTCTCAACCGCGACCTGAAGAACCTCATCGTGCCCGACCCGAACGATTTCGACAAAATGAAGGAGTACGTCTCCCGCTCCTGGTATGCCTACAAGGGCGGCGACGGCGTCGGCCTCCACCCGCTCAAGGGCGAAACGGCCTTCGCCTACACCGGCCCCAAGCCTCCCTATGAGCACCTCAACGTCGAAGGCAAGTACACCTGGCTCAAGGCGCCCCGCTGGAACGACCTGCCCATGGAGGTCGGCCCGCTGGCCCGGGTCCTGATCATGTACGCCTCCGGCCACAAGGCCACCGTGGGGCTGGTGAACACGGTCCTGGAGACGCTCAAGGCGCCGGCCGCGGCCCTCTTTTCGACCCTCGGCCGGACGGCGGCCCGCGGCATCGAGACCAAGGTCTTCGGCGACCTGCTGCCCAAGCTCTACGGCGAGCTGGTGGCCGAGATCAAGGCCGGCCGCACCGCGACCTTCGAAGGCAGCCGCTGGGAGCCGCATACCTGGCCGTCCCGGGCTGAGGGCTTCGGCTTCGCCGAGGCGCCGCGCGGCGCCCTAGGCCACTGGGTCGTTATCCAGGGGGGAAAGATCGAGAACTACCAAATGGTCGTCCCGACGACATGGAACGCATCGCCGCGCGACCCCAAGGACCAGCCGGGAGCCTATGAGGCCTCGCTGGTCGGCACCAAGCTGGCGGTGCCGGACCAGCCGCTGGAGATCCTGCGGACCATCCACTCCTTCGATCCCTGCATGGCCTGCGCCATCCACATGATCGACGCGGAGGGACGCCCGGTGGCCGAGGCGGGCACGGGGTTCAACGTCGTCGTCGAGCCATGACCGGGGCCGACCGCAAGGTCGTCCTCGGCCTGGGCAACATCCTCGGCCGGGATGAAGGGCTGGGCGTCCATGCCCTGGGGCCTTTGCGGGCCCGGCTGGCGGACACCCCGGGCATCGAGGTCCTGGACGGCGGCGTGCTGGGCATGGGGCTGCTGCCCATCGTCGAGTCGTGCAGCCATCTTCTTCTCCTGGACGCCGTCGACGCAGGCCGCCCGCCCGGGACCGTGATCGAGATCAACGGCCCGGACATCCCCCTTCTGGCGCGCCAGAAGCTGTCGTGGCACCAGTTGAGCTTCCAGGAAGTCCTCCACCTGGCCGCCTCGCGGGACCGACGGCCTACCCATCTCCATCTGATCGGAGCCCAGCCGGCCGACCTTTCCATAGGAATCGGTCTCAGTCCCGAGGCGGAGACGGCCCTGCCCGCCCTCGTCGACAGGGCCCTCGCGATCCTTACAGAATGGAGTCTACTTTAATATGCGCCGCATCAGGCTCATCGACCTCGGCGACGTACCTCCCGTCCGCTCGCAGACTTGCTACCACGCCGCGGCCTACATGCTCGGGGAGGACTCTCCGGACACGATCATCCTGGTCAGCCCGGCCCGGCCCTACGTCTGCGTGGGCTACCACCAGGATTTGGAGAAGGAGGTCGACAGGGACTTCTGCCGGACCCGCGGGCTCCCGATCTACCGGCGCGAGGTCGGCGGCGGAGCCGTCTACCTGGACAGCGATCAACTCTTCTCCCAGTGGATCTTCCATCCCGCATCCCTGCCTTCCGATGTCGGCGAGCGCTACCGCCTCTATATCGAGCCCCTGGTCAAGGCCTACCGCGACCTCGGCATCCCGGCCGAGCACCGCCCGGTCAACGACGTCCACGTCAAGGGTAAGAAGATCGGCGGCACCGGCGCGGCCCTCATCGGCGGCGCCGAAGTGTTGGTCGGAAGCTTCATGTTCGACTTCGACAAGTCGACCATGGCCCGGGTTCTCAAGGTCTCTTCGGAGAAGATGCGGGACAAGGTCTTCCAGGGCCTGCAGGACTACATGACCACGATCCAGGATGAGCTCGGCCGTCGGCCCGAGCGCCGGCAGGTCGTCGACCTTTACGTCCGGAGATGCTCTGAGGCTCTGGACGCGGAGATCGTGCCGGGCGCCTGGACTCCGGCCGAGGAGGCCAAGGCGGTCGAGCTCGACCGGCTTTTCGGCTCCCCCGAGTGGCTGGACCAAAAAGGCTCCTTCCTGCGGCCCGGCATCAGGATCCATGAGGATGTCCGGGTCCACGAGTCGGCCCTCAAGGCGCCCGGCGGCCTCATCCGCGTCACCGTCCGGATCAAGGAAGACCGGATCGACGACCTCTCGATCTCGGGCGACTTCACCATCCTGCCCCGGGCGGCGGTTGCGGAGGTTGAAGAGGCGGCGCGGGGAATCCAAGCCGATCCGCGGGTGTTTTTAGAGATCGTGCGGGCGCGCTACGACGGGAGCTCCGTCCAGTCCCCCGGCCTGACGCCGGAGCATTGGGCCGAGGCCTTGGCCGCGGCTTTAGTCTCCTGAGCGGCGCTCAGCGCTTCTCGCCCGGGTAGGCCAGCCGCCATTGGCTTCGGATGGTATCCATCGTCCTCATGATCGAAAGCGTCTCGTCCCAGGGCATGACCGGGCTTTCGGTCAGGCCGCGATCCAGGCAGGCCATGACTTCGGCCGCCTGGAAGTGGAGCCCGTTGCCCGGGTAAGGCAGACGGATCGCCCGTCCGCCGCGCCCTTCAAGCCGGCCGCGCAAGCGCGACACGGCCGGGAACATCCGGGCCGCCCGGCGCAAGCGGGCCATCTTCTTCTCGCCCATCCCCGCCAGCTTGTTGAGGCCCAGCGAGAGCTTGCGCGCGCGGAAGAAGGGAGCGTGGATCTTCAAAATGCCCTTGTCGCCGGCGATGAACGCTTCCGTGGGCGTGGTCATGGTGACGCAGGCGTTCAGCGTGGCCAACTGTCCGCCCTCGTAGCGGAGGAGGATGGCGTCCTGCTCGTCCACTCCGGTCGGGCCGAGGCGGACGGCCGACTGGATCTCCCGGGGCGCTCCGAAGACCATCGAGGCCAGCGAGACGGGGTAGACGCCGACGTCGAGCAGGGCTCCCCCGCCCAGGGCGGGATCGAAGATGCGGCTTTTCGGGTTGAACGGGGCCCGGAAGCCGAAATCCGCCGACATCCAGCGCGGCTCGCCGATGGCCCCGTCTCTCAGCAGATCCCGGGCCTTGACGATCGCCGGCAGGAACCTGGTCCACATAGCCTCCATGACGAAGAGGCCTTTCTCCCGGGCCAGGCCGAAGACTTCGGCCGCCTCGGCGGCATTGATCGCGAAGGGTTTTTCGCACAGGACCGGTTTGCCGTGCCGCAGGGCCAGCAGGCAGTTGTCCTTGTGGAAGACGTGGGGGGTTCCGATGTAGAGGATGTCGATCTCGGGGTCGGCGGCCAGGGCCTCGTAGGACGCATGCGCGCGAGGAATGCGGAAGTCCGCGGCGAATTTCTCCGCCGATTCTCTGGTCCGCGATCCGACAGCCGTGAGCCTGGCTTGCGGCAGAAGCGACAAGCCCTTGGCGAAGGCCCGGGCGATGCCGCCCGTGCCGACGATGCCCCAGCGGTAGGAACCGGCCATGTGCGCACCTCCTGCGGTCACGGCCGGACCATTCTAACAGGATCAGGCCGCGGGGTCAGCCAGCTCGCCGAGATGGCCGTAGGCGACATCCCAGCTGACGCGGTCCTCCGGACCCAAGTCCTCCGGGCGGCCGCTCCCACCCAACGGATTGATCCTGTCGGCGAAACAGACCGGTGTGATCCGGCCGTTGCGCATCGTGGCGTCGGGGCAGGCGTAACAGAAAGTCGAGATGCCGGGCTGGGGCGGGGATTGGATCTCGAGGAAGCGCAGCCAGGGGAGCCGCAGAAACGGAACGTAGAGCCGAACGCCTTTCACGAGGCGATAGAGGGCGCCGGTCCAAGCATACAGCCGCGACGGAACCGACAAAGCCCGGCGTCCGCCGCGCCTGAGGAAAAGGGCATAGACCAGCCAGCGGACGTCGCCGTCGTCGGCGTTGGAGGGCAGATAGGCGCAGGGCTCGGCGCCCAGCTCTGCTTTCATACTCCGGTACTCCCTTTCCAAATCGAGCCCGGCCGGAGGCGGCGCCGTCAGGTCCCTGGCCAGGACGGCCAGGACCGTATCGAATCGCCGGTACCGCGCATAGCGCCGGAGGACTTCTCCCAGCCGCCCGCTCGTCTCTTCATAGATGGTCAGCGACAGGCCGAAGCGGAATCGCCGGGCTTCCAGCTTGTCGAAGACCGCCGTCCGGGCGGCCTCGATGTCGCCGTGGACATGAGCCTGGCCCTCGTCGATGTGGACCAGGATCCGGTCCAGGCCGGCGGCCTTCAGGTCGTCGAGCAGCGTGTCGCCTCCGCCCGCGAGCAAAGCCAGGCCGTTGGTCAGTAGCTGGCAGCGCAGGCCGCGCCGCTTGACGTCCGCAACGATCCCCGCCAGATCCGGGTGGAGCGTCGGCTCGCCGCCGAGCAGGGTGATGACGCCGGCTTTCCGCCTCCGCAAGGCCCGCTCGAGCTCGACCCGCAGCTCGGCCCACGTCTTGACGATCCCGTTCTCGCGACTGTAACAAGCCCGGCAGCGCATATTGCAGGTCTTATTGATCTCCAGCACCAGGTGCGGGACTTCGGACAGGGGATATTTCAGGAGGAGGGGGCCCCGCCCGCAGCCGCTCCCCCATGCCTGGGCGCGCATCCCGGTCAATCCTTCCGGCGCCGCCAGCCGTCCTGGGTCATGCGCAGGGCTGCGTCCGGCTCGGCCAGGATACGCTCGAACAAATCAGGCCGCGGTTCGCCTTCGCGGTTGAAATGAGGCGCGTACCAACCGCCGGCCTTGAGGAGGAGGCTCCGCTCCATACCCGGCCGGAGTATGGGGGCGGCGAAGCGCAGGTCGACGTCCGGGTGGCCCGCCGGCATGACCAGGCAGACGCCGTCGGCCGCAGCCAATTCCGCCTCGAAGCCGCGGCTTTCGCCGTCTCGGGCCGGCGAAGGCGTGATTTCCCGGACGTCCAGCGGCTGGTCCGCGGAATAATCGACCGAGAAGCCGTCGAATCGCCAAAAGCCGGCGGGCGGATCCAGCCGTAGGCGGAGTACGTCGCCGGGAATATCGCGGACATCCAGGAGATAGGCCTTGGGCTTGGCCATGAAGGGGCCGCCGCCATAGAGGATGGCCCTTGGCGACCAGCCGGCGGGCGTCTCGACCCGCACTCGGAGGAGATACAGCTCCTCCCGGGAATACCAGTTGAGAAGCTTGAGCAGGGCGGGCCCGCCGGAATCGACTTCGGCGAAGAAAACATCCAGTCCGGAGCCCATGATTTCCAGATACTCCTTGGCCGCCAGCGAGCCTTCCTTGGTGGTCCAGGCGTCGGCGATAAGCTTGACCGACGTCGCGCCGGCCGGCTTGGGAAACTCGAGGACGACGGAGCGGCGGGCTCCCCCTTTCTCCGGGCAAGGCCCAACGGGATCGAAAGCCGCCTCCCAGAAACAGCCGTCCCGCGCGGCTGGGGGCTCCAGGATGTCTCTCCCCAGATCGTCTACGGCCGAGACCGGTGCAACGGGGGCGGCGATCGTATAGAGCCGGCCCGAAGCGTCGGAGATGACGCTCAATCCGGGCGCATGGTCTACAGCTAGGAGCTTGATCTCGTCGACATGCTCCGTCTCTTGAAACTCGTTGGTCATCCGCAGCCGGTATTCGCCGCCCACGGAGGCCGGATGCTCCATCGGGATCCACTCCGTCCGGGTCAATCCGCGTGTCATAGCGCCTCCGTAGGGTTCGGCCTCGAGGATGTAGCGCGCGCCGTCGAAGGAGTAGAGGAAGGGGCAGGAATCGTAGGCGACGGGGGGTGGCGCCGGCGCCGTGGCAGCGCCGATTCCCAGCGCGATTTCGACGAGGAACAAGCCGGCGTAGAGGCTGAGCATGAGAATATCCGCCTTGGCCGCCAACGCCGTCAGGGAGCGGATCGCGGACGCCTCGATAGCCACGGGATTCCCCGCATCGTCGAGGCCGGTCAACCGCCCGGCCTCCATCTTCGCCTTGCGGATTTTGAGCGACCCTACGTCAGCCGTCCGGACGAAGACGTGCGGGTGCCTCCCGATCGTCCCGGTCTCCATGGGGGAGATCCGGACGGGTTTGGGCTCGCAGGCGGCTAGAAAAGCCGCGATGGTCAGTCCCGCCATAAGCTTAGCAGTCTTGCCTCGCATGGCATCCTCCTCAGATCCCCATCAGTTTGCGGAGTGCGGCAAGCCGCCGCGCCTCGGACATCCGGGTGAAATCAAACTTGCTCGGATTCGCCGCCGCGGAGCCAGATCCGGTGAGCAGCCCCAGGGGGACTCCGAGTACCCCCCCCACAATGGGGGCGTTCCGCAGTCCGGCCGAGAAGTCTTCGTCGTAGCTGGATGTCGCCAGGAACAGACCGCCTGCGATCGCAGCGACTAGGGCGAAGCCGGCCATGGCCCCACGGAGCATGGGCGAAGCCTTACCGAGCAACTGAAGGGAGTGGATGTCGGCCAGAGCCATCGTCTTCGTCTCCACCCCCCAGTACGGCGAATGAAGAACGACGACCCGTCCGTCCGAATCGAGCCGGACCAGCTTGACCGTCATCAGATCGCCCTCAGCCGTGAGGATTTCGACCTCAGGGAATTGCCTGGCCTCGCGTGGGCCGGCCGCCGGGGGCGCCGTCATTGGGGGCGCGGCCGCGGGATTCACGCAGGCGAAAGCCGTCAAGCCGAATGTCGCCAGGACCAACCAAGCCGAGACGCGCTTGTTCATGGAAGCCTCCTTGATCCGTTCCCTTCATGGACAGGGTACGGCGGAGGCCGGGACGAGATGTTAAAACGGCGTCAAGAAGCCGTTAAAAGTCGCGCGGCGGGAAGTCTCCGCGCCGAAGCCGCCGGAGCGGGCCGGGGCGAGGCTCTCCAGCCGAGTGGGAATGCGTCAGAACCCGAAGCCGAAGTTGAGTCCCACTCCAAAGTAGGAGGCCAGCTCGTCCAGGGGACTGTAGACGAAGACCTGGAGCTTGAAAAGGTCTTCCTTTAAGCCGACATTGGCCTTGAACAAGAACGAACTCGACAGCTCGTATCCGTCGCCCAGGACGAAGAACTTGCTGATCCCGGCCCCGATATAGAAGGCCGACAGCCTGAGATTGGCCATGAGCGAGGGTGTCAGCCAGACCGGGCTGAAGTCGAATTGGTGGATGATCATGTCCGCGCCGGCCGAGATGAAGAAGAGCGAGCTGAGGTTGAAGTCGAAGTTGGCTCCCAGCGTCCATAGGAAAGGATTGAAGGAGAAGCCGTTGTCCGTGATGACTCCGAGGCGGAGATAGACGTTGACTGGCCAGTCCGCTTTCGCCCGGCTGGGCAAGGCCAGGAGAATGAGGCAAGCCAATAACCCGACGACGATAGTCTTCTTCATGATCATCTCTCCCTTCGAGGGGATCCCCTGATCTCAATTATAAGGGCCTGCGGCCGCAAAGCAAGAGCCCTTCCGGACACGCCTTGACCCCCCGGAAAGCCGCCGCTAGAATGACCCCGTGATCCGTTCCCGGTGCACCGCGGCTGTTTTCACCGCCGCTGTCTGCCTGGCCTTCGCCGCAGGCTGCCGCCGGGAAAGCGGCGGCCCATCCAACCTTCTCCCCCATCGGGATCCCTCCTTGTCCGTCGAGCGCCGGGTGGAGGATCTCCTCCGCCGCATGAAGCCCGTGGAGAAATTCCGCCAGCTGTTCATGATCCCCGACGACTTCGCCTCCGACCGGGGCTGGTTCAGGGACGGAATCTTCGGCCTCCAGGTCGCCTCGCAGGGGCGGGCCGGGCAGGACGCCCAACGCCTGGACTATGCGCCCGGCGCCGAGGCTCGCCGCATGGCCGAGGACATCAATGCCATCCAGCGCCGGTTCGTCGAGGAGTCGCGCCTGGGCATCCCCATCATTCCTTTCGACGAGGCCCTGCACGGCCTCATCCGCTCCGGCGCCACGGCCTTTCCCCAGGCCATCGGCTTGGCGGCGACATGGGATGCGGGGCTGATGAGGGAAGTCGCCGGGTCGATCGCCCGCGAGACCCGCAGCCGCGGCATCCGCCAAGTGCTCTCCCCCGTCGTCAATATCGCCCGCGACGTCCGCTGGGGCCGGGTCGAGGAAACCTACGGGGAAGACCCGTATCTGGCCTCGCGGATGGCCGCCGCCTTCGCCGGCGCCTTCGAGCGGCAGGGCGTGATCGCGACGCCCAAGCACTTTGCGGCCAATGTGGGTGACGGCGGCCGTGACAGCTATCCCATCCACGACGACGAACGGCGGCTGCGCGAGATCGAGCTGCCGCCTTTCCGGGCCGCCTTGGCCGAAGGCGGGGCCCGCTCTATCATGACCTCCTACAACTCCGTGTCGGGCTCCCCCGCCTCCGCCAACGACCGCTTCCTCAACCGCTTGCTCAAGGGCGAGTGGGCCTTTCGCGGCTTCGTCATCTCCGATGCCTGCTCCGTCGGCGGCAGCTACAGCCTGCACCTGACCTCGGACTCCTACGCCGAATCGGGGCGCCAGGCCTGGGAGAGCGGCCTGGACGTCGTCTTCCAGACGGCCCGCGAGCACGCCGCCCTCTTCAACAGGCCGATCCTGGAAGGACGGATCGGGCAGACCAGGCTGGACGACGCGGTCAAGCGGGTTCTGCGGGCCAAGATGGAGTTGGGTCTTTTCGAGAACCCCTATGTCGATCCGGCCGAGGCCGAGCGCTTGAACGGCAGCCCCGCCCACCGGGCCCTGGCCCGCCGGGCGGCCGAGGCTTCCATCGTACTCCTCAAGAACAAAGCCGGCCTCCTGCCCTTGGCTCCGAGAGCGCGGCTCGCCGTCATCGGCACCGACGCGGTCGAGGCCCGACTGGGCGGATACAGCGGACCGGGCAACCGCAAATCGAGCCTTCTCGAGGCCCTGCGGGCCACGGCCGCAAATGGCGCGGCGGTCGACTATGCCCCGGGCTGCGGCCGGACCGTACCGCGTCTGCGGCCGATTGATTCCCAACATCTGAGAACCGCGCCTGGTCCGAACGGACACCCGGGCTTGAGCGCCGAGTATTTCGCCAACATCTCCCTGGCCGGCGAGCCCGCGGCGCGGCGGATCGATTACCGGGTCGACTTTCACTGGACCTTCATCCCCCCAGCGGAGGGTTTGGGCACGGATTGGTACTCGGTCCGCTGGACCGGGACTCTCATCGGGCCGGTCAACGGCCCGGTCGAGCTGGGAGTGGAGGCCTATGACGGCATCAGGCTCTCCCTCGACGGCCGCCCGGTCGTGGACCAATGGGCCAAGCAGACCCGGCGAACGCTGACCCAAACCGTCCGGCTGTAAAAAGGCCGGGCTTACGACTTGAAGCTTGAGTTCCACGAGCCCGTCCGTTCCGGCGAGGTCCGCCTAGTCTGGAATTTCGCCGTCCGGGACGATACGGAGGCCGCCATCCGCGAGGCCGTCGGGCTGGCCGCCCGCTCGGGAGCCGCCATCATCGCGGCCGGTATCGAGGAAGGCGAGTCGCGCGACCGGGCCGACATCCGCCTGCCCGGGCGTCAGGCCGAGATGATCCGCCGCGTCGCGGAGACGGGCGTGCCGACCGTTGTCGTGCTTTACGCCGGGAGTGCGGTGGAGATGACCGACTGGATCGATCAGGCCGACGCGGTCCTGGACGCGTGGTACCCGGGCGAGGCGGGAGGAGAAGCCCTGGCCGCGATCCTCAGGGGCGAGGCCAACCCGGCCGGAAGGCTGCCGATCACCTTTCCGCGGTCGGTGGCCCAGCTTCCGCTTGTCTACAATCATAAGCCGACCGGACGCGTTGACGACTACCTGGACATGACCGGAGAGCCGCTCTTCCCCTTCGGCTTCGGCCTGAGCTACACGTCGTTTCGGTATTCAGACTTGCGCATCGAGCCGGCCGCGATGGCGCCGGACGGGAAGGCCAAGGTTTCCTTCCGGCTGGAGAATGCCGGCGGGCGGGCCGGGGACGAAGTCGCCCAGCTTTACGTTCACGACCCCCTGGCTTCGGTCTCCCGGCCGGTGCTGGAGCTGAAGGGATTTGCCCGAGTCCGCCTCGCGCCCGGCGAAGCCAAGAACGTCTCTTTCGAGCTGGGCCCGGCCGAGCTGGCGCTGCTGGATAAGGAGCTGCGGGAGGTCGTGGAGCCGGGCGACTTTCAGATCTACGTCGGCGCCTCCAGCCGCGATATCAGGCTTCGCGGAGTCCTTAAGGTCGAGATGCGTTTTCCATAATCAAGTTCGAATTACTCCCATCTCCGGGGGGGGTGATGCGGCACGGTGTTCGGCCAACGGCGAAACCGCGCGGGTTCCGGCTTTTTGCGCCTCTCCGCGAGGGAACCCAACGGGCGCCGAGGGATGTTTGAGCACGCAGAAGCCTGATGGAAACGGACAAGAGGGGCAGTCAACGGAATCCAATGACATAAAAATGCGGAGTTCCGCAGGCGCCGAGCGGAAATGCTGCAAAAAGGAGTGGAGAAGCCGCGCCGCCGGGACGAATACCGTGCCGCAAGCCCCGGAGATGGGAGGTGCTGAGTCCTACAGCGAGGCGCCGCAGCCGGGGCAGGCCTTCCAGCCGGACTCGACGGGCTTGCCGCAGGCCGAACAGACCGGCTTGATCCGCGCCCCGCAGGCCGGGCAGAAGGCGTGCTCGCGCTCGGTGATCTTGCCGCACTGGGGGCACATGGGCGGGGCGGCAACGGTCGACATGGCGGGCGCGGGCATTGTTGGTGCGGCGGCCGTTCCGGAGGCGGCCGGCCCGGGGACCCGGATGGGATGGTCCGTGCGAACGAGAAGATAGACGATGAAGCCGATAAAGTGGAGGAAGAAGACGACCAGGGTCCACACGAGCGCGTTCATGCCGCGCTTTTCGGCATCCTTGTAGACCCAGACCAGGACGGCGATCCAGAAGGCCAGGACGAGCAGGCCGAACAGGCCGGCGAATCCGATCCAGGGCCAGATCCAGCCGGTCTCGGCCCGCAGGCTGTGCCATCCCGAGGACAAGCCGTGGGCCACGCCAACGGGGGCCAGGAACAGGTACTTCAGCGGCCACAGCAGCAGCAGCCCCAGCAGAACGGCCAGAACGACGCCGAATGTTTTCGCGGACGAAGCGTTCATGTTCGTCTCCTCACTTCGATAAACGAAATCCCGGGCAAAAAGTTTCCCGACAAAAAGTTTCCCGACGGTTCCCTTGGGGTGCGGTTTGGATTATGCTAGGTCGTTGCACCGGCCTCCCGATGCCGAAATCCGCGAGGTGATCATGAAAAACATCCGCCGCGCCTGCCTGCTTGCCGTCCTGGCCGCCCTGGCCGTTCTCGGCCCCGCCCAAGGC
The DNA here is from genome assembly GCA_002383325.1 of Candidatus Aminicenantes bacterium UBA4085. Taxonomy (GTDB): domain Bacteria; phylum Acidobacteriota; class Aminicenantia; order Aminicenantales; family UBA4085; genus UBA4085. The sequence goes on from DFYJ01000151.1 coordinate 14,598, forward strand.
CAGACGCTCTCCCAAGCTCCCGATCCCAAGACCCCGACGCTCTATCTCGTCGGTTACGCCCACCTGGACACCGAATGGCGCTGGGACTACCCCACCACGATCCGCGAATACCTGCCCAAGACCCTGCGGACCAACTTCGACCTCTTCGAGAAGTACCCGGATTATGTCTTCAACTTCAGCGGCGCCAACCGCTACCGGATGATCAAGGAGTACTTCCCGGCCGGCTTCGAGCAGGTCAAGAAGTACGTCGCCGCCGGCCGCTGGTACCCATCCGGCTCGTCGATGGAGGAGAACGACGTCAACTCCCCCTCGGCCGAGTCGAACATCCGCCAAGTCCTTTACGGCACCCAGTGGTTCAAGCGCGAGTTCGGCAAGACCAGCGCCGAATACATGCTGCCGGACTGCTTCGGCTTCCCGGCCTCCCTACCCAGCATCCTGGCCCACTGCGGCCTGCTGGGCTTCTCCACCCAGAAGCTGTCCTGGGGCTCCCTGGCCCCGGTCGGCGGGCCCGACTCGCCCGAAAAGACCCCGGCCGGCATCCCCTTCAACGTCGGCGTCTGGGAGGGATTGGACGGCAAGAGCGTCGTGGCCGCCCTCAACGCCGGCGACTACACAGGCTCGGTGACCTACGACCTGTCCAAAACGCCGCCGGCGGCCAAGCCCGGCCAGCCGCAGCGCCGCAACATCATCGACTGGCCGGCCCGCATTCAGCTGAACGGCCTCGTCTCCGGGCTGTTCGCCGATTATATGTACTACGGCACCGGCGACACGGGCGGCTCGCCCAACGAGCCCTCGGTCGCCTGGATGCAGGCCCTCGTGACCAAAGGGAAGCACGCCCCTGAGCCGGGAGCCCCCGCCGTCACCGTAGGCGACGGTCCGGTTCGCGTCCTGAGCGTAACCTCCGACCAGCTCTTCCGCGACATCAGCCCCGAGGTCCGGGCCAAGCTTCCCCGCTACAAGGGCGACCTGGAGCTGACCAACCACTCGGCCGGGTCCATCACCTCGCAGGCCTACATGAAGGGCTGGAACCGGCGCAACGAGGTCCTGGCCGCCGACGCCGAGGCGGCCGCACTCGCCGCCGACTGGCTGGGAGGCCGGGCTTATCCCAAGGCCCGGCTCAACGACGCCTGGACCCTGGTCATGGGCGGGCAGTTCCACGACATCATCCCCGGCACCAGCATCCCCAAGGCCTACGAGTACGCCTGGAACGACGAAGTCCTGGCCCTCAACCAGTTCGCCTCCGTCCAGGCCGACGCCGTCGGCTCGGTCGCCTCGGTCCTCGACACCCGCGTCCAGGGCCGGGCCGTGATCGTGACCAACGGCCTGTCTATCGCCCGCCAGGATGTGGTCGAGGCTTCCGTTTCCTTCCCGGGCGGGGCGCCCAAGGCCGTCCGCGTCTTCGGACCCGACGGCAAGGAAGTCCCGGCCCAGATGAAGGACGGCAAGGTCCTCTTCGCGGCCAAGGTCCCACCGGCGGGATTCGCCGTGTACGACGTCCGGCCGGCCGAGACAGCCATGCCCTCAACCCTCAAGGTCGGCCCCTCCTCGCTGGAGAACGCGCGCTACCGGGTCAACCTGAACGCGGACGGCGACGTCGCCTCGATCTTCGACAAGGCCGTCGGCCGCGAGCTGCTGGCCGGGCCGGCCCGGCTGGAGATCAAGACCGACAAGCCGGCCCAATGGCCGGCCTGGAACATGGACTGGGTCGATCAGAGCCGCGCTCCCCGGGCCTTTGTCGGCGGCCCGGCCAAGATCCGCGTCGTCGAGAACGGCCCGGCCCGGGTGGCCCTCGAGGTCAGCCGTGCGACCGAAGGATCGACCTTCATCCAGACGATCCGCCTGGCGGCCGGCGAGGCCGGACAGCGGGTCGAGTTCGCGACGGTCATCGACTGGAAGACGCCCGCCGCCCACGTCAAGGCGGTCTTCCCGCTGACGGCCAAGAACACCCAGGCCACCTACAATTGGGACATCGGCACCATCGAGCGGCCGACGAATCATGAGAAGCAGTTCGAAATGCCGTCCCACCAGTTCGTCGACCTGACCGACGCCTCCGGCGCCTTCGGGGCCACCCTCCTGACAGGCGCCAAGTTCGGCTCGGACAAGCCCGACGACCACACCCTGCGGCTGACCCTGATCCGAACCCCCGGCATCGAGGGCAACCGCGGCTACACCGACCAGACGTCCCAGGACTGGGGCCGGCACGAGATCCTCTATGGATTGGCCGGTCATGTCGGAGACTTCCGCAAGGGCGGCACGGACTGGCAGGGCTTCCGCCTGGACCAGCCCCCGTCCGCCTTCCTGGCTCCGTCCCATTCAGGCGCCCTGGGCAAGGCCCTGTCGCTGATGTCCGTTTCCAACAGCCGCGTCCGAGCTCTAGCCCTCAAGAAGTCCGAGCAGGGCGACGAGGTCGTCGTCCGCCTGGTCGAGATGAGCGGCAAGCCGGCCGGGGGCGTCAAGGTCTCCTTCGCCGCGCCCTTGGCGGCGGCCCGCGAGATCAACGGCGTCGAGGATGCCGTGGGCCCGGCCAAGCTGGCCGGGGGGGCGCTGATCGTCGACTTCAAGCCCTTCGAAGTCCGCTCCTTCGCCGTCAAGCTGGGACCGGCCCCCGTCCGCGCCGCCGCGCCCAAATCCATTCCCGTGACGATCCCCTACGACGTCTACGCGGCTTCCCGCGACAACCAGGTTCCGATCGGCGGCTTCGACTCCGAGGGCCGGACGCTTCCAGCCGAGATGCTGCCGGGATCGATCGACTTCGACGGCATCTCCTTCAAGCTCGGCCCCATGGACAAGCGCAGCGCCCTGACCGCCCGCGGCCAGGTCCTGCCGCTCCCGGCCGGCGCGGCGGGACGGGTCTACGTCCTGGCCGCATCGGCGGCCGGAGATCAGAAGGCCGCTTTTAGAGTCGGCGACAAGTCCGTGGACCTGACGGTCCAGGACTGGGGCGGCTACATCGGCCAGTGGGACAACCGGATCTGGACGACCCGCCAGGAGGTCCAGCCGGCCCGGGAGCCCGGCGGCACCCCCCGGGTGCGGACGATCCAGGATTACGCCGGCCTCGTCCCCGGCTTCATCAAGCCGGCCCCTGTGACCTGGTTCGCCTCGCACCGTCATCTGCAGGACGGCAGCAACGACATCTACTCTTATGCGTACCTGTTCGCCTATGCCATCGACATCCCGCAGGGGGCGACAACCCTGACCCTGCCCGACAACGACAAAATCCGCGTCCTGGCCGTGACGGTGGCGGACGGAGCGGCGCCGGCCCAGCCGGCCCACCCGCTCTATAATTAGGGGGACACCATACATAACTCCCGAATACATTCGTTGACGGCAGCCGTCGCCATCGTGCTGCTCTGCGCGGCGGTCGGCGCCTGCCGTAACGAAACACGGCGAAGCCATGCCGCTTTGCCCGCCTCCGATCCGCTGGCCGTCCCATTCCTGCCGCCCACGGCGGACCTCAAGGCCGCTTTCCCGGCGGAGAGGCTCATGTCCGTTGGGGCCTATTACTACCCCGAGCACTGGCCCGAGGCGCAGTGGGACCGGGACCTGGCCAAGATGGCCGAGATGGGCTTCGAGTTCACCCACTTCGCCGAGTTCGCCTGGGCCTTTCTGGAGCCGGAGGAAGGCCGCTTCGAGTTCGGCTGGCTGGACCGGGCCATCGAGACGGCCGCCAAGCACGGCCTCAAGGTCATCCTCTGCACGCCCACGCCCGCCCCGCCGGCCTGGATGGGCGAGCGGCATCCGGAGATCTACCTGATCGATGCGGAGGGGCGCCCCCACGGCCACGGCGGCCGGGCCTGGGTTTCGCCGGCCGAGCCGGTCTTCCGCGAATACACCCGAAAAATCGTCGCGGCTATGGCCGAGCGCTATGGCCGGGATACGCGTATCTCGGGCTGGCAGATCGACAACGAGCCTGGAGCGCCGGACGACTTCAGCCCCGCGGCCCGGACCGCCTTCCAGGCCTGGCTGAAGAGCCGCTACGAAACCATTGACAAGCTCAACGAGGCCTGGGGCGCGGCTTTCTGGAGCCTGCGCTACGACCGCTTTGAACAGGTCGTCATCCCCAATGTCTCCCTCTTCCAGGGGGACCAGACCAGCCCCCATGCCGTCCTCGACTTCCGCCGCTTCACGGCCGACGTCCAGGCGGAATACCTGGACAGGCAGGCTTCGATCATCCGGGCCGTCGCGGGATCCGGGCAGTGGATCACGACGAACTACACCAATATCACCGACAACGCCGATCCCCGCCGCAACCGGGCCCTCGACTTCATTTCCTTCACCATGTACCCGGTCCGGGGAACGGACGAGCTCGGCCCGGACGGTTTCCGGCTCGGCTCGCCGCACCGGATGGCAAGCGCCTGCGCCTTCTACCGGCCGATCGGCGGCGTCACCGGGGTCATGGAGCTTCAGCCCGGTCAGGTCAACTGGGCCGCGATCAACCCCCAGCCCATGCCGGGGGCCATCCGGATGTGGATGTGGCACGCCTTCGCCGGAGGAAGCTCCTTCGTCTGCACCTACCGCTTCCGCCACCCGACCTACGGCAGCGAGCTGTACCACGACGGCATCGTCGGCCCGGACGGAGTGACCCCGTCGCGCGGCGGGCTCGAATTCGCCAGGGTCATCGAGGAGATGAGGCGCCTGCGAACGCTCTACGACCCGGCCGCCCAGATGCCGGAGCGGCTGGCCGCGCGGCGGACCGGCTTTCTCTGGAGCCACGAGAACCTTTGGGACCTGGACAACCACAAACAGACAAGCCTGTGGGACACCTGGCGGCACCGCTTCATCTACCAAGCCGCGGTTAAGTCGGCCGGCGCCCCGCTCGAGTTCGTGGGCGAAGAGGATGACTTCTCCCGCTTTCCCTTTCTCATCGCCCCGGCCTACCAGCTCATGGACGAAGCCCTGATCGCCAAGCTCAAAGCCCACGTCGAGAACGGCGGACACCTGGTTCTATCCTGCCGCAGCGGGCAGAAAGACAAGAACGGCCGCCTGCCCGAGACGCCCTGGGCCGGCCGTCTGCGGCCGCTCATGGGGGCGGAAGTCGAATTCCACGACGTCCTATTGGGAACGGGCCGCGGCCATGTCGGGCGAGGGAAGGCCTCTTATGAGTGGAACGTCTGGGCGGACGTCCTGAGGCCGGAGACCGGAACGACGGTCGAAGCCGAATACTCGGATCAGTTCTATGCCGGGAAGGCGGCCGCGACGGTCCGTCGGCTGGGCCGAGGCACGGTCCGCTATATCGGGGTCGAGACGAAGGACGGCGCCCTGGAACGGGAGATTGTCCGAGCCATGTACAAGGAGGCGGGCATCGCCATCGACGACCTCCCGCCGGGAGTCTACGTCGAGTGGCGGGACGGATTCTTCACCGCGGTGAACTACTCCTCCTCGCCTGCTCAGGTCCGATCAGCCGCCGGATCGGAGATTCTGATCGGGCGGACGCCGCTCCTTCCGGCCGAAGTCCTGGTTTGACGGGAGAAATGACCAGACGGTCAATTTGTAATATCGATATATCTCTTATCCGCCCGTCAGGTTGACATCGCCGCGAGCCGGGAAGTAAACTGGCCTTCGTCGATTTTCCCCGCGACGCTGAAGGGACCTGACGAAAGCCATGACGCCGGACCCGTCTCCGAAACAGATTCTTTTTATCTGGGTATTGCTCTTCACGGGCAACGAACCCGCCGTCTCCAAGGTCAAGCCGAAGATTTTCCCCAAGGAAAGGACCCAGATGATGGAAGCCGGCCTCATCCGGCTGGAGACGCGGGGAAGATCCAAGCATATCGTCCTGACGGATAAGGCCTGGGGCTGGGCGGCGGAGCACCTGGATGCGGCCTTCAGCCTCCAATCGCTCGCTTCGGCTCCCGCGCTGGGCGGCCTCCTGAAGAAGCTCAAGGCTTTTCTCGAGGTCCGGGAGCTGGCCCTGGCCGATTTCCTGAACCCCGCGCCGGCCAAGCCCGGGCCCGAAGCGGTCCCAAGACCGGCCGAGCCCGCCCGCGTTTCCGCGGCCGGCCTCGAAGCCGCGGTTGTGCGGGCCTACCTGCAGGCTTCCGGATCGGTCTGGAACGTCTGGGTCAAGCTGGCGGAGATCCGAAAGCGGCTGCCGGATGTGCCGCGAGCCGATCTCGATCGCGAGCTCCTGAGGCTGGAGAAGGCCAAGCGGGCCATCCTCTACCCGATCGAGGATTCCGAAGCCCTCCGGCCCGAGGACCAAGCGGCCGCCATCAACGTGGCCGGCTTCAAGCGCCACATCGTGCAGATGAGGGCTGAGGTATGAAAGACCTCGACGCGCTGCGGGCCGCGGACTTCGATTGGGTCCGCCACTTGGACAGCGTCTGGAACGATTACGCCTACGACGTAGCCGGCCTGCATCAGGATATTAGGCAGGAGTTCAAGGAGAAGATCGTCCTCTATGCCGCCGAGGAGAACCGCCTGTCCCCGCTCGGCTGGGTCATCGAGGGGGCCGCGGGCTCCGGCAAGACACACCTGGCCGGCGTCTTCCGCAAGCAGGCCACCGATATGGGGGCCAACTTCGTCCTGGTGGACATGACCGACGTCCACGACTTCTGGGAGACCGTCCTGCAGGGTGTGTGGAGCTCCCTGCAGCAGCCCTTCGAGGGCGGCAAGCTGCAGTCTGAGCTTGTCCTGGAATCCCTCCTGCGGTCCTGCGGGGTCAAGAGGAGCAAGGTCCGCAAGATCGCCGATCTTTCCCCCGCCAAGCGGGAGGAGATCACCGTCCAGGTCCTGGGTCAGATCATCAAGGGCCATCCGCAGGAAGGCCAGCTCCATCAGGACGTCATCCGGGCCCTCATCCTGCTGAACTCCAACGATCTGGCCCAGAAGAACGTCGGCTTCTGCTGGCTGCAGGGGCTGGCCATCGAGGACGCCGACAAGAGCGCCTACAAGTTCAATAAGATCCAGGCCATCCCCAGGGACATCGTGCGGGGGTTGTCCTGGGTCATGAGCCTGCGCGGCCTGACCGTCTTGGTCTTCGACCAGCTCGACGCCATCGTCAACCAGCACCATCTGATGGCCCACGGGGCCGAGAAAGACGAGGCCTCCGAAGCCCAGCGCGCCTCCAAGGCCATCATCGAGGGGCTGGCCGGGGGGCTCCTGGCCGTGCACGACCTGATGACCAAGAACCTGGCCATTGTCTCCTGCCTCCAATCGACTTGGGATATCCTGAAGAACGTGATGTCCCCTGCGGCCGCCCGCTACGAGCCGCCCAGGCCGCTCAAACGGATCGGCGACGCGGCGGTCGCCCGGCAGCTCATCGCCGACCGCCTCGGCCCGGCCGATGCGCGGGTCGGCTTCAAGGCGCCCTATCCGACCTACCCCTTCACGGAGCTGTTCTTCGAACAGGCCGCCTCGCTCTCGCCGCGCGAGCTGCTGATGCGCTGCAACGACCACCGCCAGGCTTGCCTGCACGCCGGCAAGGTGATGGAAATCGGCCGCATCGACCTTCTCGCCGTCGTTCCGCCGGCCGCCGACGCGAGCCTGGAAGCCCTGACCGCGGACTTCGAGAGGCTGCGGGCCCAGGCCATCCCGGAAGACCTGACCCAGGAAGAGAACGAGGACGGCCTGCTGGAGAGCCTCCTGCGCTCCGCTTGCTACTGCCTCATCCGCGAGAACGGCCTGCCTCCCAGCGTGGACGCCTTGCTGGACGTGGACTTTCCCGGCGGGCGGGTCCGCCCCCTGCACGCCCGCATCAGGCTGGTCTTTCGCGACGAGAGCGACCGCGAGGAGCATTGCTGCCTGCGGGCCATCGAGCGCAGGAATGCGGTCGCCTTCCAGGCCCGTCTGAAGGCGGCCATGACCGGGGCCGGTATCGACCGTTCGCTGAAATTTCGCCGCCTGATCGTGGTCCGGCGGGCCCCTCTGCCGCAGGGTACCAAGATGGGCCTTTTGGTGGAGGGTTTCCGCGGCGCGGGAGGCCTGCTTGTCCGCCCCGAGGAGGACGAGCTGCGCACGCTCTGGGCCCTGCACGAGCTGCGCCGCGAGCAGCGGGC
>DFYJ01000010.1 GCA_002383325.1 Candidatus Aminicenantes bacterium UBA4085
AGTCATCGTTTCCTCCTTCCCAGCCGCCCGAGGCGCCGCCGCCGCCCGAGCGCCCGCCGCCGCCCCCGAAACCGCCCCGGCCGCTGCCCCCGCCTCTCCCCCCTCCCGATAGGATGTTGATCAGGAGCCAGAGAGCCAGGGACGGGTTGGTGATCAGGATGATCAGGAAGACCAAGCCGGCCAGGATGATAAAAAACGTCTCGGCCTTGCCGAGAGGCCGCCCGTCCGAGTCGGATTCGCCGGAAGCCGCCTCGCCCGAGACGATCGTTTGCAGCTCGGCCACGGCCCGGCGCATGGCTCCGTCCGCGTCGCCCGACCGGAAGCCCGGAGCCAGGATGTCGTTGATGACGCGGGAGGCCTTCAGATCGGTGAGGTCGCCTTCCAAGCCGTAGCCGACCTCGATCCGCATCTTGCGGTCGTCGGCCATGACGAACAGGACCAGACCGTCGTCCAAGCCCTTGCGGCCGACCCGCCAGGCCTTAAAAGCCTCGACCGCGAATTCCTCGATGGGATAGCCGTCGGTGGTGCGGTCGATGTAGACGAGGAATTGGTGGCCGGTCGACCTCTCCCAGGCTTCCAGCGAGGCGTCCAGCTCCCTCAGCGTGGTCGGGGACAGAAAGCCGGCTTTGTCGGTGGCCCAGCGATCAGGGGAGCGCGGAATCCGGACGTCGACGGCAGCGGCCGGCTCCCTAACGAGGACCGCGGCCGCTTCGGCCGTCCCAACCGAAACGGCCGCCGCGGCGGGAATCGTTAGGGCGGCCAGTCCGCAGAGGAGAAGCCGCCGCCCGGATGTCACGTCAGAACTGGACCTTGGGTGCCACTTCGGCGCCCTCGGACGCCTTGAAGTAGGCCTTCTCGGCGAAGCGGGAGCCGAAGAACCCGGCGATCAGCACGGTCGGGAAGCTCATCCGCTTGGTGTTGAAGGCCTGGGCCGCCTCGATGAAGCGGTTGCGCGAAACCTTGATCCGGTTTTCCGTGCCCTCGATCTGCGACTGCAGGTCGCGGAAGTTCTGGGTGGCCTTCAGCTCGGGGTACTTCTCGACCGCCACAAGGAGGCGCGACAGGGCCCCGCCCAGCTCGTCCTGGGCAGCCTGGAACTTGGCCAGGGCTTCGGGGTTGTTCAGCTGGCTGGCGTCGATCTTGGTCTGGCCGACCCTGGACCGGGCCTCGGCCACGGCCGTGAAGGTATCCTTCTCGAACTCGGCCGCGCCCTTGACCGTCTCCACCAGGTTGGGGATCAGGTCCATGCGGCGCTGGTAGTCGCTCTCTACCTGGGACCAGGCCGAAGTGGTCGCCTGGTCCAGCTTGACCAGGCCGTTATAGGCGCCGACGCCCCATAGGGCGGCGATGACGATGCCGAGGACCAGGATGCCCAGGCAGCCGAGGCCGAGGCTGCGGGACTTGACGGGCTTGGCAGGCGCGGAGGTTGGGGTCGTTTCCATGGTTCTCTCCTTTGTGCGATTATAGGGGGTCAGGTCTTAAGATTCAAGATATCTCATACCATTTTTCGTCACGAATGACGTAAATTGTCATATTTTTTTAGATATCTTGAATCTTAAGACCTGACCCCTAAAGGACTGTTCCGTCGGGGACAATGCCGTTTTTGGCCACGACGATGATGCCGTTGACCACACTCCAGGAGTCGGTCCGCTCGTCCTTCAAGCCGCGGGCGTTGACCAGCCGGACGCCCCGCCCGATGCGGGAGTTCTTGTCGATGATGGCGTTGCGGATCTCCGTGTCGCGGCCGATGCCGATCGGCGGGATGCCCATGGCCTCGTTGCGGTCCTTCTCCTCGGCCGACTCGAAGTAGTCCGCTCCCATGACCACGGTCCGGTTCAGGACGCAGCCCTCGGCGATCCGGGATCGGACACCGACGATGGAGTGGTCGATGCGCGACCAGTTGATGATGCTCCCTTCGCACAGGATCGAGTTATGGACGTCGGACTGGAGAATCTTGGAGCCCGGCAGGAAGCGGGCGTGGGTGAAGATCGGCCGCTCTTCGTCGTAGAAGTTGAACTTGGGCAACGGCTCGGTCAGGTTCAAGTTGGCCTCGAAGAAGGCCGGAATGGTCCCTATGTCCTCCCAGTAGCCGTCGAAGAAGTAGGAGACGACTTTATGCGTCCGGATGGCCTCGGGAATGACCTGGCGGCCGAAGTCCTCGTGCCCGCCCGCCTCCAGGACCTGTTTCAGGACATTCCGGTTGAAAACGTAGATGCCGGTTGAGGCCAGGTGGGTCCGACCGGCCGGGTCCAGTCCCGCCGAAGCGAAAGCCGATTCCGGAATGCGCAGCGAGGCGATCACCCCCGGATCCCTGGGCTTCTCGGCAAACTCGACGATGTGACCCGCCGGGTCGACCTTCATGACCCCGAACTCCGACACCTGGCTTTCGGGCACCAGCGTCCCGGCGATGGTGATCTCGGCCCCCGTCTTGATGTGGTGCTCGACGAATTTGCGGTAGTCCATCCGGTAGAGGTGGTCGCCGGCCAGAATCAGGATAATGTCCCCCTGGTCGACGATATAATTCAGGTTCTGCCGGACGGCGTCGGCCGTGCCCTGGTACCAGTCGCGGTTGTCCAGGGTCTGCTGGGCCGAGAGCAGGTTAACGAAGTCCGGATGGAAGGCGTCGAAGCGGTAAGTGATGAGGATATGGCGGTGCAGGGAGTGGGAGGCGAACTGGGTCAGGACGAAGATGCGGCGGTAGCCGGAGTGGATGCAGTTGGAGATGGGCACGTCGATCAGCCGAAAGCGCCCGGCGATGGGTACGGCAGGCTTGCTCCGGATCTTGGTCAGCGGATAGAGACGGCTGCCTTGACCGCCGGCCATGATGACCGCGACGACGCTGGGTGCCATGAACCTCTCCTCTCTTCGCCACCCCTTTATAGCACATCGGCGGAAAGGCGGAAAGGCGGGATAACCTTTGACATTCCCCTCCCGGCTGGGATATTTTAGAAGCAGTCCAAGGTTTGGCGCGCGAGGACCCAGATCAGGGAGGACGTCATGACCGAGGAAAGCTTGGAGAAACGCACGTGCGCCCGGTTCCGCATCCCCGGCGCGACCGTGGCCTACAAGCGTGAACGCAGCCTGTTCAAGCGCGGCTCGGAGTACGGCGGGGAGTTTCTGCCTATGCTCGACATCAGCCGCGGCGGCATCNNGATTCCTTTCCACCGAGAACATCTCCCTCGACACCCGGCTCCATCTGAGCATCCAGGTTCCCGGCGACCCGGCCCCGCTGAAGATGGACGGCTGGGTGCGCTGGGCCGCTCCCAACATCGGCCAGAGCTTCAAATACCAGCTCGGCGTCCAGTTCGCCCCTTACGGCGACAAGAAGGGCATGAACTACCCGGGGTCCCTGGTCAAGGTCATCGCCTACGAGCAGAAATTCATGGACGATTCGACGGTGATCAAGGACGAGACGGGCGGCAGGGGCTCGACCTTCTCGATCTGAAGCGCGGCTTCCAACAGGTTCATTGCCAGATATCGGGGTGCGCGCTTCGGAGTATCGTCCCGGCGGCTTCGGGCGCAACTCGCCTTTTCCCACAAATCTCTTCGGCGCCTGCAGCGCTTCGCAGTCCTCGTCGGAACATCGCTTCGATGGTTCCCGCGAGGGCGGAACTCCGCATTTTTGACCTACCGATCCTGGAGATCGCCCACTCCAACACGATTCCGAAGGATTGTCGCGTGCTCAAACATCCCTCGGCGCCCGTTGGGTGCCCTCAGAGAATTGTGGAAAAAGGCTGCGCCCTCGCGGAGCTTGCGAAGCCCTAGCCGGGACGTTGCCGCAACAGTCCCCGCCAGGGCAATTTCGCCGTTGGCCGATACCCCGCATCGCGCTATCACCCCGATATCTGGCGATTAACCTTTAGCGGCGCTCTGGCCGTACTCGACAGGACGGCTGCTTCAGGAGTCCTCGCGAGTACGGCGCTTGTCCCCTTCCACCACCACTTGGCTGAAGTCGGCCATCGGGTCGAGCAGCTTCTTGATCCCCTGCAGCAGGCCCAGGCGGGCCCGCCGCAGCTTCGGATCCTCGGCCATGACCATGACCTTGTCGAAGAAGGCATCCAGCAGCGGCTGCAGCCGGAAAGCCATCTTCTGGGCCTGGACGAAATCCCCCTTGGCCAGCATGGGGCCGATGTTGTCGCGGACGATGAGGAAGGCGGCGTGCAGCTCCTTCTCGGCCTTCTCCTGGAGCAGGGCCGCGTTGACCGGGCCGGGCGGCTGGCCGCTGGCGATGTTGTTGATCCGCTTGGCCATCAGGATGAACGGCTCGAAAGCCTTCCCGGACTGGAGGGCGTCGAGGGCCTTCAGGCGCAGGGCGGCCTGATGGATGTTGTCCACCCCGGCCCCCAGAGCGGCGTTGATCAGGTCGTAACGGAAGCCCTGCCGCTCGAAGATCGAGCGCAGGCGCCCGGCGAAATACTCGGCCAGCTCCGTCCGGATCTCGGCCGGGGTCTTCTTCAGCCGGTCGCCGTAGCCCGCGGCGGCCTTGTCCACAAGGCGGGACAGGGACAAGCTGAGCTTGCGCTCCAAGATAATCTTGCAGACGCCCTGGGCGTTGCGGCGGAGTCCGAACGGATCGCTTGAGCCGGAGGTTGGGATGCCGATGCCGACGACGCCGACGATGGAGTCGATCTTGTCGGCCAGCGACAGCAGGGCCCCGGCCGGCGAGGCGGGGACCTCGTCCTCAAGGCTCTGCGGCCGGTAGTGCTCGGCCAAGGCCTGGGCCACCGCCTCCGGCAAGCCTTCGGCCCGGGCGTAGAGGCCGCCCACAACCCCCTGCAGGCCCGGGAATTCCCGGACCATGTCCGTCAGCAGATCGGCCTTGCAGAGCTCGGCCGCGGCCGCGGCGTCCTTGGCCAGGGCTTTGCAGCCGGCCTTGTCGCAGAGGTAGACGACCAGCTTCTTGAGGCGCTGGGCCTTGTCCTCGTAAGTGCCGAGCTTCTCCTGGAACAGCACCGCCTTGAGCCCCGCCGCCTGCTTGCGGAGCGGCGTCTTGCGGTCCTGCTCCCAGAAGAAGCGGGCATCGGCCAGGCGGGCCTTGAGAACCCGCTCGTGGCCCTTCTGGATAAAGCCCTTGGGATCACCGTCGGTATCGGCCAGGCCGAGGAAGAGAGGCTGCTGCCGGCCGTTCTTGACGACGGAAAAGAGCTTCTGGCCCTCGCGCATGGCCGTGCTCAGGACCTCCAGCGGCAGGTCGAGGAAGGCTTCAGGGAACGAGCCCATGACCACGAACGGGGCCTCGACGTCCGAAGCCAGCTTGTCGAGCAGGGCCGGATCAGGATGCAGATGGGCCCCCAGCGGGGCCAGCCGGGCCTCGATCTGAGTCAGGATGGCGGCCTTGCGCTCTTCCTGGTCCAGGACGACGCCGCGGGCCCGCAGGCCCTCGCTGTATTCGGCGAAGGAAGCGACACGGAAGGGCTCGGGAAAGCGCATCTTGTGGCCGCAGGTCGAGTCCGAGGCGGTCAAGCCCTCGAACGTGAAAGCCAGGGGCTTGCCGTCCAGGAGGCAGAGCAGGCCCCGCAGGGGCCGGGAGAACTTGAATGTCCCCGTTCCCCAGCGCATCATCCGCGGGAAAGTCAGCGAGGAGATGATCCGGGCGATGAGGCCGGGCAGGATCTCCGCGGACGGCTTGCCCCGAACGGCGGTTCGGACGCCGATGTACTCGCCCTTTTCCGTGGTGAAGATCTGGAGATCCTCGACCCGTACTCCCTTGGCCCTGGCGAAACCGGCCGCGGCGGGCGTCGGCGAGCCGTCGGCGGCATAGGCGTTGGCCTTGGGCGGGCCGGTCACGACCATCTCCCGGTCGGGCTGTCCGGCCGGAATATCGGCCAGGACGACCAGGCGGCGGCAGGTGCTGTAGAGGCGCAGGCTTGCGGCCGGTATCTGGGCCGCCGGCAGCTCGCGGGCAAACTTGTCCTTCATGTCCTCCACGGCCGAGCGGACATGCGAGGGCGGCAGCTCTTCGGACAGGATTTCGAGGAGGAATTCCATCAGACTGTCCCTTCCGGCGGGGCGGCGGCGCGGTCGCTGAAGGCCCGGGCCACCTGGCTGACCAGGGTCCGGATTTGGGCGATCATCTTGACCCGCTCGGTCACGCTGATGGCCCCGCGGGCATCCAGCAGGTTGAAGGCATGGGAGCATTTCAGGCACTGGTCATAGGCCGGGAGGTAGAGCCCCTGGTTGACGAGCTGGGCCGCCTCCCGCTCCGACAGGACGAAGATCTCGCGCAGCGATTTGACCGCGGCTTGATTGAAGTTGTACTCGGAGAACTGCTTCTCTTCCTCCAGCCGCAGGTCACGGTAGGTCACGTCGTCGGACCACTGCAGGTCGTAGATGTCGTCCCGGCCCTCCAGGAACATCTCCAGCCGCTCCAGGCCGTAGGTGATCTCGACCGGGACGGGGAAGACGTCGATGCCGCCGGCCTGCTGGAAGTAGGTGAACTGGCTGATCTCCAGCCCGTCCAGCATGACCTGCCAGCCGACCCCCCAGGCGCCGATGGTCGGCGACTCCCAGTCGTCCTCGTCGAAGCGCAGGTCGTGGGCGGCCAGATCGATGCCCAGGGCCTTCAGGCTGTCGATGTACATCCTCTGCACGTCGTCGGGCGAGGGCTTGAGGATGACCTGGAACTGGTGGTGTTTCTGGACCCGGTTGGGGTTGTCGCCGAAGCGGCCGTCGGTGGGCCGGCGCGAGGGTTGGACATAGGCCGTCCGCCAGGCGCGCGGGCCCAGGACCCGGAAGAAGGTATCCGGAGTCATGGTCCCGGCGCCGACCTCGAGGTCATAGGTCGGGGCCAGGTAGCAGCCCTGGCCGGCCCAGTAGGTCTGGAGGTTTAGGATCAGGCTCTGCAGGCTCATGCGCTTTTCGGCTTCTCCCACTTGACGACCGGATTGCGGGCCGCGGCCGTCTCGTCCAGACGGCGGACAAAGGAATGATGGGGCGCCGCCTTGAGCAGGCCGGCGTCGGCCTTGGCTTCCTCGGCGATCTTCTTCATCGTCTCGATAAAGCCGTCCAGGTCGCGCTTGCTCTCGGTCTCGGTCGGCTCGATCATCAGGGCGCCGTGGACGATGAGCGGGAAGGACATGGTCGGCGGATGGAAGCCGTAGTCGATCAGCCGCTTGGCGATGTCCAGGTTGGTCACTCCGTTGGCGTCCTTCTGGATCTTGTCGTCGAAAACGACCTCGTGGAGCGAGGGGGCGTCGTAGGGCAGATTGTAGATCCCCTCCAGGCTCTTGCGGATGTAGTTGGCGTTGAGGACGGCGATCTCGGCGATCTCGCGCATCCCCTGGTGCCCCAAGGCCAGGATGTAGGTCAGGGCCTTGACCACGACCAGGAAATTGCCGTAGAAGCCGCGGACCCGGCCGATCGAATCGGGCCGGTTGTGGTCCAGGCCGTACCCGTCGGCCGTCCTGACGACGATCGGGGCCGGCAGGAAGGGCGCCAGCTCCTTGACGACGCCGACCGGCCCGGAGCCCGGGCCGCCGCCGCCGTGGGGGGTGGAGAAGGTTTTGTGCAGGTTGATGTGGAGAACGTCGGCCCCCATGTCGCCGGGCCGGGCGATGCCGGTCAGGGCGTTCATGTTGGCTCCGTCCATGTAGAGGAAGCCCCCCTTGGCATGGACGATTTCGGCCGCCCGGCAGATGTTCGACTCGAACACGCCCAGGGTGTTGGGATTGGTCACCATCAGGGCGGCCACATCCTCGTTCATGCGTCGGGCCAGGTCCTCGATGTCGATCCCGCCGTCGGGATTGGACTTGATCTCCTGCACGGCATAGCCGCTCAGGTGGGCGCTGCTGGGGTTGGTGCCGTGGGCGGAGTCCGGGATCAGGACGACCTTGCGGGGGTCGCCGCGCTTGGTCAGAGCGGCCCGGATCAGCATGATGCCGGTCAGCTCGCCCTGGGCGCCGGCCGAGGGCTGCAGGGTGAAGGCGTCAAAGCCAGCGATCTCGCAGAGATAGTCCTCCGTCCGCTTGATGACCTCCAGGCAGCCCTGGACGGTGTCATCGGGAGCGTAGGGATGGACCGCGGCGAAGCCGGGCAGGGCGGCGATCTTCTCGTTGATCTTGGGGTTGTACTTCATGGTGCACGACCCCAGGGGATAGAAGCCCAGATCGACGCAGTAGTTCTGCTGAGAGAGGCGCGTGAAGTGGCGGACCACCTCGACCTCGGAGACCTCGGGGAAGCCGTCCAGGCCGTCCCGGACCGGCAGTCCGGACAGGGCCGGGCCGGATTCGGGCACATCCAGGGCCGGCAGGGCGTAGGCCCGCTTGCCCACGGCGCTGAGTTCGAAGATGAGCGGCTCGCGGATCATCGCAGCACCTCCTCGAGGGCGGCGGCCAGCCTGTCGATGCAGGCCTTGGTCTGGACCTCGGTCACGGCCACGAGCAGGGCTTTCTCCGCCCCGGGCTCGAAGCCGCCGAGCGGCAGCCCGCCCAGGATGCCCTTGGCCTTGAGCGCGGCCGCGACGGCGGCGGCGTCCTTGGGCAGATCCAGGACGAACTCGTTGAAGAAGGAGCCGCTGAAGCGGACCGTGACCCCGGGCAGGCGGGTCAGCGCGTCTGCGGCGTAACGGGCCTTGTGCACGTTCTGCAGGGCCATTTCGCGCAGGCCCTCCCGGCCGAGCGTCTCCAGGAACATCGTCGCCCGCAGGGCGCACCAGGCCTGGTTGGAGCAGATGTTGGAGGTGGCCTTCTCGCGCCGGATGTGCTGCTCGCGGGTGGACAGCGTCAGGACGAAGCCGCGCCGGCCGTCCACGTCCTTGGTCTGGCCGGCGATGCGGCCGGGCAGCTGGCGCATATGCTCCTTGGCGCTGGCCATGAAGCCGAGGTAGGGGCCGCCGAAGGCCGGCGGCAGGCCGAACGACTGGGCCTCGCCGCAGGCGATGTCGGCGCCCAGCTTGCCGGGTGCTTCCAGGAGGCCGAGGGACAGGGCTTCAGCCGTGACCGCCGCCAGGAGGCCCTTGCGGGCATGGACAGCGTCGGCGCAGGCCTTGAGGTCCTCGACAACGCCGAAGAAATTCGGCGACTGGACCAGGAGGCCGGCCACGTCGTCGCCCATCTTTTCACGCAGCTCGGCCGACTTCAGGCCGCCGCACGAGCCGTAGCCGACTTCCTCGACGACCAGGCCGACGTTGCGGGTGTAGGTCAGGATGGTCTCGCGGTACTGCGGGTGCAGGGATCGGGCCACCAGGACCCGTTTGCGGCCGGTCAGGCGGTGGATCATCAGGACGGCCTCGGCCGCCGCGTGGGCCCCGTCGTAGAGCGAGGCGTTGGAGACGTCCAGGCCGGTCAGCTGGCAGATGAGCGTCTGGTATTCGAAGATCGCCTGCAGAGTGCCTTGGGCGACCTCGGGTTGATAGGGCGTGTAGGGGGTGACGAACTCGGTACGGGAGCTGAGGCTGTCGACGATCGAGGGGATGAAGTGGTCGTAGACCCCGGCCCCCAGGAAAGACAGAAAATCGCCGTAGGTGTTCTTGGCCGCGACCGCGGTCATATGCCGGTCGAGCTCGGGCTCGGGCATGGCCGGGGGCAGGTCGAGCAGCTTGGTCAGCCGCACTCCCTCGGGAATGCAGCCGAACAGCTCGGCCGGCTCCCGGACGCCGACGCGGGCCAGCATCTCCCGCTTGTCGTTATCGCTGAGGGCGATATAGCTCATGGCCGCCTCAATGGGCCAGGCCTTCCAGGTACTTCTCGTAATCGGCGGCTTTCATCAGGGCGTTCAGGTTGGCCTTGTCGGCCATCTTGACCTTGATGATCCAGCCCTTGCCGTGGGGGTCCTGGTTGACGGACTCGGGGGCGTCGCCCAGCCCGGCGTTGGCCTCGACGACCTCGCCCGCGACGGGGGCGAAGACCTCGGAGACGGCCTTGACCGACTCGATGGTCCCGATGGTCTGGTGGACGGCCAAGACCTTGCCGATCTCGGGGAGCTCGACGAAGACGACGTCGCCGAGCTGCTTCTGGGCGAAGTCGCTGATGCCGATCGTGGCCGTGTCGCCGTCGACCGCCACCCACTCGTGATCCTTGGTGAAATAGAAGTTCTGGGGATACATGCCGGACCTCCTTGTCAGCTTATTTGAAAAAAACGCTCAATAATCGCGCTTGTAGAAAGGCGTCGGGACGACAACCGCTTTGACCTTCTTATCGCGGATGCCGATCTCGAACTCGGTCCCGACCGCGGTCTTGGCGATCGGCAGGTAGGTGAAGCCGATGCTCTTCTTGAGCAGCGGCGAGAAGGTGCCCGAGGCGACCTGGCCGTAGGGCCGGCCGTCGACGAAGACGGGATAGTGCGGCCGGGCGATCCCCCTGTCGACGAGCTCGAACCCGACCCACTTGCGGGTGATGCCCTGCTCGTTCTGCCGGACGATCACGTCGCGGCCCAGGAAGTCGCCCTTCTTGAACTTGACGATCCATTTGAAGTCGCATTCGAGCGGCGTGGTGGTGTCGTCGATGTCGTTGCCGTAGAGGGGCAGCTTGGCTTCCAGGCGCAGCGTGTCGCGGGCGCCCAGGCCGACGGGCTTCAGGCCCAGCGGCTTGCCCTTCTCCATGATCGCGTCCCAGATGACGGCCGGGTCGGGATCCAGGGTGTAAACCTCGAAGCCGTCCTCGCCGGTATAACCGGTTCTGGAGATGATGCACTCCTTGCCGGCCACCTTGCCGAAGGCGAAGGTGAACGAATGCATGGGAGCCAGGGCGACATTGGTCAGCGGCTGCAGGATGGGGATGGCCTGGCGGCCCTGCAGGGCGATCTGGCTGTAGCGGTCAGAGGCATTGTCCAGGACGATGTTGAAGCTCCCCTTAACCGATTGGACGTAGGCGAAGTCCTTGTCGGTGTTGGCGGCGTTGACAACCAGCAGGTAGAACTCGGGATGGACGCAGTAGATCAGCATGTCGTCGACGTAGGTGCCCTGGGCCGTCATCAGGCCGGTGTAGAGGACCATGCCGGGCGAGAGCCGGGCCGTGTCGTTGGGGGAGATGTGCTGGACGAAGGCCAGGGCGTCCTTGCCCGTGACGTGGATCTCGCCCATGTGGCTGACATCGAACAGGCCGGCGGCATGGCGGCAGGCCAGGTGCTCCTCGATCAGGCCGGTGTACTCGACGGGCATGTCCCAGCCGCAGAATTCGATCATCTTGGCCCCTAAGGCGCGGTGCTGGGCGTTGAATCGGGTCTTTTTCATGGATGAGTTCCTTTCATCGGAAGTCGGGAAAGGCGAAGCGTAAAATTACCATATCCGGGGGGATGGATCAAGGCGCGGCGGGCGGCGCGGGTGGATTTCCAGGACGCCAGCGGGTACAATAGCCAGGACCGGAAGGAGCAGAGATCCCGCCCATGAAGTCCGTGTCCGTCGTCTTCCCGACCTACAACGAGAAGGACAACATCGGACCGCTCATCCGGGAGGTTTTGCTCCATACTCCCCCAGCCACCGAGGTCATCGTCGTGGACGACGACTCCCCCGACGGGACTTGGAAGATCGTCGAGGAGATGCGGGCCACCCTGCCCCGGCTGCGGCTCATCCACCGGACAACCGAGCGAGGCCTGACCTCCGCCCTGCGGGCCGGGATCGCCGCGGCCGAGGGGGAGGTCGTGGTCTGGTCGGACTGCGACTTCTCCATGCCGCCGGCCAAGGTCGAGGACCTGCTGGCCGCCATCGCCGGCGGGGCCGACGCGGCCGTCGGCAGCCGCTTCGTCGAGGGGGGCGGCGTCCGGATCATCCACGGCTCGGGCGACACCCTGATGGCCTACCTGATGAGCCGCATTCTCAACGGCTTCATCCGGTGGATCCTGGGCCGCGATTTCCACGACTGGACGTCCGGCTTCATCGCCGCACGCCGGACGGTCCTGCGGAAGGTCCCCCTGCGCGGCGACTATGGGGAATACTTCATCGACTTGGTCCACCGGGCCCGCAAGCTCGGGTTCAAGGTCGTCGAAAGCCCCTACCTCTGTGTCGAGCGGAGGTCGGGCACAGGCAAGACGGGCCAGAAGTTCGGGGATTTCATCCGTAAAGGATGGAAGTACGTCTGGCTGACGGTCAGACTGCGCCTGACCCGGATCCGGTGAAGCCGGCCGGGGACGGCGAGGAAGAGAGAAGGAGGAGGAGCCCGTGAGCAAGGGACTGATCCGGATCGAGAGGGACGGCGAGATCTACGCCATCCTCCTGCGGCGGGAATACAACCAGCCGGGACCCAGCTTCTTCACCCCCGGCGAGTTTTCCCAGCAGCTGGGCATGCTGGTCCACCCCAAGGGCAAGGAAGTCAAGCGCCACCGCCACAGGCTGGTCCGGCGGGAGATCTTCCGGACTCAGGAAGTCCTGGTCCTCCTGGAGGGCCGGGTCCGGGTGACCATCTGCACCGACGAGGGCAAGACGATCAAGGTCTTCTTCCTCCGGCCCGGCGACGCCGTCCTGCTGGCCCGGGGCGGCCACTCGGTCAAGGTCCTGGCCCCCTCCAAGATGATCGAGGTCAAGCAAGGGCCGTACGCGGGGGCGGACGACAAGGAATTCTTCTGATGATCCCGGTCAACGAGCCGCTCCTGGCCCGCGCCACCCTGCGCTACGTCGCGGACTGCGTCCGCACCGGCTGGATCTCCTCGGCCGGCTCTTATATCGGCAAGTTCGAGGCTGCCTTCGCCGATTACCTGGGCGTCGGCCACGCCGTGACCACGACCAGCGGCACGACCGCTCTCCACCTGGCCCTGGCAGCCATGGGCTTGGGCCCGGGCGACGAGGTCGTCATCCCCTCCCAGACTATGATCGCGGTCCCCTATGCGGTCCTCTATACGGGGGCCAAGCCGGTTATCCTAGACGTTGACCGGGAGACCTACAACCTGGATCCCGGCCGGGTGGAGCACTTTCTGAAGAAGGGCTGCCGCTACGACCGGCGGGCCAAAGCCCTGCGCAACAAGGCTACCGGGAGGCGGGTCAAGGTTCTACTGCCTGTTCACCTCTTCGGACACCCCTGCGCCATGGGCGAGATCATGGGCCTGGCCGGGGAGTACGGCCTGGACGTGGTCGAGGACGCGGCTGAGGCCCACGGCGCAGTCTACCGCTTCGGCGGGCGCAAAGGGCCGCGCTTCTGCGGCGCCATGGGGCGGGCAGGCTGCTTCAGTTTCTACGCCAACAAGATCCTGACCACCGGCGAGGGCGGCATGGTCGTCACGGACGACGAGGCCCTGGCCGAGAAGGCCCGTCGCCTCAAAGACCTGGCCCACGCCCCGGGCCGCCGCTTCCTGCATACCGAGCTGGCCTTCAACTACCGCATGACCAACGTCCAGGCAGCCATCGGCCTGGCCCAGTTAGAGGCCATCGACCGCTTCATCACCCTGAAACGCCGCATGGCCGAGGCCTACGGCAGGAGGCTGGCCAAGGTCCCGGGCCTGACCCTTCCGCCCGAAAAGCCCTGGGCCCGCAGCGTCTACTGGATGTACGCCGTCGTGGTGGAGGACGACTTCGGGATGCCGCGCGACGCGCTCATGGCCAAGCTCAAGGAGCGGGGCATCGACACCCGGACATTCTTCATCCCGGTCCATCGGCAGCCTCTGTTCGCCAAGGATCCGGACTACACTGGGGCCGACTGCCCCGTGGCCGACGATCTCGGTGTGCGCGGATTCTACTTGCCGAGCGGCCTGGCCCTGAAGCCCGCCCAGATCAAGACCGTCTGCGACGCCGTCAGGGAAATCCAGTCTGGGCGCTGAGACGACCGTAAGCGTCATCGCTTCGTTTGTCCGCCTTCTTCGACTCGCACTGCTTCCCCAAGTCCCAGTTCCTGCAGAATCTGCTGTAGTTCTGCCGCCATGCTTCCGGCAGTCTCGGCCTTCACTGTGACCGTGAACTCCAGGCCAATTCGGAGGTCGGAGCCCGACCGCAGCTTCGGTAGAATCTTCGTCCCAAGTCGGTTCCATACCTCGGGCGGAACCGTTCCGACAAGGCGTAACGTTTTGGTTGTGGCGACTAGCACGGGTTGGGGTTCCGGCGCCGGCTTTGGCTCAGACGTATCGATGGGTTCGGGACCAGGTTGTGGACTCAGCCCCGGCTCTAGCTTGGGTGGAGCACCCGATTTGAGCTTCTTTGCAAAACCTTTTCTCAACAGGAACACGCCGGAGTCGAATGCGACCTCGTCCGGCGCAACTAACTCCTCGAACCATACCTGCTCGTAGCTGCCGTCGGCTTTCGCACCCGACGCCAAACCGAAGTCACCATGGCTCACAAACTCGACGATCTTGCTTTTCAAATATGCATCGGGATCAACGACACGGGTAAGAGAACCATTGAGGAAGCTCTGACGTAGACTCGCAATCGGCCACGCCCCGGACTCCTTTAGGGCCGGCGGCCAGTTGCGATCAATGTAGCCGGCGCCAGGCGATTCGTTGAGGAGCGCCTCGGACTTGAGTGCGCCGATGACCCGGCCGCAGAGAGTCTCGCCACTGGAGGAATGCCCCGCACCGAGGTCGATCACCTTGAGGCCGTCGGTCTTTTGCCCGTCGGCAACAACCGCAAAACGATAGTCGCCCCAGACCCCATCCTTCACCGCCTCGTCCGCGTCCTTAACCTTTGACTGGAGCTCTGCCCGGTCGCCCTTGTCGAACTCACCTCCGAGCGTACCCTCGGCGACCTCGCGCGCCACCCGCTTCCATGCGAGCGCCAATTCTACCTTATCGCGCAGGTCCCGGCCCGGCTTCTTGAGGCACCAGACGAGCGCTCCAGGATAGAGCCGGGGCGCTTTTCCGCGTTGCCGTGTCCACTCGGCGATCTGCTCGCGCAATGAGCCGCCGCCCGACCATTCCACATCAGGATCGGCTAAGACGAGAGTCAATTTCGGCGTATCCGGGATCTCCGCCCCATCGGCCGGGAAAGCCACAACGGAGATGCTCGCGCCGCGGCGGAATTCCTCTTCGACGCGCCTATGAAGCGCAGGCTTGACCTCAGTTTCCTCGTCGAGAGACGCGCGCCGGTCGCTCACGACTTTTTTCATAGTCGGCTGATAACCGATACGGAAGCCGTCCGCGCCGGACTTGCGAATAAAGTACGATCTTCCCTCGAGGGCCAATGCCGCGTTATCGATCGAAGTCGTATCCAGTTCAGGCTCTCCAAGCGCGAAGCGCAGCTCGGGTAGATGTGCGACTTTATCGGTTTGCCCGCCCGACGACTCGAAAAGAATCGCAGTCCCTACACGCCGATGGATGTCCCGTAGTGGTCCTTTGGTATCAGCATCCAGCGCTTTGCTGTGCGCCTGCTCGCCGGCGATATCGGTATCAATTGCCGCGATAAGCCGTGACTCGCCTAGTTGACCCAGCACCACACTTCGGAACCCAGGCTCGGCAAGCGGCGCCGAGCCTAACGTAATGAGAGGCTCGGTGCGAGCTTTGCGGAAGCCTTCCTGGGCTGCAATCGAGATCCACTGTGCCAGCATCGCCAGCGTGCCTCGCGTCTGCTGGTATTGTGGCAGTGCCTGCCACTTACGCTGGAAGACCGACAGAGTCGCCGGATGGAATGGGTAGCAGGCCTCAAAGCGGCGCTGAAGGAATTCGCGGGCTTTGGTCTCGCTCGCTGCCGAGTCAACGGCGGTCCATTCGGGCGGGAGCTGCGCGCGCCGCTCAAAGCACCAGTCGCCATAGGCCTTGGCGACGTTTTTTCGGATCTTCTCGCTTCCAAGGTCTTGGAATAGTCGCCGCCGAATAACCTCACTGATCTCAGTCTCGTCGTTGGCGATCAGGTCCTTAGCGACGCGCCGTACCACTTTCGAGATCTTGTCTTGCCATTCCTGATCTGACTCCGTCATTTCGACCTGGCTACGGGGCAGGCTGATCACGGCCGCGCCGTGCGTGGTGCCGGTGATGGCGACTGTCAGGTTCTGAATGAATGCGTAGAATGATTCGGCGCCGCCGCGGTGGCGATTCAAATAGTTCAGCACCTCATCGAAAAGGAGAAGTACCGGCGCTCCGGCCGCTTGGAAGACCCGCGTGATGGCGTCTGTGCCGGGCGGCGTGGTTTTCGCCGCAGGACCAAGCGCCTCGATGCCCTTTTCGCCCGCGAGTTGGCGGGCGATATCGATCCACGGCGTCTCGCGCCGCGACTGCGGATCCCAAGCGTTTCCCACGAACACGGCGACCTTCGCCCTGGGCACAGAACTGACGCCCGCTTCGCGCAACAGGTCGGCGACCCTGTTGTAGCCCGCCGCCGCATCTCCGCTTCTCACAAGGTGGTAAAGCGTAGTGAGCGCGTGAGTCTTGCCGCCTCCGAACTGAGTAATAAGTGTAAGCACCGGCGACGTATTTTCAGTTCTCCCGGAGAGCCGGCGCAACACCATGCTCACATACTCGCGCAAGGCCCGCGTAAAACAAGTCCGTGCGAAGAACTGCTCAGGGTCGCAATAGTCCTCCGGCGCCGTCCCGGCTATAACCTGCTCGAGGGCGATGGCGAACTCGTCCGGATTGAACGAGCGCCCTTCGCGGACTTCCTTGCGCGGTATAGCAATCTTGTACCAGGGTTCCATTGCTATCCTCCTACGGTCTCTTTATGCGCTTGTTGGCTGTCATCCTATCACCTTGGTACCGCCAAGAGCATCGCGTCGATCAAACGCTTCTCTTCGCTCCTCTTTGGATAGAGCGCGGAGAAGGCGTTGGCCAGGCGCAGGAAGTCGGGGCCGCGCTCCTGCTCGGCCTTGAGAAGCGCACGCAGCGCATTCGTGCGCCCGCCGGCTTGGAGGAGCATCGCCGCGTGGACGCGGTCGAGGGTCGTGGCCTCATGGGCGGCGGCTAGGCTCTCGTCCGAGACCTCGACGCCTCCGAGTGTGCCGCGTCCCCGCCTGCGGACCTTTGGGACTAACTCCATGTCCGGGAATAGCATCCCCTGTAGCGCGTTAGTGCCGACGGCCACCTCCTGCTCGAGCCGCGTGGCCACGGCCTGCGCGCCGTCCTCGCCGAAGAGTTGCTTCGCGCGCTCCGCGATCGGCAGCAGGCGCACGACGCCCTTCTTTGTCTCAATGACGCGGCCTTCCCACTTAGGCAGATCGATGCCGAGCGGCTGCGCGAAGCGGCGTACGACGTCGAAGACAAGCGTAAAGCCCTTAGCTTTTCCGCCGGAGGAGCCTTCTTCGTCCTCGTCCTCGTCGGACGGCTCCTCGTCTTCGCCCTCATCGTCCGCGGCGCCCGCCGTCTCGCCGTTCGTGCTTTGGAGCGTCCAAAGGAAGAGCGCCGTGAGCCGCGCGTCTTCCTCGACAGCGCCGGTTGCGCCGTTGCGCGCTTTCGCTTCGGCGGTGCCGAGGACCTGTGCGAGGGCGCTGCGGCCCACGACCTCC
The DNA here is from genome assembly GCA_002383325.1 of Candidatus Aminicenantes bacterium UBA4085. Lineage (GTDB taxonomy): Bacteria > Acidobacteriota > Aminicenantia > Aminicenantales > UBA4085 > UBA4085. The sequence continues at coordinate 17,283 of DFYJ01000010.1, forward strand.
CAGACCTTCGCCAGATACTCGGCAAGTCCCACCTCGCGCCCGTCAGCAGTCTCGACCTTGGAATAGCGGCTGAAGATCTCGAGCGCGGGGCCGATGCAGGCAAAGACGAGGTCGGCGCCGCGGACACCTTCGCCCTGCAGGCGTTCCATCCAGTCGCCGACCCGGTTCGGAAGCTCGCGCAAGACATCGGCCCAGTCGCCCACCGCTGCTTCGTCGGAGCGCGGGCGGCAGATGAGGTGGACGCTGGTGGCTAACGCCGCGGACTCGCGAGCTCGAAGCCGATGGCCCATCTCAGTCGCGATTGGCCACGACCCCGTAATTGTCCATCCGCCCCGAATCATCCCTGATAGGAGGGCCTCCCAACCTTCGGTAGTCTTATGGGCGAATACGACTGCTCCGATTCCATCTTCGCGCAACGTTCGCTCACCCTCAGCGAATGCTTTTCCCATTACGGCATCGAAGAAGGCTGCATCTTTCGGCCGTCCGTCTACTAGCCTTGCGTCATCTTGAACAGCTTCCTGATCTTTGGGTGAAAGTTGATTAGTCGGATCGAATGGGTCCCGCAGTAGCGGGTGGTTGGGGAGAATGCGCTTCACCCAAACAAGGAAGAAGTCGGCGAGATCGGCATACGGGATGGCGTCGTAGTACGGTGGGTCGGTGAACCAGATTGCGGCCGATTCGTCTGGAATCGGAGACCGCTGCGCCATCGCTTGAACGGCTTGCCCGGGCTTGGAGCCGGCCGTATCCGTGGCGACGGCACCGGCGGCAAGGTTGTCTGTACATTTTTCGAAGGATCCGCTCGATGCCCCCAAGAAACATCCTTCCACGAAATCCCAGCCCATCTTAACGCGGCCGAGCTTGAACACAGCTGATGGGCACTCTTGCCCGGGCATCCACGCGCACAGTGCGTTTCCGAGGTCTACAAGCTTTCCAATAGCTAGGACGGATACGTCGGTCCCCGACGTTTTCTTTGCAGCCGTTTGCTTTACCAGTCCACGTAGCGCCACCTTCTGCCGCGCCGTGAAGAGATCGCCCCACTGAAGCATTCCGTACCGCTGCACGCGGAAGCCCAGCGTGCCGATCGGCGGCAGCGGTTCATCCGGCACCGGGCAGAGCCCTTGCTTTCCGCCTCGCTCCCACTCGCCGAGGATCGCCGCGAGCCGCTCCTGCGCCCTGCGGATGGCCTCGTAGTCGTGCTCGGTGGGCAACCGGTATTGGCGCCCCAACTCGCCAGGCCGAAGCGTCACCACCGTGAGCATCAGCGCCCCGCCGGTGCGCCGACCTTTTGCGTCGAAAATCACGTCGGCCCCGCCGCGCTCGGTCGCAAGCTGCACCCGCACGCGTTCCGGGGGAAGTACTGCGCCGCACGCAATGCAAGTGGCCTTCGCGCGCGTCACCGTGCCACCGGACACGTCCTTCTCCGCCTTCGGCTCGAAGACCTCGAACTGGACGCGCGGCGGCTGGCCAGCGGCACGCGCGACGCGGTGCTTGAGTGCCCGCCGGCGCTTCGCCTTCGTGCACAGCCAAAATGAGCGGACGAGCGGGATCTCCGCGCCACAGTTCGGCGACTCGCAACGCACGGTCCGCGCCCAGAGGTAGGCGATGGGCGTCGCGCCGTCCGGGTCCTTCGGGTAGAGGTCGGCCAGCTCCTTCTCCGCCTGTTTCTTGATCTCCGCTCCGACGCGGCGCAACTCCTCGGCAAGCTTCGCCCCGTGGCGAGGGATGTCCTCGAGCATCACCTTAAGGATCAGGCAGGCGACGGGATTCAAGTCGCTCNNCCGAGCCGCAGCGCCTCTAGCGGGATCGAGCCGCCCCCCGCGAACGGATCCACGACCAACGGTGGCTCATCGCCGTGCGCTGCCTTCACCAGCGCCCGGCTCACCTCGAGATAGGTGCGTTGCGCCGCATTATCCCAGTTCGCGAAGTCCGCGATGAACTTGAGCAGCGCCTTGCGCAGGTCCTCGTCCGTGGTGCCCGGATTGCAGCCGCCCACCTGCGGCAAGAGTTTCCGCGCCTGCTCCTTGAACTCAAGCGGGCACAGCGGGTCGCACGGGTCCGGCCACAGTAGCGCGAGCAGTACCGCGCGGCTCGACGCCAGCGGCCGCCGCGCCCACCACAAGTGCAGTGTGCTCGGATGTCCGTGCCGAATAGACTTCTCCCGCGCCGCGTGCCGCGACACCTCCGCGATCGGAAAATCCACCTCGGCTAGGCGCTTGCAGTCCTTCGGGATCATGCGATCGCGCTCCTGGATTCAGCGGGTTTCGCGGTGGCCTTCCTTCTCGTGATGATGTTTGCGTGGATCGCAGGATCAGCCAGCCTCTCCCCAAGGAAGTCGATCCACGCGGGCTTGTAGCAGTAGTCCTTGTGGAGATCGTCGTAGACACAGAACTGAGGGTTGCACGCCGACGGATCCGGCGCCCCACCTGGCGGCCGGATCTTGAAATACTCGTAGCAAAGCTTGTGGTCATAAGTCGTGAACCGCTTGCCGAGCTTGGCCGCAACTTGCTGCGCGATTTGCGTCGGTCTCAGGAGGCCCAGGTTCGCGATCTGCACCTCCTTGGGCTTGATCATCGCCACTACCTTCTCGTAGTTCCTCATCTCCTCAGGCTTCGAGGGATCGTACTTGATCCATTCCACGGCAACTGAATCCTTGCTCGCATAATTGCCGATCTTCGGAACGAGGAAGACCTTGAAGCTGTAGGCCAGATCGTTCTGCACATCCGCGCTCAGACTCGACCGGAAGGCGTCCACGTATTGCTTGATCGCCTTGAACGCTCCACCAGTAGCTTTAGCGGCCGGCGCCGATGAACTCCTCGAAATGACCTGTGAGAACTGCAAAGCGAACGTGAGACCGCCGCGAATCGCGTACCGGTCACCAAACTCCGAAACCAGCAAGGACTCGAAGTTCAGCAGCATCGCTTGGCATTCGCCAAAGACTTCTGGATCAACCTGAGCAAGCGAATGATGCTCGATCTTGTTGCGGAGCCCAATGAAGAACTCCAGATTCCGCCGAACCGCAGGGTTATTCGCCTTGTAGTGTTGTTGCAGACACTCCTTGAGCTCCCAGCGTCGAGGCTCACCATCGATCCGGTCGTACCGTCTTGAGCCGGACTTTCGGTAGTATGGCTTAATTCCCTTGCGAAAGAACATCGCGTGAAAAAGGGACGTCCAGGCGATGATCATCAAGACGACATACGCGCCTGACCGGAAGCTCGCCGTAGGACGGTTGTAGGTCTCCACAGCGAGCAGGGCAGTCTCCCTGGCCTTTTCGACGAGCACCTTGACGTCGTAGGGCAGCCCTCTCATGGGGTCTCAGCCTTCAAGGCAGGCGTGCTCGGATGCCCGTGCCGGATCGACTTCTCCCGCGCCGCGTGCCGCGATACCTCCGCAATCGGGAAGTCGACCTCGGCGAGGCGCTTGCAGTCCTTGAGAATCATGCGCGTCCCTTCTTGTCTTGGCTCTTGCTCGAGCCGAAGGCCCTCCGGGCGGAATCGGGCGGCTTGGACCCCGAAACGGGCGTTCGCTTGCCAGATCGGGCGACCGCCCGTTCTTTTCGGGCGGGCTCGTAATGAACACCCCGCCCTTCGCCCCGACGCACGAGGAGGCCGCGCCGCGCCATGTCAGAGAGTAGCCTCTTGGCTTGATCCGGGCTGAGATCGTGCGCTGCCACGACCTGGGCACGGGTAACGCCACCTTCGGTTGCAGCGTGCGCCACGATCGCCTGCTCCACGGCGTTCAGGTCGTCCCGAACGCGGCGCCTGTCCGGTTGGGGTAGCCGCAGGCGACGACGAACCGATTCCGCGAGGTTGAGTCGCGCTTTGTCGGCGCTCCGCTGCAGGAGCCCCCGTCCGACGAGCCGCGCGACGACGCCTGCCGCCTCTTTGGCGTCCGCCTGGAGGACGGATTGCACGCGACGAAGGCCGACAACGCTCTCCTCGGTCGCGGTACGGAGGACAAGAAGATCGTTGAGACTCAGGATCGGTCCCTTGCGCTCCTCCTCGACCACCAGGCGGACCCAAGCGAGATCCGGCCGGCCGCCGCGCAGGATCACCACGACGTCCGTCTGTGTGCTTCGGCCGTACTCGGGAGCCGGGAGACCGGCCCGCAGGAAGTCCAGGAACATAGTATCGATGCCGCGCGCGGTGCGCTCGACGCCCCCCGCGCGCTTGAAGCCGTCCGCAAGCAGCGGGTTCCTGGGGTGCGGCGAGGCCACAAGCAGGTTGTCGAGCGTCACACCCTGGGGAAAGCCGCCCGGATTCGATACCTCGATCCGGTCGTCGTGCCACTGCACGTGGACCGCCCCGAGCCGCGTGTAGTCGCGGTGGATCAGAGCGTTCGCGAGCGCCTCCCGGAGCGCGCGCAGCGGATAGTCCGGCACGCCCACGCGCACCATCCCAGCCATAAGCTCGGTCTCCTGGACACGGGCGCGGAAGCGGCCGTTGAACTCCTCGACCACACGCAGGAGCGGCCAGCGGAAGAAGTCGTTGACCTTGACCTCGATCCCGCTCAAGACCTGGAATGCAACCTCGTGCGTCGGCAGGAAGCGTGCGACCGCAGCCTCCCGGCCGAAGAGGAGCAACCCCGCCACGCGGACCTGCCGCACCGCGCGATCGGCCTCGACAGCGCCGAGCGCCTTGGCAAGTTCCACATCGGGCAAGTCCACCAGATTCGCGTCGCCGCGCCCCTGACTCTCGCGGATGAAGCGTCGGAAGCGCTCGAACTCGAGGGGATCGAGGTCGTCCCAACGCGCGTCGGGAATCACAAGCGCGGAGTAGTCGAGCAGGCCGCGATCGGCCTGCAGCCCCTGCATCTCGTGAAAGTGCAGCGGCAGACAGGCGGGTTTGCCGTCGCCGCCGAGGGCGCGCCTGAGGTACTTACCGTCGCTCGTCCCGACGGGGGCGCGGGCAGCCGGAACCTTGACCGCGATCACGTCCCGGTCGCCCAGCCGGACGATTTCGACGCGCGCCGAGAGCGACGGTTGCGTGCGATGAGAGATCAGCGCCTGGAGCCGCAACGGATCCGTGCGTTCGGCATGGCGCGGGCGTGCGCCCGTGACGTGTCCATCGTCCTCCACGCCCACGAGAAGCCAGCCGGATGCGTTTCCGGACCGGTTGGCGAGGCATACGACGGCCTCGACGAGATCCCCGTCGGAGAGAGCGTGCGCCTCCTCGCCCTTGAACTCCACGTCGATCGTCTCTCCGCCGGCGATGAGCGAGCGGAGCATTTCGGGCGTCACGAATTTCCTCCATAAGGCGGCGTATCTTCATGCACTTTCATTGGCTTCGTCAGTGCGTTCACCGCCAAGTAGTAGTGTGCTACCTTTGTCACCTCGTTCCAATTAAGGCGCGCCGGGTCGCGGATCGGCTCCTGGAGTCGTGGCGCATTGTTGCAATCGGTGACGACGTAAAGCCAGAAACAATCTGGGCGGTCTTCGGCCACGCGTCGCTCGTTGGGCGTGAGCAGGATCGTTCCGGTTGCAGCGCCAAGTCCCTTAACCTCGATAAGGCGCAGATCTCCGGATGCGAGGTCGAGGCTCGTGATGTCGTAGCCCAGGTTCTTATCGGAAACGTCGAAGACCTGACGGCCCTGCGCCCTCTCGCACTCCATGACCACCCGCATGGCGATGGCTTCGGTCTCGAAGTTCGGCTTAAGACGCCGCACCTCGGGGGCTTCACGCTCGGGGTGTGGAAGTGCAAGGACGCTCGCAAGCCGTTCGACGGCCTGGAGCGTGAGCGCCCGCTGGCGATCGAGGTCGATCCGGCGGCGCTCGCGGCGGGCAAGTAACTCCGCGTGGCGGACCTCGGCTTGGGCGAGCCGTCCCTCGGCGCCGGGGAGCTTCTGCTCCACATCGGATGCCGCCCGGCCGATCTCCTCGTCGGCGCGCTGGAGCAGCTCGGTGAGCGAAAGCTCGACGTGGGCGCTGACCCGCTCGACCTCGGAGAGACGATCCTTGCGTGTCTCCTCGAGGAACGGTGCGAGCGCATGTTCATGAAGCCAGGTCGTCGCCTCGGGAAAGGTCGCGACTGAGGGCAACTGGGGCGGCGGGTTCGCGGGTGTGAAATTACCAAGCAGGCCAGGCTCTTGAAGTCTAGGTTCGCCTGAATCGGGGATTTCCACCGCAAAGAGCCGCTCGTGAACCACCTGCCCGAGTCCATCTACCACGCGCGCCCGGTAGAAGTCGATGCGGGCCGGGCTTTCGTGCTGGAGCGAGTGGAAGGTCGCGCCCGCGCTGAGCACATCGAGCGCCCGAGCGTGGGTATTCCGCCGGATCGCCTCGAATAGCGGATGGCCGGGCGTAACCCACTCCAGCTTCTCGGTTTCGGCAGCCTCGCGGTCAGTGGAGCAGCGCGGATAGCGGTCCGCGAGCGCCGGAAGCTTCCAGTCTGGGTCCTTCTCGTAACGACGGAGGATCGAGGGCGTGCGCGCCGGCTCAAAGACATGCGGAATGCTTGGGAAGGTCTTGAGGGTAAGAGGCACGAACTCGGCCGCTTCGCGGAGAAAACGCGCGATGGTTTCGGGCACTACGCGCCGCTCCTGCGCCCGTGCGCGCCGTTCAATCAGCATTTCGAGGTTAAGCTTCTTGCTCGCGAGCCCCTCGAGGGCGTTCTGGCAGATGGCGCGGAACTGCTTTTCGTCGACATCGCGGAGCATACGGTCCTCGAGGTCGGCATCGCCGAGCTTTCCGGCGTAGTAGTCGCGCAGTACTCGCTCGACATGGGCCGCGGGCAGAACCTCGCCGACAACATTGAAGACGGCATCGTCGTCGAGCGCGTCGCGTATCTCCTGAAGCTTTTCGTGCAACCGCCGCAGGACGTGACCTTCGATGGTGTTGGTGGCCACGAAGTTAAAGATCAGACAGTCCTTGTGCTGCCCGTAGCGGTGGATGCGGCCCATCCGCTGTTCGAGACGGTTCGGGTTCCACGGGATATCATAGTTAAAGAGAATATTGCATACCTGGAGATTGATCCCCTCGCCCGCGGCCTCGGTGGCGACAAGAATCTGAATAGCGCCCTCGCGGAACTGCTGTTCGGCGTGGAGACGGGTGCCAGGCTCATCACGCGAACCCGACTTCATGCCGCCATGGATGCAGCCGACGCGGAACCCCCAGGCTTTGAGGCGCGCCATAAGGTAGTCCAGTGTATCCTTGAACTCCGTAAAGAGGAGCAGGCGCTGGTCCGCGTGGTCAAAAAAACCTTCCTTCTGTAGCAGCGCTTTTAGATTCGAAAGCTTGGCCTCCGTACCCGCATCCTCGACCGCCTTGGCCTGGACGGCTAGGCATCGCAGCTCTTGGACCTCATTCCGCACTTGGTCTTCGCTCCCGGCAAGCGTGATCGCTTCGAGCAGCGCCTCAAGCCGGTCTCGCTCGCTCTCCTCCATTTCCTCCAGCTCTTCCGGTTCCGGAAGATCAGGCGGCGCTTGGCGAATGAGATCCTGCGCTCGCTTGAGGCCCTCTTCAAGGCGCCGTGCGCGGTTCTCGAGCGAACGACGCATAGCGTAGGTGCTCGATGCAAGCCTTCGCTGGTAGAGTGACATCAGGAAGCCGATGGCGCGTGCTCGGGGGTCTTCGCCCTCCGCCGCGGCGCGGGCGCTCTCGCGCTTTACGAAGCGTGTTACATCGCGATATAGGTCAAACTCCGCGCCATCAATCTGGAAGTCTACCGTGTGTGGAATGCGCTTGGTGAAGATCGGTTCGGCGCCCCATGTCCCATCCGCCCGCCGCTCGGGAAAGTAAACCATCGCCTCCTTGGTGCGGCGTAGGTAGAAGGGTGCCCTCTTGCGATCCATGGCCTCGCGGATCGATTTCACATCGGCGTAGCAATCTGCGTCGAGAAGCTGCAGGAACAGACTAAAGTTCTGCGGATCGCCCCGATGGGGGGTAGCCGTGAGCAGGAGCATGTGATCCGTGGTATCCCGTAGCAGCTCACCCAGTCTATAGCGCAGGCTTTTATGCGACTCATCCGAGGCCGACATGCGATGCGCTTCGTCCACAATCACGAGATCCCAATGAACCTGACGCAATCCGGGAAGCATATCGGCGCGCTTCGCGAGGTCGAGCGAGGTGATCACCCGGTTGCGCTCGAGCCATTGGTTCACGCCAAACTGTTCACGGATGTCCTGCCCCTTGAGGACCAGGAACTTGGTATCGAACTTCTCCTTCAGCTCGCGCTGCCACTGGAAGGCGAGGTTCGCGGGGCAAACGATCAGGATGCGCTCGGCGAGGCCGCGCAATTCCAGCTCACGGATGAGTAAGCCCGCCATGATCGTCTTGCCTGCGCCGGCGTCGTCGGCAAGCAGGAACCGAACGCGCGCGAGTTTGAGCAGGTAGTCGTAAACCGCTTCGAGCTGATGCGGCAGTGGATCCACACGCGAGATCGAAAGCCCGAAGTACGGATCGAACTCGTAGGCGATGCCAAGCGCGTAAGCTTGTAGCCCAAGCCGCAACAAGCGTCCATCGCCATCGAAAGAGTGCTCCGCGTCGAGAACCGTAAGGCAATCGAGATCGGCCGCGGTCAGTGTAACCTTTCGGAACCGCTCGGACTGCGTCCCCGCGAGACCAACCACCCAGCTCGCAGGGCCGTTGGCCTGAACGGTCTCGACCCTCATCGGCTCGTTGAAGAGCGAACCGGTGAGGATTTGGCCCGGGTTGATAGGAGGCACGCGAGTCATCGTGCTGGATCTCTCGTTAAGTGCAGCCTCTCACGACTGACGTTTCCAGTGTCTGCTGCGAACGATGAACTTCGAGCGCCGCACAGGCGGCCTAACGTAAGGCATATGTTCCCCCTCTCTTCGCGTTTAACCCAATCATCAACACGGTGCATAATGTCGCTTTAAACGACCGCTTGATATTATGGCACAAAACTTTGCATATAGCGCCAGTTTTCGCGCGTAGTAACCCTGTCCAATTTACGCTTTTTGGGCCGTCAAGATTCCTTTCCGGGGTATCCACGCTAGCCGAGAAAGCACGACGCCTCAGCGACCTAACCCTCACTCCGGGCCGCCGCTTTCTGCTCCCTCCCGTGTTCTCCGGTCTTATCGCTCCCAGATCCGCAGTCCCGGGACTTGGGCAAAATGGGAGTCATAGGTGACCAGGACCGATCCCGTCTCCATGGCTTGGGCGGCGATCCAGACATCGTTCGTCGGAATCGGCCGGCCCGCCTTCCGCAACGCGCTCCAGATTCGGGCATAGAAATCAGCGGTATCCTCACCAGCCGACAGCAGCTCCACCGATGGCTTGGCCATAAAAGCGGCTAGAATCTTCTTGTTCTGCATTTCATGGGAGCCGGACCTGAATCCCGCCTTCAGCTCGCCAAGGACGAAGACCGAGAGGAAGACCGTCTGGGCCACGGAAAGAGCGGCTAAGACCGCGCGGTCTCCCGAGACGAACCGCGCATAGGCGCAGGAATCGATGAGCAGCCGGCTCATGACCAGGCCTCCCTATCAACGACGTCCATTTCAAGGAGCGTTTTTTCAAGCTCGGCGGCCGCCGCGGCGGGCAGGGCGCCGCACAGATCATCGAAATCGCGGCGTTGACCCCGCTTTTCCGGTCCCGTCCCGAGCGAGTCGGCGAGGATCTTCTTGATGGTCTTGTTGGCGCTCAAGCCGTATTCAGCCGACTTTTCCTTGATCTTTTGAGCCGTGGCTTGATCGACCCCGTGGATGGACATGGTTTTCATTGGCTTGCCTATTCGCTCATTGATTCATTACGCATCTTATTATGAATCAACCCGTCAAAGCCGTCAACCCCTTCTTCCGGCGGACAGGAGCCGCAGCGCGGCCGAGGCGCGAGAAATAGGACGCGGCGCCGCCGCAAATATGATAATTTAACGCCGTGGAATCCCGGGAATATCGAGCTCACTTCGAGCTGGAGGAGAGCCACTGGTGGTTCAAGTCCCGCCGCCGGCTGGCCCTGCGCCTCCTGCGTCGGGTTCTTCCCAAAGGCCGTCCGGCCCGAATCCTGGACGCCGGCTGCGGGACGGGGATCAACATGGCCGGGATGGCCCGCTTCGGCCGCGTTTTCGGCTGCGATTTCGCCCCCGAAGCGCTGTCCTTCTGTCGCGAACGCGGACTATCAGGATTGGCCCGCGCCGATGTCAACCGCCTTCCCTACCGCGACGCCGCCTTCGATCTGGTGACGTTCTTTGACGTCCTCTACCACGAAGCCGTTCTCGATGATGCGGCCGTCCTTCGCGATGCCGCTTGCATCCTCAAGCCCGGCGGCTTGGTTCTCATCACGGATTCAGCCTTCGAGTCCCTCCGCGGTCCCCACGACATCGCCATGCGAGGAGCACGGCGCTACACTCGAAAAGATCTCGGTGATAAGTGTGAGGCGGCTGGGCTGAAGCCCGTTCACTCCACTTATTTCTATATGGCGACATTCCCCCTGGTCTGGCTCAAAAGGAAAGCCGAGCAAAGGCGCGCCGACAGGCATCCGGAACGGGAGATCAGATCTGATCTGGCCCCAGCCGCGAAGCCGGTCAACGCCTTCTTGTCCGCACTCCTCGGGCTGGAAGGCCGCTGGGCCGCCCGCCGCCGCCTGCCCTTCGGCAGCTCGGTGGTCATCCTGGCCAGGAAGCCCGATCGAAACTGACTACTTCTTCGCTTCCTCCGGCTTCACGTCCGCGGCCTTCACTTCCTTGAACTTGGCCTCGGATTTGAGATCCGCCATGAGCTTCTCGTAGGTCGCCTGCTGCTTCTGGCCCTTGAGGACCTCGGTCATCTGGGCCTTGACCTCCTCAAAGGGCGCGGTCTCCTTCTTGCGGTTCTCGACCTTGACGACATGGTAGCCGTAGGCCGTCTCGACGATGTCGCTGATCTGGCCGACCGGCACTGTGAAGGAGGCGTCCTCGAAGGGCTTGACCATTTGGCCGCGCGGGAAATTCTCGATCAGGCCGCCCTCCTCCTTGGATTTGGTATCCTCGCTCATCTCCGTGGCCAGGGCGGCGAAGTCTTCGCCTTTCTTGACCCGATCGAGGATGCCCTCCATCTTCTTGCGGATGTCCTTCTTTTCATCGTCCGTCTTGCCCTGGGTCAGCAGCAGAATGTGCCGCACCGTGGCCGTCTTGTCCTCGGCGTAGGCCTTCTTGAGGTCCTCGTCGCTGATCTTGATCGCGGCGAAGACTTTCTCCTCGAAGTACTTTTGGATCAGCTTGTCGTCGCCCAGCATCTTCTTGACGAAGGCGACGTCAACGTTGTTGGTCTTGAGGGCCTCCATAAAAGCCGCCTCGCCGCCCGCGCCCTCATACTGGGACTCCAGGACCTTCTGGATCTCCTCGGGGGTGACGATCACCTTGGCCTTGGCGGCAGCTTCCAGCAGGAGCTTGCGCTCACCGACCTGGCTGGCGGCCCGGCCCAGGGCCATCTTCAGCTGCTCGGCCGACATGGTCTTCAGCTGGGCGGCGCCGCTGCCCATCGTCCCGTGGATGACCTCGATGACATCGCCGGCGGTGACGTTGAAGCCCTTGGCCGTGATCAGCACGGCGTTCTTGTCGGGATCGTATTGGGGAACGAGGGCGGCAATGTCCTTGGCCAGCTGGTAGGCGGGTGTGCCCGCGGCGAGCTTGGTCCCTTCGATTTTCTTCGGGGAACAGGAGGCTGCGGCCAGAGCCGCGGCGAGCAGGAGGACGGCGGTCTTCTTCATCGGTGACTCCTCAGGGCGGTGGATATCGAGCGGAACGTGGTAGTAGACCATAGACCCGGGGCAAAGACAAAGAATATTTTGGGCCGCATCTGATATAATAGCGCGGTCATGCATACCATCAAGAGCCGTCTGCGGGCCCGGATCGGGGAGATCCTAGCCGGCGCCTATCCCATCGCCCCGAATGACATCGATTTCATCATCCCTCCCCAGGCCAAAATGGGCGATCTGGCCCTGACCCTGCCCTTCGGCCTGGCCAAGCGCCAGAAGCTCAACCCGCGGGCCGTGGCCCAGGAGATGATGAGCCGGCTTGGCACGCTGCCCGGCGTCGCCCGCATGGAAGTCGCCGGGGCCGGGTATATCAATCTCTTCCTGGACAAGGACGCCTTCTTCGCCGCCCGCCTGGCCGCCGCCGGAACGACCGCCCTCCGCCCGGCCGAGCGCAAGGTCATCGTCGAGCATACCAACATCAATCCCAACAAGGCCGCCCACATCGGCCACCTGCGCAACACCTGCCTGGGCGACACCCTAGTCCGCTGCCTGCGCTTCCAGGGTGAAACGGTTGAAGCGCAGAACTACATCGACGACACGGGCGTCCAGGTCGTGGATGTCGTCTTCGGCTTCCTGGAGATCGAGAAGAAGTCCCTGGCCGATCTGGACGGCATCGAACGCTTCGACTTCTACTGCTGGGACCTCTACGCCCGGACGGCGGCCATGCTGGAAAAAGAACCGGCCGCCCAAGCCCGCAAGACCGAGATCCTCAAGGCCGTCGAGCACGGCCAAGGGGAAGCCGGGGCCATGGCCGCCTATGTCTCCCGCCGCATCCTACGGGCCCATCTGGCCACCATGAAGCGGATCGGCGCCGCGTACGACGTCCTTCCCTGCGAGAGCAGCATCCTCGACCTCCGATTCTGGGACAAGGCCTTCGAGCGGCTCAAGCAGGAGGGCGCGATCACCCTGGCCGGCGAGGGGCCCAACGCCGGCTGTTGGGTCATGCGCCTGGAGGACGAGGAGGACAAGGAGAAGATCATCGTCCGCTCCAGCGGCACGGTGACCTACGTCGGCAAGGACATCGCCTACCAGATGTGGAAGTTCGGGCTCCTAGAGAGGGACTTCTACTACGAGCCGTTCGCCGAGGACGAAGGCCGCACGATCTGGATGAGCACCGCGGCGCCCAACGAGCGCGGCATCCATTTCGGCGGCGGGAGCAGGGTCTACAACGTCATCGACACCCGCCAGTCCTACCTCCAGAAGGTCGTCGTTCAGGGACTGCGGGCTCTCCACTTCGAGGCCCAGGCGGCCAAGTCGACCCATTTCTCCTACGAGATGGTGGCTCTCTCGCCGCGGAGCATGAAGGAGCTGGGGGCCACGATCGCGGCCGGGGACGAGGACAAGGCCTTCCACGAGGTCTCGGGGCGCAAGGGCCTCGGCGTCAAGGCCGATGACCTTCTGGACAAGCTGGAGGCCAACGCCTACGCCGAAGTGGCCAAACGCAATCCCGATCTCCCGGAGGAGACGAAGCGCCGCACGTCCCGCGACATCGCCCGCGGCGCGCTGCGCTACTTCATGCTCAAGTTCACCCGCAATGCCCTGATCATCTTCGACTTCGCCGAGGCCCTCAGCTTCGAAGGCGAGACCGGCCCCTACCTCCAGTATACGGCCGTGCGGTTGAACAGCATCTTCCGCAAGCTCGAGGAGCGGGAGGGGCGGACGCTCGCCGCCGTCGGCGAGGCCGGCCGCGAGCACCCGCCGGCTATGTCCACCCTGCCGGCCCAGGAACAGGCCGACGCTTGGGGTCTGTTGACCCTGTCCTCCCAGCTCGACGACGAAGTCCTACGTTCAATCGAGGCGCTGGAGTTCAGCCACCTGGCCAAGTACGCCTTCTCCCTCTGCCAGGCCTGCAACGGCTACTATCATAAGTATCCGGTCCTCAATGAGGAGGATGCCGGGCTCAAGGCCGTCCGGCTGCAAGTCCTGTATTCCGCCCGCGACGTCCTGGTCCGAGCCCTCGATTTGATGGGTATTCCGGTCCCGGAGAGGATGTAGCCCTTGCGCATCGGAGTCTGCGGCATCGCCTGCGAGAAGTGCCCCCGCCGGACGGCCGGCCAGTGCCCCAACGGCCCGGACGGCTGCCGGCCGCGCGAGAACAAGTTCTGCGCTATCGCCACCTGTGCCCACGTCAAAGGCCGGACCCTGTGCTTCGAGTGCCCCGAGTTTCCCTGCCCCGTCACGGCCCAGGGGCCGATCGCGGCCGGCTACTGCGGCTACATCGCCATGAAATATTAGAGGAGGTTAATGCATGATCGCCGTCGAGCATCTGTTCAAGAGATACGGTGATCTTGTCGCCGTCCGCGACTTGAGCTTCACGGTCGAGAAGGGCCGCATCTGGGGCCTGCTCGGACCGAACGCGGCCGGCAAGACCACCACCATGCGTATCCTGACGGGGTTCCTCCCGGCCAGCGACGGGAAAGCCTCCGTGGGGGGCTTCGACGTCTTCGCCCAGGCCGACCGGGTCAAGCGGATTCTCGGCTACCTGCCCGAGGTCCTGCCGCTCTACCCGGACCAGACCGTGACCGAGTACCTCGGCTTCGTGGCCGACCTGAAGAAGGTCCCGTCCGGGAAGAAGAAGGACGCCGTAGCCCGGGCCATCAAGGCCGCCGGGCTGGAACCGGTCAAGGGCCGCCTGATCCGGAACATCTCCCGCGGCTTCAAGCAGCGGGTCGGCATCGCCCAGGCCCTGGTCCACGACCCCCAGGTCCTGATCCTGGACGAGCCGACCATCGGCCTCGATCCGGCCCAGATCCGGGAGATGCGCGGCCTGATCCAGTCACTGCGGGGCGAGCGGACCATCATCCTCTCGACCCACATCCTGGCCGAAGTCACCCAGACCTGCGACGGGGTGGTCATCATCAACGAGGGAAGGCTCAAGGCCTCCGGCTCGCTGGCCGACCTGACCGCCTCGGTCGAGAAGAAGGACGGGGTGGTNNGCGGCCCTGCGGGCGCTTCCGGGCGTCGAAACGGCCGAGTCCGGGGCCGAGGGCCTGCGGGTCGAGTGGAAGCCCGGCACGGACCTGCGCGACGAGGTCGCCCGCCTGGTCGTGGAGAAGGGCTTCGGCCTGCTGGAGATGCGGCCGCTGACCATGAACATCGAGGACCTCTATCTCGAGATCGTCTCCGGAGGGGTGGACCAATGAGCGCCGTCGGCGTCATCACCAAGAAAGAGCTGCGGGCCTACTTCACTTCGCCCATCGCCTGCGCGGTCATGACCGTCTTTCTGGTCCTGACCGGCTTCTTCTTCTACAGCCTGCTGTGGTGGTTCAACTCGCAGTCTCTGCAGGCCGCCCAGAATCCCTACTACGCCCAGCAGATGAACGTCAACCAGATGGTCTTCGCCCCGCTCTTCAGCAATATGAGCGTCATCCTGCTGCTGATGGTGCCGCTGCTGACCATGCGGCTGTTCGCCGAGGAGAAGAAGATCGGGACGGAGGAGCTGCTCTGGACTTCGCCCGTCTCGGTGGCCCAGGTCGTCCTGGGCAAGTTCCTGGCTTCCTTCCTGGTCCTGGGCGCGATGCTGGCGCTGTCCGCCCTGCCGGCCGTCTTCGCCTTCCTCTACGGCAACCCGGAGCTTCTGCCCATCCTCAACGGCTACCTGGGCCTGTGGCTCATAGGCGGGGCTTTCCTGGCCATCGGTCTGTTCTTCTCCTCCCTGACCGAGAACCAGATCGTGGCCGCCATCCTGACCTTCGGGGCCCTGCTGCTGTTCTGGATCCTGAACTGGGCCGCCGGCGCCGCCACCGGCTTCTGGAAGGACGTCATCAACTACGTCTCCTTCTTCCAGCACTTCGACGACGCCACCCAGGGCATCCTGGACACGGCCGACATCATCTACTACTTCAGCCTGACGGGCTTCGGGCTGTTCCTGACCCACTCGGTCATCCAGTCCCGCCGCTGGAGATAAGCCATGGATAAGATCAAGAAGCACCTCAATGCGGCCGGCCTCGGGCTGCTGCTGCTGGCCCTTATCGCTCTCAAGGTCTGGCCCCAGAGCGGCCTCCTGGCCCTTGTCCTGGCGGTCCTGGGCGCCGCCGTCCTGGCCGCCTATTTCGTCCTCCATGCCGGCGACTTCAAGCAGGGCCTCAAGCGGCGCTCCCTCCTCTATTCCTCCAACCTGGCCCTGATCGTCGTCCTGACCCTGGCCATCCTGACCCTGATCAACGTCCTGGGAGCCCGCTATCACAAGCGCTTCGATTTCACCGAGGCCAAGGTCCACAGCCTCTCGGACCAGTCGATCACCGTGGCCAAGGCCCTCAAGCAGGATGTCCAGGTCAAGGCCTTCTTCCGCGAAGGCAACTACGGCCGGGTCCGCCTGCAGGACCTGCTGAAGATCTACGCCTACCACTCGCCCCGGGTGAAGGTCGAGTTCATCGATCCCGACAAGAACCCCGGCCTGGTCAAGCGCTACGAGGTCACCCAGGACGGCACGGTCGTCTTCGAATCCGGCGAGAAGGATACCCGGATCACCGAGGTGACCGAAGAAGCCGTGACCAACGCCGTCATCAAGGTGACCCGGGCCAAGACCAAGACCATCCTCTTCCTGGAAGGCCACGGCGAGAAATCCATCGAGACGACCGACGAGAACGGCTTCTCCTTCGCCAAGGACGAGCTCGGCAAGCTGGGCTACGAGGTCAAGAAGCAGACCCTGGCCCGGGCCGGAACCCTGCCCGACGACTGCGCCCTGCTGGTCGTGCCTGGTCCGCAGAAGGACCTGGCCCCAGCCGAGCTGGAGACGATCTCCGTCTACCTTAAGAAGGGCGGCCGGGTCCTCCTCCTGGCCGATCCTCAGACGGCCCCGGGCTTAGCCGGATTCCTGGCCGCCTACGGCGTCAAGCTGGAGGACGACATCGTCTTCGACCGGCCGTCGCTTCTGGGCGGCGACTATCTGATGCCGGTCATGAGCGGGCTGACCGAGCACGCCATCACCCGGGCCTTCCGCTATGCTACGGTCTATCCCCTGGCCCGCTCCATCGACGCGGTCGAGCCCAAACCCGAAGGCGTGGACAGCGTCCTGGTCCTAGGCCGCACGGGTGATTACGCCTACGCCAAGAAGGGCTTCGTCCTGAAGCCCAAGATGACCCTCAAGGAGATCGCCTTCGACGAGAAGAAGGACAAGCGGGGGCCCATCCCGCTGGCCGCCCTGGCCGTCCTGAAAGCCGCGACGGGCGGGGAGGGCAAGGCCGCTCCGGAAGGCCGGTTGGTCGTCTTCGGCGACTCGGACTTCGCCGGCAACCGCTATTTCGACGCCTATGGCAACGGGAACCTCTTCCTCAACGCCGCCAACTGGCTGACCGAGGAGTCCGATCTCATCTCCATCCAGCCCAAGACCCAGAATCCGAGGACGATCCAGCTGACCCCCGGGCAGGGCCGGAGGATCTTCTGGTTCTCCGTCGTTCTGCTGCCCCTGCTGGTCCTGGCCTATGGCGTCAGCACTTGGCTGAGGAGGAAGGCGCTGTGAAATTCAAGACGCCCCTGATCCTGGCCCTGGTCTTCCTCGGCCTCCTGGCCGTGGTCCTGTTCGTCGGCAAAAAACCCGGCCAAGACGGCGCCGAAGCAGGCGAAAAGCTCGTAGCGGTGGCCGCCGCCGATGTCACCTCCGTCACCCTCAAGCAGGGGGCCGACGTCCTCACCCTCCGCCGCGACGACAAGGGCGGATGGATGGTGGCCGAGCCCCTGCAGGCGGAGGCCGACGCCTACGCGGCCGACAGCTTGGCCTCGACGCTGGCCGACTTGCGCATCGAGCGCGTCGTGGAGGCCTCGGGCGGCGATCCCAAGAAGTATGACATCCCGCAGCGCGAGGCCTCCCTGACGGTCAAAGGGACGGCCGAGCCCATCCGGATCCTGATCGGCCCGGAGAGCTCCCTGGACGGCACCTTGTACGCCCAGAAAGCCGGTGATCCGCGCATCGTCCTCCTGCCGGGCATGGTGAAGTCCAGCCTGGACAAGAAGCTCATCGACCTGCGCCGGAAGGACGTCTTCCGCTTCGAGGCCAAGGACGTGACCGCCGTTCGGCTGAAGGCCAAGGACTCCGCCTGGGAGGCCCGCAAGACGGACGGCGAATGGCGCTTCATCTCGCCCCTGAAGACCCTGTTCAAGGAAAGTCAGATGTCCAGCCTGCTCGAGTCGCTGGCCGGACTGAAGGCCAAGGAATTCGTCTCCGAAGCCAAAACCCCGGCCGACCTCAAGTCCTTCGGGCTGGACAAGGCCGAATACGCCGTCGCCCTCAGCCTGCCCGCCTCGAGCCAGGAGCTGGTCTTCTGGCTCCATAAGGCCGACGACAAGACCTACGCGACCACCTCGCAAGCCAACAGGATCATCGTGCCCGAGACCGACATCCTCTTCGACCTCGATCGCAAGCCGGCCGACCTGCGCGAGAGCAAGGCGGCCGTCTTCTTCTCCTGGCAGGCCGACCGCCTGGAGATCAAGAAGGACGGCCTGGCCCTCTCGGTCCACAAGGCCGCCAACGAAAAGTGGTATTTCGACGAGGCGGAGAAGGAGGAAGCCAACGGCTCCAAGGTCGACACCTTCCTGCGCAAGATCGAGGGGCTGGAGGCGGCCGAATACATCGACGAGCCCAAGGCGCCGGCCGTCTACGGACTGGACAAGCCGACAGCCGAGATCGTCATCCGGACCAAAGACACGGCGGCCGAGAAACCGTCCGAGAAGATCGTCCGCCTTGCGGCGGGCCAAGTCGATGCCGAGAAGAAGCAGGCCGTCCTGAGGAACGACCGCTACACCTGGTTGGTCAAGGCCGACGCGTCGTTCCTGGACGAGATCCCCAAAGACAAGAAGGACTGGCTAGCCCCGCCGCCTCCGGTGAAGTGAGTCGGACTTTTCCCGTCTCCGGGGGATGGCGAAGCGGCACGGTGTTCGGCCAACGGCG
>DFYJ01000084.1 GCA_002383325.1 Candidatus Aminicenantes bacterium UBA4085
TTATCGCCCTGTCCAGTTTTTGGGGTCCAGCTCAGCCTTCTCAGGCATAATCTGGCTATGGCCAGGTACGCGACGGGGGCCCACACTAAACATCGTCTTCGATACCATCTGGTATGGATTCCCAAATATCGGAAACGCGTATTACAAGGCAAAATAGCCATCCGCCTAAAAAACCTGCTGTACGAGGCATGTAAAATGAACGGGTGGTGGATTAGCGAAATAGCGATCCAGCCGGATCACATCCACGTTGTGGTCCAAACATCACCCAAAAACAGTGTGGCGGAGGTGGTGCAGATATTCAAAGGGGGAACGAGCCGCGTCCTGAGAAAAGAGTATCCCGAACTTGAAGAGTTTCTATGGGGCGAGAGTTTTTGGGCGGATGGATATTTTGCCGAGAGCGTAGGCCAAGTCAATGAGGAAATCGTGATGAAATACATTCGCCAACAAAGGGGTCGGCCATAGCCAGGTATGCCAGAGGGGTCAAACCCCGGGCTTTAGCCCGGGGTTGATTGATGTGTGCCCGGCATGGGCATCGATATAGGGGTGAAAGTCCCCCGCAGGTCCACATGGCGGAAACTGCTAGCCGAACAGCAAGGGCGCCCATCGCGAGGTGGGGTCTGAAGGAAGCTGCAGGCAAAGCCACGACCCGAGGAATACGAACCGCAAAAGAGGCCGGAGAGCAACGGTGAGTTTGCATGACAAAACGAAACCGGTAGCCATGAAGACGCTTTTCGGTAAATGCGGCGGGGGCGGGGCGAAGGTCGATGTTCTTACCCGGGGAGGTCTGCCCTCCCGTCCGAGAGGGACTACGGCGTCCGTAAGGAAGCCGGAAGGGATGGCAGAAGTCAGCCGAGGCCATAGTAGGACCGGGGACCGGTCTGAAGGGCCAAACGAATCGAGAAGGGACCGGCCCGCCGGCTTCCTCGTCGCGGAGACGCAGCAACTTTCCCTGTGGGACCGACTCCCCGGCTCAGAGAGTCCGAGGGCTACGGTGCGTCAAACGACGGCGGCAGAGACGGAACCCGACCCCGCCGCAGCGATCGTGATGGAGGAGGTGGTCCGGAAAGAAAACCTCGAACAGGCACTGAAGCAAGTCGTCGCCAATAAGGGTGGACCCGGAGTCGACGGAATGCCCGTCGACGAACTCAAGCGATACTTGAAGACCCACTGGCCGGACCTCAAGGCCCAACTCCTTGACGGTCGGTACAAACCCCGACCGATCAAGGCCGTGGATATCCCCAAACCTGGGGGAGGGACGCGGCGGCTCGGTATCCCGATCGTCTTGGATCGGTTGATCCAACAGGCGATTCTGCAAGTGATGGTCCCGGTCTACGACCCGACGTTTTCCCCTCACAGTTTTGGCTTCCGGCCCGGTCGGAATGCCCACCAGGCAGTTCGACAGGCCCAAGCCTATATCCAAGAGGGCAACAACTGGGTTGTGGACATCGACTTGGAGAAGTTTTTCGATCGAGTCAACCATGACATCCTCATGGGACGAATCGCCCGGCGGGTGACGGATAAACGTGTTTTGCGTCTCATCCGGCGCTACCTGCAGGCGGGGGCCATGATGAACGGATTGGTTCAGGACCGATCCGAAGGGACGCCCCAAGGCGGACCGATATCGCCCTTGCTCAGCAACATCCTTCTGGACGAGCTGGACAAGGAGCTGGAGCGCCGAGGCCACAAGTTTTGCCGCTACGCCGATGACTGCAATATTTATGTGCAATCGGAACGAGCGGGCCGACGAGTGATGGACTCGGTGGAACGGTTCCTGGCCGAACGCCTGAAACTCAAGATCAATCGGGAGAAGAGTGCCGTGGCCGAACCTCAAAAGCGATCCTTCCTGGGCTTTAGTTTTACAGGAGGGGAGTACCGGAAAATCCGGTTGGCTCCGAAATCTGTGAAGAGCTTTAAGCGGAAGGTTAAACAAATCACGGGTCGCTCGCGGGGAATCACCCTTGAACGTATGATCCAGGAACTGAACCGGTTCACGCGAGGTTGGATGGCCTACTTTAGAATCGCGGAAACGCCGACGGTGTTAGCGGACCTTGAAAGCTGGATACGAAGGCGATTGCGGTCTGCCGTGGCCAAGCAGTGGATCAGAAGCTGCAAAACCCGATTCCGGGGCTTGCATGAGCTTGGGGTCGATCCCAAACAGGCAGCCCTCGCTGCGATCTCGCGAAAGGGGCCCTGGGCCATGTCTAACATGAAAGCCTTTAAACTGGCGATGCCGAACAAGTTCTTTGCCGATCGAGGGCTTCTCGCCCTCTCCGGATACGGACGATGACCGGTCAAGTCGATTCGAATCGCCGGATACGGACCCGTATGTCCGGTGGTGTGGGAGGGCGGCGGCCGTGAGGCCGCCCCCTATCCCGATTTTTTAGCTTCCCATTCGTCCTTATAAGTTTCTTTTACTTTGGCGCTGTATTCATCTATACCTGTTTTCAAGTCTTCTCTTATCAAAATATCGTCGGCTCCTGGATGCGTCAGTTTGAGTTTTAATTCTTTATATAGCTCACGGCTTACTTCGGGATGATCAATCCACTGGCACGGCAAATAAAGATTCTTATCATACGGCTGTTTTGACCTTAGTTTTCTAAAATATTCCGACTCCATAACTTCTTGCAAGGATTTTTCTTTTATATTGTCTTGGGCTAAATGAGTGAATATACATGGCTCTACATCTCCATTTGAAGTTATGTGAATATATTTATTTGCGGCAATACATCCTCCAACAAATGGAGCATCATTCCAAAAATCTATGATAAACATTTGTTTTGTGGCCCTGATGCGCTTATCAGATTCAAGCAAATGTAATCTCTGTTTGGGAGTTGGCATTAAGCTTAAATCAGGATCCCTTCCCACGGGCATATATAAGAAATACCAACCCAACAAAGCGCCCTTAGCAAGCATTAAATCCACAAGCTCATCGCTTGAAACTATTGGTTCATTTAAACTTGTTACGGCTGTTGAATATCCAAAAGGAACTCCGGCTCCCCTTAAAGTGTCCATAGCTTTTAACACTTTCTCATAAACACCATCGCCCCTCCTTTCATCTGTTTCTTTTTTAAAGCCTTCTATGCTTAACATCACGGCTACGTTTCCCAATTTTGCCAATTTTTTAGCTACTTTTTTTGTCAATAATGTCCCATTACTGTAAAACTGAAAATACATATTTGGATGCTCTTCATATAGTTTAAACAAATCTGGCATTACCAACGGCTCTCCACCCAATATGGTTATAAAGGCTACGCCAATTTCCTCAGCTTCTGTAACTACGCGATCCAATATTTCATAAGATAAATCATCTTTTTTTGAATAATTATAAGCATAACAGCCCCTGCACCTCAAATTGCATCTCATAGTAGGAGAAATCAAAATAGTAAATGGGACAGCTCTTCCTTCTGCTTCAGCTTTAACTCTTTTCTCATCTCTAAAAATTAAACCTTCGGCGATTAAAGTTGTAAACAACTTTTTTCTACATTTAGGGTTTATTAATTTTAAGTCTCTTATTATCATATCTCCGGCTGGGGTTGTTTCTAAAATATTACTAAGAGCTGCAATGTTTTTCTTAGTTCGGTCATTGGCAATTTTTTTATACAAATTCAACAAAGTTACCAAATTTTTCTTTGACAGCATTGGCGAAATTTTAGATATCTGCTTTATAACAAATACTTTTGACGATTTATTTTGAAACATAATTTTAAAGGTCCTTCCGGGAAGTCACGTTAAGTTTAAATTCATTTTAGGGGTATGCACTTGACTCCCGTAGCCCCTATATATCGTATTTTCTCTCATGGGAGAGTATCCGGAAACTGTCCAGCAATTTCAAGATTGGTTTGACACGGAGGACTCTTGCCGAGATTATCTGTTCCGGCTGCGGTGGCCCGAAGGATTTCGATGCCCTCGATGCAATAATAAACGAGCTTGGGTGATGGGACGCCGGCTGTTTCGTTGTACCGCATGCGATCTGGAGACCTCGATCACCGCAGGGACACTTTTTCAAGATACTCGTAAATCCCTCCGGCTTTGGTTTCAGGCGATGTGGTACGTAACGAACCAAAAGCAGGGCGTGAGCGCTAAAGGATTGGGCCAAGCCTTGGGATTGGGCAGCTATCGAACGGCGTGGATGTGGATGCATAAACTGCGCCGGACCATGGTGCGTCCCGGGAGAGACCGTCTCCAGGGGACGATAGAAATCGACGAGACCTTTGTGGGAGGCCAACGGCCAGGAAAGCGCGGCCGCGGAGCAGAGGGGAAAGTCCTGGTTTTGGTCACCGCTCAGAAAGACGGAAGGCGAGCCGGCCGGGTTCGACTGCGTCAAATCAACGATGCCTCGGCCGAGAGTCTGGAAACCGCGATTAAAGAAAGGGTCGCTCCTGGGAGTATGATTCGTACGGACGAGTGGCGGGGATACAACGGCCTGAAGGCTCACGGATACTCGCATGATGTTGTCCGAACGAAATCCTCGGTCGGCGACGATCTCCTGCCTTTGGCCAATCGGGTGACAGCCCACTTGAAACGATGGCTGTTGGGAACACAGCAGGGTGCCGTCAGGCCTTCGCATCTGGATTATTACCTTGATGAGTTCACGTTTCGCTTCAATCGCCGAACTTCAAGATCACGCGGCAAGCTATTCTTCCGCCTCGTTCAACAGGCGATGGCCATCGATCCCGTGCCCGGCAAATCGATAGTCGGCGGACGGCCGGAAGTATGAAGCACAATATATGGTGGCTGCGGGAGTCAAGTGCATGCCCCTATGATTTTATTAAGTCTACTTACCAGTCGGTAAGCATATCAAGAAAGGTAAATGTTTGTCAAGTAAACAAATCCCGACTTTCGCCAATATCCGACTGCGCACCTATAAGCTCATTCAAATCAATCGATTAGGCACACCCGTCGGTAGCACCTAACAATAGGTTGTGTTGAAGCATCAATAATATCCTTTATATGGTGGATATTATGAAAATAACGCTTGACATGTAGTGCCTAGTATGATAGCGTCTTGGCATGCCTTATCTGCTCAAGAAAAAGGTCAAGGGTCGTACCTACTATTATCTGGCCGAAACCCAACGCGTCCAGGGCAAGCCCCGCATCGTCTGGCAGAAGTACCTCGGCACCGCAGAGCGGATCCAGGAACGCCTCCAGGGAGCGGAAATCTCCGAGATCGAGACCTTCGAGCTCGGATCCGTGGCGGCCGTCGAGAGCCTCGAGAAGGACATCGGCTTTATCGACATCGTCGACCGGATCGTGCCGAAACGCGACCAGGGCATGAGCGTCGGCCAGTATCTTTATCTGGTGGTCCTCAACCGGGTGATCGAACCCAAAAGCAAAGCCGCTTTGGGAACCTGGCTCAAGGGGACGGCCATCGGAGAGTACCGAGACCTCGACTGGTCGGCGCTGGACTCGGCCAACTTCTGGGACCAGATGGAGAAAGTCGAGGCCAAGGACGTGGAGGCGATCGGAGATGAGGTGGCCCGCAGGGTCGTCTCGGTTTACGACGTCTCTTTGGACTGTCTCCTTTATGACACGACGAACTTTTTCACTCAAATGAGTCCGGAAACCCCCTCCGAGCTGGCCCGTTACGCCTATACCAAGGCCGGCAAGCACGAGCTCCGGCATGTCGGGCTGTCGCTTCTCTGCAACCGGGAGGACGGCATCCCGCTTTTCCACCGGACCTATCCGGCCAACATCCACGACTCCAAGCTCATGTTCCAACTGTATGCCGAGATGGGGGCCCTCTTGCGATCGTTGAAGAAGTCGCGGATGACCCTTATCTTCGACAAGGGCTTCAACTCGCCGGAGAACATCGCCCGGATCGACGCCGACTTGGGACTGTCGTTTATCGGGGCTCTCTCGCCGTACCATCATCCCGATCTCTGTCGGGTTCCTCTTGAAGACGACAAGGCTATCGAGACGGAGGACGAAGAAGACGAGCCTCTGCTGGCCTATCGGACATCGTTGGAGCTTTATGGCCGGGAACGGGCCGTCGTCGTGACCTACAATCCCCGGACCTATCGGAAGAAGATCCACTGGCTGAGCCGGACGATCCGCAAAACGAAGGCCAGGCTCCAGGAACTCCGCCGGGGTCTTCTGGAAGCGGACGGCCGGACAACCTTGAAATCGATCCAACGCAAAGTCGATAACATCCTGGCCGAAAGCCACATCGCCACGGTCTTCGAAGTCGACGTCTCGTTCAAGAAAGAGTACCGGATGTCGATCCGGACGAATCCCCAGGTGCTGAAAGACTACCGGGATCGGTTCGGGAAGAACATCCTCTTTACCGATCATACCGAGTGGAGCACGGACGAGATCGTCCTGGCCTATCGGGACCGCAATAAGATCGAGACGGCCTTCCGCCAGGTCAAAAGCCCGGAGATGATCCGCTGGCAGCCGATGTATCATTGGACGGACTCGAAGATCCGGGTGCATGGCCTGACCTGCGTCATGGCGCTTTTGTATCTCTCACTTCTTTCCCGAAAACTGCATCGATCGGGGCTGACGATGGCCCTGGACCGAGCCATGGAAGTGCTTCGTAGCATCCGGCGGGCCGTCTATCTTTATCCCGGAAGCACGAAGCCGATTCGGAAACTCTGCCGGCTGGGTAGCACCGAGGAAGAGCTCCTAAAAGCGCTGGGGATCGAAATCGAGGCGGTTAGGTAGTACAACAACCAGGCTCGTATCTTAATGAAATATAATCAATTAGGCAGACTGGCCGAGGATAATGGCGAAAGTCGGGTTTATGCTCCAGATCCCTTCCCTTGAACCGAAAAGACAGCCGGCCATCGAACCGCTCCCGCACCACCACCTTCTGCTTCCTCAGCGTCAATGCCGGCCGGAGCAGGACGAAGGTCCGGCTCCGCCACTTGATGATGTAGCCGTTGTTCACCATCCGCTGGCCTTGCAGGCAGAAGATGTCATCGAGGTTCATCGACTTCGGACATGGCCGGTGCAGATCCTGCGGCTGCTGCGCTTCCTTCGTGAAGCGCCGGTTATAGATCTCCAAGTAGCCTTCCAGGAATCGGTTCGCGTCTTCAATGGTGCAGGTTCCCGCCAAGCGCAGATCCTTGACCAAACGGTTCTGGAGCGTGCCGAAGGATCTCTCGATGCGTCCCTTAGTCTGCGGCGAGTGGGCGTGGATGATCCGGATCCCCGCTTCAGAAACCGCGCGTTCGAACTGCGTCCGGGCTTGTTCGTCCCGCACAGCTCGTCGGTATCCGGCTGCCGCGAGGTCTTGTAAGTGCTGTGTTTATCCAGATAAAGGCTCTGCGGAACCGCGTTGAACTACGTTTCCGTCTCCCTCGGCGTCATTTTTGCCTTGGGCAGATAACCCCGCCATAAGTCAGTCCTTCGATCTCGTCATAAACGGGGACGGGGTCAAGCCCTGCTATTACGGTGGGGATCGGCAGGACGGGTATGGCTATATATTCCAGCTTGTTGATCAGGCTGGTGACTTCTTCAAAGTCTTTCGCGTTCGAAGCCAGCCGAGGTGCTTCCTGTAGCTGCGGACCGCATCGTTGTGAGCCAAACAACGGATTTATTCATTTTTTACCTGGCCCCATGCTTTTTCAGCCAATCGGCCAATTCTTTGTGGTTGTTGATTTCGGCATAGTCCAGCGGTGTTTTGCCATCTTTGTCTTTTGCGTTGATTATTGCTCCCACGGCGATTAATCGAAGGACCACGTCCTTCTGGCCGGCCAAGGCGGCGGAGTGCAGCGGTGTCGAGTCGCCCGAGTCTTTAGCATTGACGTCAGCGCCTTTATCGATGAAAAGCCCAACCACACCTGCGTCGCCTTCATTGGCGGCATAGTACAGCGGCGTCCTCCCATAGTTGTCCCTGAGGCTGACGTCAGCGCCCTTATTGAGCAAGAGCTCTACCACTTCCTTGAAGACAGGCCCCGGTGAGTTGGTGGCTTTATGCAAGGGGGTATGGCCGTCCTGGTTTCTGGCGTTGACGCCGGCGCCCTTGGCGATCATGAGCTCAGCCAACTCTTTACGGGCGATCCCGCGGTATTCCCCAGTGTCCCAACCAGAGACGTCTTCGTGCAGCGGCGTGTCGCCATAGCGATTCCTGGCGTTCACGTTCGCCCCTTTGGCGATCAACAAAACGGCCAAGGCCTTATTGCCCGCCAAAGCGGCGATGTGAAGCGGCGTGCGGCCGGCCTTATCGGCGGAGAATTTCGCGCCCTTCGCGATCAGCAGCTCGGCGATCGCGTTTTCGTCAGCCCGAGCTGCCTCAAGCAAGGGGGTCTCCCCGTCGCCATCCTCGGCGTCAATATCCGCACCGTTAGCGATCAATTGCGCGGCCAATTCCAATTTTCCACTTCTAACGGCCCGATGCAGAGCCATTTTTCCCGATCCGTCCCGTGCGTTGACGTCTGCGGCTATGGCCGCCGGTTTCGCGGGGCTCGGCTTCGCTGGAATCAGTGCGTTTTGGGCAGTCAATAGCTGGGCTGCTTCCTTATTGTTATTGCTTTCGGCAATTTGCAAAGGTGTTTTGCCGGATTGATCCTTGGCGCTTACATCTGCGCCTTTGGCGATCAATAATTCGACGATATCTTTTCGGCCAAAGACGGCTGCCAATAAGAGCGGCGTATAGCCGGTTTTGGTCTTGGCATTTACATCTGCGCCTTTGGCGATTAATAGCTCGATAATTTCATTTGAGCCAATCTCGGCCGCTGCATGTAGCAAACTCGTGTCGTCGTTGGCCTTCGCGCTCACGTCCGCGCCTTTGGCGATCAATAGCTCGACTTCTTTCCGATCGCCACCTCGGCAAGCACGCATCAAAGCTGTCCACCCGGAAAAATCCTTTTCGTCTACATCACTCACTCCGGCGGGCGATCGAGCGAGCGCGGCCGGCTTGTTTTCTCTCGTTATCTCTGGGCTACCCGCGGCATTAATATCTCGTTTCAATTCCGTGGAAAAGCTTTGTCCCTCACGCCATTCCTTATTATACTTCCCCGGCTTGGTCACGGTCTCCGTTACCCTTATGAGTGTCTTGGACACAACCTCTATCTCAATCTCCAATTCGGTGGGAGTACTGAAGTCAACAAATGTGAAAATGAATCGCAGAATACGCCCTTCCACCCTCGCGGTCCCGTGGTAATAGGTGGGATCGCCAGTCTCGGCCATGATGTTGCCGTCAACTACGTACGGAAATACTATCATCGTTATTAATCTTACCGAATCATCCCCTGTGCGCGTAATGTCCCATCCGCTCCGCCACTCGGTATTGGGTGGGCGAAGGGATGCCTTCCACACCCGATTTGCATAGGGAAGCATGCCATCCTTTGCATAGGAAATTAGGACATCGATAGCTTCAGACGTAGAGAGCGTATTCTCCTTTTTGTATTCCAGCTTGTTGATCAGGCTGGTGACTTCTTCAAAGTCTTTCGCATTCGGAGCCAGCCGAAGGTATTCCCGGTAGCTTCGAATGGCGTCGGCGAGTTTCTCCGCCTTCTCCTGGGCCAAGCCGAGGTTGTAAAAGGCGTCCGGCCAGTTCGGGGCCAGCCTGACCGCCTGCTCGAACTCGCGGATAGCCGATTCGCAATCCTGGGGCGTCTTGGCCATCTCCATGGCCGCCACCCCGCGATCGAAGTACCTCCTGGCTTCCGAGGAGACTTGCTGTCCATAGGAAAAGGCCACGCCCGCTGCCATGACGAAAATAGCCGCTAACCCGATGATGCGCTTAGTCATGGGAAATCGACCTCCTAGCCGGCATTCCTATTTCACGGGATGTTGATCTTTCCTGACCTGGGCCAGCGGAGTGATAAGAAACGGCTGGCCCTTGGTGTAGAAGTTGGCTGGTCCAAAGTAGATCCCCAGGAGCTTCTTGATGAGGGAGTCCGTGGTCCCGATCTCCAGTCCAGCCTCGACCAGCGCGAAGCGGGACAGCTCCGAGCAGACCATGTTGTTGCCGCCATAGAGGCCGAAATTCGTTCCCAGATTCATGCGGCGCGCCAGCTCGGAGTCATCAAGTTTCTTCAGATCGAGGGTGATCTGCTTGATCCCCTCCAACCGAGCCGCGGCCCAGAGCTTGTCCGCGTCGATCCTGGACGTCGGTTGGGCGACATCGATGTGGCGCGACCCATAGGTCGCGATGATCTCGTCCTCGTTCTTGATCCGGGGGCCTTCGCCGGGTTGACTGTCCAGGAAGAGCCTCACGCCATTGACTTCCCTGAGGTAGAGGAAGGTGTGGGCGGCCCGGGACTGCCATTCCCAGGAGGTCAGCTTGTCGAAGAGGCGGAGGTAATGCCCCGCCCAGGCTTCTGCCGAGAGAGCGTCCGTCGGAGCGACGAGCAGAACATCGCCGGGTTGAAGCTGGGAGAACATCTTGTCCGGGAGGGGAGGGGCCTTGATCTTCAGCGACTGCGTGATGCTCTGGCACCACGGGTTGGGCTGCGCTTGCCGCTGGGCGATGGCAGCCCTCACCTGCTGCACTGCGGCCGGATCCCTTCTCTCGAGCGCCGCCTTGGCCGCCGCGACCTCGCCTCCACCGGCCGCCGTGCCCGTCTTCAAGCGGTTGCCGATGACGCCTTCGCTCGCGCCGGGCGATACCGCCTCTGTCGTCCCACGCTTGAGACGTCCGCGGATGTCGACTCCGTCTCCGTCGAAAGAGACACCCTCTATCGTTCCCGTCTTGAGGCGGCTGCCGATGTCGTTCCCTATCGAGTCCGTCGGCTTGGCGGAGGGCGGCCGGTTCACGGACGAGCCGCCGCTCGAAGGAGGCTTCAAGGAAGGGGGCGGCGTGGTGTACCTGCCGGTGGGGACTTCCTTGATATAGGTATTGTCCAGGTATTCCTTGGCCTGCGCGGCCTCACCGACCGATTCGACACGCATGCCATTGACGACGTCCTCCCGGTGAGTGCCGATCTCCCGGGCCCTTTGCTGCCTGGCCGCTTCCGCGGCGCCCTTGGTGGCGAAGGCGTGCTCATCCCGTACGGCTTGCTTCGCGTATTCCCCCCGATAGTAGATGTAATACTCCATAATCGGTTTCTGGGAAGTCCGGCCGATCATCGTTCCCTGCGCGACGAAGAGCAGGACGATCAGCGAGAGAAGAGCGCGCCTGAAAAATAAGGGAGAGAACGACCTCGATTTTGCCTCCACGGAAGCCCCTCCTTCCCCCCGTTATAGATCAAAAGCCAAAGATATGAAAAAAAAGGGCCCCGCCGCCATTTATGCGCCGGGTCGGGAGCTCGAGTCTCTCCAGGCGCGCTTTTCAATCCCTCCCCTGAAAGCCTGAATGATCAGAGTATTGGTTGTTCATCGGCTCGTAGGAAACGGACAAGGACATCTTGCATTCCTTGAGCTCCCATCTCGTCGCTTATAAATTCAAAAACGTCGTTGTGGGCGATGGGGAAACGGACGGGCTCCCGTTTCATGAATTCAGACCAATGGTCGAGCTTCCATTGGTCCCATTGTGATTCGTTCCGACGGAGTCGGTCCGCGATCCTCTCTCTCATGATCTCCTCGCTGGGGGGAACGCAGCGGATGATGGCCAGCCGGGCTTGATGCTTTGCCGCCACTGATTTGAAGGGCGGAATCCAATCCCGGTATTCGTCGTCTCTCCAGTGATTGATGGAGAAAGGCGCGTCGATGATCGGAATCTTACCGAGGGCCAGCTGAACATCGGCGAAATGGACCAAGATCCTGAATGCAGGTCCCCGGATCATGGCATAGGTGTCGCCCTCGACACGTTCTGAGCTGGTGAAGGGCGTTTCGATCAGATCCTTTGAGAGATAGGCCGCATTCGATAATTGTTGGGCCAATGCCCGGGCCAACGACGTCTTGCCGCTGGCGGGAACCCCAACAACCAGACACAGGACTGGATCGTTCAGTAAATACACTAGTATCGATTATAGCAGATCAACTGGGGATTCTCCCGGACCTGACCGTTGAAGGTGTCCTGGGAGAATTTGATTCTCTACTCTCGACGATCCAATCCCGAGAACTGGACGATCTCGATGTCGGATGTCTGCGACAAGTAGGCGTCCAGGAACGGCTTATGGGCCGCTCCGTAGATGACCAGGACCCGGCCGCCGGGATGGCGCGCGGCCACCGCCCGGATGCGGGCGGCGATCTTCAGGTTGCGGTTCTCCCAGAGGCCCAAACGGCCGCGGTCGGTGCCGGTGGGAAAGTGGGTGCGCAGGAAGACACCCCATTGGGCGTCGACGTCGGCCGCCGCATAGGCGGGGGAATTGAGGAGGAGGTACTGGGGAAGGAGGTCTCCCTTCCGGATGCACTCCTCGAGCCGGGCCTTCCCGTCGGTGTAGACGGGAGCCTTGGAGACGGCGTCCAGCAGCGGATTCCCCTGGAAATCCTTCTCCATCTGGTCGGAGAATTCGGAGTAGTCGTCGAGCTCCTCGAAGTCGTCCACCGGTTCGAGCTTGTCCAAGCCTAGCCCCAGACCCAGGCGGACGGCCAGAGCGGGCACTTCATTGACCTTGGCCGCTTCGGCATCGAGCTGGGTCATCAAGTCCGCAGGGATGGCCTTTTGAGACCGCTTGTCTTCATCGCTAAAATAGGCCCATTGAAGAACCGCCGAATCCGGATCATAGGCAGCCAGCATCCACAGAATCAGGTTCGCCCTTGCTTCAACCGACAGAGAGCCCTGTCCCGCCCCGCTCCGCGCACCACGCAGAATCTCCTGGACCTTCTTTCGGGCCGGTTCCTGCGTTGTTTTCAAGAGATCGCAGGCCTGCTTGCCCAGCTTGAGATGCCTCTTGGCGAAGCCGTCGAGAACCTCCCCGTACAACGATCCAGCTTCCCGGCGAAGCTCGTACTCGCGGACCCGGGTGCCGGGGATCGTCTCGATGCAGATAGCATCCGGCCGGAACGATTCCAAAGCCGCCGCCAACCGGTCCATCATGCCGGGCTGAAATTGCTTCTCGATCTGCCGGAGATGAAAAGTCCCGAGGACGAGGACGCGGGTCTGTGCTTCCCGGGGCTGGATTGCCTGAAGGCGGGCGATGGAACCCTGAGCCTGCTCCGCCTTTTGCGGTGATAGGAGCGGCGAAGCCGGAAGGATAATCGCCATCGTCAGCAGGCTCGATGCAGCCAGGGCCCGGAAGACACGGCGAAGACGGTGATATGTGGACATGATAGCCTCCATCACAGGAGTAGACGAAGAGACGGCGGGGAAGGTTCATGTTGATAGCATCCCTCCTCAGGGCTTGATGGGAAGGACCCGTATTGATATTTTGTGAAGCCGGGCATATGATAGGCACATCGGAGAAAGGAGAGATCCATGAAAAGACTTAGCCTGCTGGGTTGGATCTGCCAGTTGATCATCATCGCCGCCGGCATCGATTGGGGTCTGATCGCGATCTTCAAGTTTGATTTCGTGACCAAGCTCCTCGGCACGGGCGACATCGTCCGCATCGTCTACATCGTCGTCGGCGCGGCCGCGGTCTTCGTGCTCCTCGACTTGATCATCGGCAAGCCGAAGAAAGCGTAACTAGGCTTTCGGTTCCGGCTTTTTACCGCGGGCTTTCCGCTTAGGGGGAGGGGTTTGCTCGGCTCGGCGTCTAAGGGGGCGCATCCGTTGTCCTGGAAAAGAAAATGGAGTCAACCATCATGCCATTCAGCAGCTTGCGGCTCCATCCGAACCTCCTCAAAGCCCTCAAAGAGCTCGGCTTCGCCCGCCCGACTCCCATTCAGGCCGACGCCATCCCGCCGGCGCTGGCCGGGCGCGACGTGCTGGCCAGCGCCGTCACGGGCAGCGGGAAGACCGCGGCGTTTCTCCTGCCGATCTTGAATAAGCTTATCGACCAACCACGCGGAACGACGCGCGCTCTGGTGATCACGCCGACGCGCGAGCTGGCCGCGCAGATTCTGGAAGATCTCAACGAATTGGCGGTCCATACGCCCCTCAGCGCCGCCGCGGTCTACGGCGGCGTCTCGATTGGGCCGCAGGAGCATGCCTTCCGCCGCGGGGTGGATGTCATCATCGGGACTCCCGGCCGGCTCCTGGACCACTTTCGGTCGCCCTACGCGAAGCTTGGCGGGCTCGAACATCTGGTGCTGGACGAGGCCGACCGCATGCTGGACATGGGCTTTCTCCCGGATATCCGCCGCATTCTGCGCCATATCCCGGCCCGCCGGCAGACGCTCTTCTTCAGCGCCACCATGCCCGGGCCGATCGCCATCCTGGCCCGCGAGATGCTGCGCGATCCGGCCACCGTGAACATCAGCCGCGTGGCGGCGCCGCCCGTCGGCATCACCCAGGCGGTGTACCCGGTGGCCCAGGAGCTCAAGTCGGCTCTGCTGCTCGCGCTCCTCGAGCGCGGCGATATGCGCGACGCCCTGGTTTTCACCCGCACCAAGCACCGGGCCAACCGGCTGGCGGAGCATCTGGTCCGGCACGGCATCAATGCCGAGCGTATTCACGGCAACCGCTCGCAGGGGCAGCGCACCGAGGCCTTGGCCGGTTTCAAGGCGGGGAAATACCGCGTCCTGGTTGCCACCGACATCGCCGCCCGCGGAATCGACGTCGTGGAGCTGGGACACGTCGTAAACTTCGACGTGCCACTGGTGCCCGACGATTACATTCATCGGGTCGGCCGCACCGCGCGGGCGGAAGCCACCGGAGATGCGTTTACCTTCGTCTCGCCGCAAGAACAAGGGGACCTGGCTCAGATCGAGAAGGCGATCGGCAAGCGGCTGCCGCGCATCACGGTTCCCGACTTCGACTACAGCGCCCGGCCGGAGGCCCGCCTCGAAGTGCCGCTGGCCGAGCGCATCGCGGCCATCCGAAGCCGCAAGGCCGAGGAACGGGCCCGGGCCAAAATCAAGGCCGAACGCCAGGCCGGGCACGCGACGACAGGGCCGGCGCGTCATGCGCCCAAGCCCGAGCCCAAGCGCGCAGCCGCAGCGCCCACCGGCCATGGTTTACGCCGAGACGGACGCCGAGCGGGGGGAC
The DNA here is from genome assembly GCA_002383325.1 of Candidatus Aminicenantes bacterium UBA4085. Classification (GTDB taxonomy): domain Bacteria; phylum Acidobacteriota; class Aminicenantia; order Aminicenantales; family UBA4085; genus UBA4085. The sequence goes on from DFYJ01000084.1 coordinate 14,921, forward strand.
GCACGCGCTACCGATGATGGGCCGCTCGGAGTCTTTGATGATTTCGAGCGCCGGCGCTCTAGAAGCTGAGGTTCTGCAGGGCGAACTCCCAGTTGATCAGCTTGTCGAGGACGGCGCCGACGTAATCGGCCCGCCGGTTCTGGAAGTCCAGGTAGTAGGCGTGCTCCCAGACGTCGATCGTCAAGAGAGGCTTCAAGCCCTTGGTCAAGGGGACTTCGGCGTTCCCCGTCTTGACGGCCTTCAGCGTCTTCCCGTCCAAAACGAGCCAGGCCCAGCCGCGGCCGAACTGCGACGTTGCCGCCGCCGCCAACTCCTTCTTGCAGGCCTCGACGCTCACGAAGTCGGCTTCGATCTTTTGGGCCAGGGCGGCCGGAGGATTCCCCCCGCCCTTGGGCGACAGGCTCCGCCAATAGAACGCGTGGTTCCAGACCTGGGCGGCGTTGTTGAAGACGGCGGCCTTGTCCGGCCGCGCGGCGGCATCTTGGATGATCTTTTCCAGGGGCAGGCCGGCGAACTCGGTTCCCGGTATCAGCTTGTTGAGGTTGTCCACATAGCCCTTGTGATGCTTTCCGTAGTGGAAGCCGAGCGTCCGGGCCGAGATGATGGGCTCCAGCGCCTGCTCCGGGTAAGGCAGCGGCTCCAGCCCCAAAGGCGGCGCCGTCTGCGCCCGGGAGCTTCCGCCCAAGGCGATGCCGGCGGCCGCGGCCGCCGATCCGGCGATGAATCTGCGGCGGCTCATCTTCATGTTTCCGTAACGATGGCTCTTATCGCTCATGAGATCCTCCTTGCGTTCAACAGATGCGGTCCGGTCGCTTTCCCCATGATTATCGGAATCTGTATCCTATGTGGCGGACGGTCCGGATGAAGGTCGGCGAGCGGGGATCGGCTTCGATCTTCTGCCGGAGGCTGAGGACGAAATTGTCCACGGTCCGGGCCGTGCCCTCAAACTCGTATCCCCAGATCCGGTCGAGGATTTCGCTCCTGCGGAACGCCTTGCCGGGCGAACCGGCCAGCAAGGCCAGCAGATCGAACTCCTTGGCCGACAGATCCACCTCCCGGCCCCGCAGCGCCGCCCGTCGCCCGTCGACATCGATCGTCAGGTCGCCGAAAACAAACCGGGCCTTCTTGCTCTTCTCCACCCGCCTTCGCCGCAGCATGGCTTCCACGCGGGCCAGGAGCTCGGAGAGGGCGAAAGGCTTGGCCAGGTAATCGTCGGCCCCCAAGTCCAGGCCCTCGATCTTGTTATCGGTCGTGCCTCGCGCGGAGAGGATCAGGACGGGGACATCGCGCCCTTTGTCCCGCAACGCGGAGACGATCTCCAATCCGCTGAACCCGGGCAGCATGATGTCCAGGACGATCAGGTCCGGGCCCGCGTCGAAAGCCAGCTTGATCCCTTCGTCGCCGTCCTCGGCCGTCAGGACGCGGTATCCGCGCAGCTCGAAATTCATGGCCAGCCCGCGCCGCAGGGACCGGTCGTCCTCGATCACCAGGATGGTCTCGCGCCCCGCTTTCGCGGGCTGTTTTTCGACGGTGCTCATGCCGAAGGGCCTTTCGGCCGGACCACGGGCAGGCGGATGGTGAAAAGGCTTCCCCGGCCCGGCTCGGACTCCACGAGGATCTTACCGCCGTGCAGCTTCACCAGGTGGCGGACGATCGCCAAGCCCAGGCCTGCTCCCGGCGCCTTGGCTCGCAGCCCGGTCTCCACGCGGTAATACGGATCGAAGATCTTCTTCAAGGCAGCCGGCGGGATGCCGACGCCGTTGTCCCGAACGGCGATCGCGACGCTTCCGTCCTCGTCGGCGGCGGATAGACCGATCCGCTTGCCCGGTCCGGTGTACTTGTAAGCGTTGACGAGCAGATTCAGGACGATCTCCCCGATGGCCCGCGGATCGTGCCGAACGGAGGCGGTCGTCCCGATCTCGACCGACAGGCCGGTTTCGCCCGAGGGCGTCATCCTGGTGAATCGGGCGACGGCCTCCTCCAGCGCCGGTCGGATGGAGCCGGTCTTCATCTCCAGGATGTCGCGGTCGCGAGCGGCCCTGCGCCAGGTCAGGACGCGGTCGATCATCGCGTCCAGCCACTCCGCCTGCTGGAGGATGGCCTGCAAGCTCTCCTCGGTCCGAACGGGATCGTCCTTCAGCATGCCGCTGAGGAGGGATTCGGCGTACATCCGGACGGCCGCCAAGGGGGTGCGAAGCTCGTGGGAGACGTTGGCCAGGAGATCGGCCTGCAGGCGGGCGATGCGGGCCCGGCGCCCGATCAGGACCACGGCCAGGATGGCCCCCCCGCTGGCGGCCGAGGTGAAGCAGACGACCAGGATGCCGAACAGGAGGCTGATCGAGGTCTTGCCGAAGATGAGCAGCAGGATGCCGGCCGTCGTCGAGAGGAAGACCGGGCCGATGACGCCGATGGTCAGGGCCAGCAGCGGCCCGGTCATCGTCGTCTGCCGGTTGATGCGCTTGAGCTTGGCGGATACGGGAGAGGCCATGGAATCCATCCGCGGCCGGAAAGGCGCCGCTCCTTCCTTGTACAGCGATTAGGCCTCGGACGCAAGAAGGGCTACAAGCTTGTCGAGACCCTGGCCGCGACGGCCGTCCGGGGCGCTTCGGCTTCGTCCCCGGCGGGGCGGAGGGAGACGATGTTCGCCATCCGGCCAGACTTGGCTCGGGACGCGGCGGCGTAGCGGGTAACCTTGGTCCGGGGCTGGATGCCGTCGCCGAAGGCGCGCAGACGGAGCTTCCAAGCCGCGGCCAGGAGGAGGGAGGCTGCCCGGCCCAGCCGAACGAAGAGCTGACGGGGACCGAAGGCGACATCGATCTTCCGCGCCAGGTCCCTGGCTCTCTGCCGTTCGAGCTCGTTGACCGCATGCTTCTCGACCGCCGCCAGGATGGGGGCATAGCTGAGGGTCCTTTTCCGCAGGCTCTCCGCGCGCTCGGCCAGCCAGGGATCCGAATCGCCCGTTTCGCTCTTGGCGGCCAGGGTCACGGCGCCGCGGTAAGCGGTCTCGGTCATGCGGTAGATGGTGGTGGAATTCGCTTCGTAATCCTGCCGGAAAGCGGTCTTGATCCAATGCTCCGCCGCGTCGCCGGGGAATTGGGGATGGTTGAAGTTGAGCGTCTTCTGCCCGTGCCAATCCTCGAAGGGAAGGTCCATCTTCAGGAGGCCGCGCTTTTGCTGGTCCCGATAGAGCTCGGTGACGGGCAGGGGGATGAGCAGCATGAACTGGACGCAATCCGATTCCAAGCCGACCAAGTGATCGATGTCGATCTGGATGTTGTCGGGCGTGTGATGCTCCATGCACAGGATGCCCGAGGCCAGGACTGAGATCCCGTGATCGCGCAGGTCGCGGATGAGGGCCTTGGGGTCCAGGCCGCGGTTCTTCTCGAAGTTCTCCGCCTGGCTCTTGCACTCGACGCCCATCCACAGGAATTTCACGCCCAGCCGGGCCAGGTTCTCGACGCCGAAGGCCTGAATGGCTTCCGCCGAGGAGAAAATGGAAAATTCGAAAAAGCGCTTGTGGGCTTCCATCTCGTGCAGAAAATCCATGGCCCGGGTACGGTCCTTGAGGAAGTTCTCGTCCATGACGAAGAAGTCCTCCGACCCCCGCTCGTCCGCGATGCGGCAGGCCGTCTCGAACAGCTCCTGGCCGGTGGCCAGGTAGGGGGTATAAGTGCGGCCGAAGAAGTGGGAGGTGCTGCAGAACTTGCAGCCGTTGACGCAGCCCAGGCCGGGGACAAGGAGGCTGGCCGCTTTCCCGAGCAGGGGAACGCCGAAGATCTTCATCGATTGAGCGCTCCGCAGGGCCGGATGAAAGACGGGCGCCTCGGGATCCTGGCCCAGGTAGGTGCGCAGCCAGCGGATGCCCTCGCCCTTGGCGACGGCGTCGCAGTCGATGAGCTTTTCGACGTCCTCGATGGCCGCGCCGTGTCCGCCCAGGACGATCTTGGCCTGGGGGGCATGAAGGCGGACGAGGCGGGCCATTTCCTTGGCCTTGATGAAATTCGGGGTGATGAAGGAGATGCCAACGATGTCATAGCCCTTCTTGATCTCGCGGATGAACCGCTGCCGGGAGGGGAAGTCCAGGACCGTGACGTCCGCGTCCACGTTGGCGGCCAGGAAATAGAGCCCGAAGGACCAATGGAGGAACCGGAAGGACCCGAGGCCCTGGGCCTTGGTGACCTGATTATGGAAGAGCTCCATGATGTTCTCTTTGCGGCCGTACGCGTCGTCGACTCCGTAGGGGCCGAAGACGGCGGACAGCAGGATCTTCTGGGGGGAGGTGGTGGTCTTCATCGTCTTGTCGCTCCATGCTCGTGAGTGGCGTTCTTCCAAGGGACCGCATCCTTTTCGGATCCCATGGTAGACGCCCCCATGTCATGGTTCGGTCATGGAGCGAAGGGAATTTTATTCCGCGAGTCGGGTCATCTCATCCCGGATGACCCGGCCGATGAGCAGGTGACCCCGGACATTGGGGTGCATGGAGTCGAAGAAATACTCGTCCCGGGGTCTGCCCTCGAGAAGACGGGGGAGGTCGATCAGGGGGACGCCATGGGCCGCGGCGAACTCCCGGAGCAGGGGCTCGTGCTCCGAGAACCGGGGATACCAGGGTACGATGATGACCAGGCGGATGCCGCGATCGCGGCATGCCTCATGAATCAGGGTCAGGAGCTTGCGGCGATCGTCCTCCGGAACGCGAACTTTGTCGCTCTCCTTCAGAACGGTGCGCTTCTGATTTTTCCGATTCGCGAGGCTCAGGATTCTGCGGACGAGATTGCTCCGGCGGCCCAGCCCCATGGCCAGCTTCCAGGACCAGCCCTGCCGCCGGTCCCACAGCTCCCAATCATTAGGCGGATTCTCGTGGGAGCCGATCAGAGCGTCGCGGTCGCTGAGATAGCCGACGGGTAGGAAGTCGTTGCGCCCGAAGGAGAGCCAGACCATGTCCGGCTCGAGGTCCAGGCCGCTGCGGCGCAAGTAGATCCAGCCTTGGAAGAGGGTGTAGCCGGGAATTCCGGCGTTGATGATGCGCAGGGGCTTGCCGTCGATCGTCCCGATTTTCCGCTGGGCCACGGCCGAATAGGTCTCCCGGGCTTCGATCCGGTAGCCGAAGGTCGTCGACTCGCCCAGAGAGAGGATCCGGTACTCGCGTCCCTTCCGGCGGGGGATCTCCGGCCCGCGCAGCCCCAGCCGGTTGGTCTTCAGCTGATGCCGATCGAGTTGCGGCTTCAGCTTCCAGAAAAGCTCCGAATCGAACTCGCGCGTGTCCCTCCACTCCGGGACGTCGCCCGTGACCAGAGGATCCCCGCCCAGGGCATACGGATGGATCAGGCGTGAGCCGCCTTCGAGGATCAGGAGGGGCAGGATGACGGCCGCGGAGACGATGAGGAACCGGGAGAGAAACGGGCGCTGCCGGGCCCAGGCCTCCAGGCGCGGAGGTTCAGCGTCCGGACCGGGCTTGGGGGACGGTTCCGCGGTCGACATGATGCCAGGGCGCTCCGATAAGCGGCCCATTCTAGCCCGGGCCGTCCGGATTGTAAAGAAATCGGCCGAGGGAATGCCGCGGGAAGCGTTATTCCCCGACCAGCGCTTTCAGCTCCGGCCAACGCTCGTCGGCGGTCTTGACCAGCGTGGAGATGACGGCTTTGAAGGCCTCGAAGCCGATGCCGTTCTCGGTCGAGAAGCAGTACGAGAAGCGGACCTCCCCGTCGGACTTGTCCCACTCGAACTTGCCGATGTTCAGCCGCCAGTTCTCCTGCATGAGTTGGGCCAGGATCTCCGGCAGTCGGGGATGGTCCGGCTTGACCACGAGGTAGCGGTTGAGGAAGGCGTAGACGATCGAGTTCTTACCGTCGGTCATGATCAGCAGATTATGGGTGGCGTTGGTCAAGTTGAAAGGGACCTTGAGAACGGGCTTCTCGTCCAGCGTGCCCATCGTCGAGACCAGGTCCATGCGATCCAGATAGCCGCGCATAACCGCGATGGCCTTCTCGTTGTTCGTCCAGATATCGTCTTGGGCGGTGTTCAGGTCCGGGAGCTGGGATTCCCGTGAGAAAAGGGCGGGCGATGCGGCGATCAGGCCGCCAGCGAGCAAAGCGAGCGCTAGACGTCTCATCCATGACCTCCCTGGGCGCGGACTCCTTTGACCTTGGGGCGTTCGGGGCGCAGGCCCCTCTTGCCGCCCGAAGCATAGCGCTTGGATTCCGCCTGTGTCAACGGATCCCGATCAGTTCGGAGGCTTGGCCGCCCGGGCTTTCACCAAGAGGCTGCGTCTATTAGATTCCTCAGTCGATGATCCAGAACTTGGCCTTGTAGTCCCCGCCGGGCTGTCCGTCCCCGTCGCCGTCCAGCTTTTGTCCGTTTTTCCCCTTGACGGCCTTGGCTGTGCCGGAGATAAGGCGAACATAGAAGTTGGTCTGCGTCCCGAGCGGGGCGAAGCCTTCGCTGGCGTTCCGCGGCTTGATGGTGACCTTCTTCCTGGTGGTGAGGTCCGGGAAGAAATCGCAGGTGATGGCCCGCCGGCCCTTGTAGTCCTCGCGTTCGACGACGATGTTGCCGGCGAAGGTCAGCTCATCGATGGGCCGGTCGAAGGCGATGACGATCTCAGTCGGACCGTAAGCCCGCTGGTCCTTGGCCGGGGTGATCGAGGTCACCTTGGGGGCCGGGGAAACGGGTGCGGCCTCCTCGAACGGGAGACTATGCTTCCCGAAGGCCCAGTCGATCCAGTCCGCGTGCCGGCCGCCGTCGGCGATCCGCAGCGCCGACAGGAAGTTCGATTGGCTGGGATCGGAAAAATAGTAGGGCTCCGGCCAGGCGGACATGATGTTCAGGGCCTGGAAGACGATCTGGTCCGCCTCCGTCTTGTCGGCGAACTTGGACCGGTAATCCCAGCAGGCTCCGGAGATCAGCAGGCCTCCCGTGTACCCCTCCAAAGCGTAGGCTCCGGCCGTATAGACCATGGTGTTGTCGAGGCTCCGCGGACTGGTCGAGACCCCCTCGCCCTGCTGGGGATCATTGGTCAAGGCGCAGGCGAAGTAGTCGGCGAAACCCTCGTCCATGGCATAGGCTTCGCAGTAGGGATCGCCGACAGGGTCGATGAAGTTGCCGAAAATCGGCTGGACGGCGTTATGGCCGAACTCATGGTAGATCACGTCCGCGCCCCGGGCCCAGAGCCGGCCCGACTGGGAACCGAAGCCCAGGCTTCCGTAGCCGGCGATGCCGTTGATATCCGGCCCGCAGTTGCATTGGGCGATGATCTGGGCCTGGTTATAGCCTTCCCGCTCCCCGGCATACTCGTAGGCGAACTCGAAAGTCTTGAGAAACCAATCTTCGATCCGGTTGATATGGTAGAAGACGTTCACCTCGTCCGAGGCTTCCCATTGGAGGCTGTTCTCGATGCCCGCGCGGAGAGAACCTGGAAGCGTGAGTTCGTTGTTCAAGCCGTCGTCGCTCTTGGTTTCGCTGTTGTGCAGGACGACGACGCCGGGGCCTTCCAGGCGAACGGTCACGTCGTAGGTTCCGGCCGAGAATCCCGGAATTTGGNNGGTCCCGTGTTCTGCTTCTTGTCCTGGACCTTCACCCGGAGTCCCGCGATGGGTTTGACCTCCGTGGCGTCGGTCGGATGGCTGGGCCAGACGGCGCCCTGGATCCGGGCTTTGAGATCATCGGTCCGGAAGGCGTCGTGCGACCGGAGGACGGTCCCCTTGTGGGCGTCTACGAAGAATACTTTTAGGAAATGGGCGTTGGGCTTCTTCGTCTCGAGGACAAAGCGCCAGGCCAGCTTGTAGCGCTCCGTCTTGCTCTTGGGATCGGGGAGGACGACGAGGCTCTTCATCTCGGTGCGGCCGGCGGCCGGGCTCTTGAGCTTCAGGGCGGCGGCGGCCGCGGAGACGGCGGATTCGAAGGTCACAGAAGGCCTGACATCGATGCGGATGGATTTGTCAAAGTTCGAGCCGACCGTGAGGATCTTGCCGTTGCCCAGGGCTACTAGGCCGATCCTCGATCCGAAGACGGGGACGTTCTGGTGCTGCTGGACGAAGGTCGCCACCCAGAACTTGCCGACTTTGCGGGCCTTGTGAAGCTTGAGGCTTGCGGTCAGGAGCCCGAGCCGGGTCTCGTTCTTCCGCAGGTAGTCCAGGGCCACCTTGGAGACGTTGCCCTGGTTGAGCTGCAGCTTGCCGCCTTCGGCTCCGGGGGCGTACTCCTCAATCTCGCGGATGATCCGCGGAGCTTGGGTCGCGGAATCGACCAGCACGATGGGCGGCTTGACCGCCGTCGGAGCCTGTTGGGCCGAAGCTTTCTGGATTGCGGCCCCGGAGGCCGGCAGGAGTCCAAGGCCCACGGTGAGAAGCAAGACTGAGAAAACGAGAAGAACACTCCGTCTTTTCATGGCGACCATCCTCCCGGTCATATGTCGGTGCAGGAATAGGAAAATGGATTCGCTCGGGATCTCAGCTCGCGGGCGGCAGCCCTTGCATCGTCAATCTTCCCTTCTTGATATAGGAGAATATCTCCGGGCCCGGAACATGTCAACGGAAGGAAGAGAGCCCGGAATATATGCGGAAGCGGCTTCTCTTGACAGGCTGTCCCCAATTCTATACGTTTTCAGGATCATGATGTTCCGCTCCGCCAGGTCGGCTCATGTCGTGATCCGGCTTGTCATTCTGCTGGCGATGACCTGCGGGTTCGCATGTTCTGCCGGGCGCATGACTCCCGTGGCTGACGCGGCGCCCCACTCTGCGGCCGGCGTTCTTGACCCCGAGCACTGGCGCCGGCAAGCGCTTCGCGACCTGATCCCGTACTGGGAGAAGCATGCCATCGACGCCGAGTCCGGCGCTTTCCACATGAACCTGTCGCGCGATGGGAAGCCCTTGCCTCCCTGGGACCTGCTCCCGGCCTTGATCAGCCGCCAGGTCTTCGGGTTCTCGGCCGCGTACATGCTGTCGGGCGAAGGCCGCTACCTCGGCATCGCCCGCGATGGCGTCCAATATCTCTTCGGCCATGCCTGGGATGAGGAATATGGCGGCTGGTACGACCGGCTGACGCGGGAAGGGAAGCCGTCGGCGGATACGAAAAGCGTTGCCCTGCGTCTTTACACGGACGTCGGGCTGACGGAATACTTCCTGGCGACAGGCGATCGAAACGTTCTGCGGCGCGTCCGGGAGTCCATCGCGATTCAGAAGCGGCGCGCCTCGGACAGCCGGAAAGGCGGCTATGCCCAGACGCTGGCCCGCGATCTATCGATTCTCGATTACGGGAAGAACAAGCACGCCCACTACGGGTATGTCGGCTCGCTCCTGCTCAATCTCCACCTGGCCGTTCGGGATCCGGAAATCCTGGCCTGGGAAAGAGAGCTGATGGATCTCTCCGCTTCCCGCCAGGTGGATGAGGAAGGCTGGTGGCACGGCTTCCGCAACAAGCTTGACCGTGACTGGCGCATGACCCCGACGCTGCTCGAAGGGAAGGAAGTTGTCTCGGTGGGCGCGGAGCTCACGGCGGCGCTGGCTCTTCTGCGGCTCTACCATCAATCGGGGGAAAGAAAGTATCTGGAACTGGGTCGGGGCTTGGCCGAGCGCCTCAACCGGTTTGCCTTCGATCCGGCGACCGGGGCCTGGCGGGAGTTTCTGGAGAGGAAGGCGCCTTACCGCCCCGTCGGTGAGCCCGCGACCTGGTGGTGGATTCAGATCTACGGCTCCTTCCTCCAGCTCCAGATGTACCGGGTCACGGGCGAGCCGGAATATCTCGAAACCTTCAAGAAGAGCGAGGAGTTCTTCGAGGCCGGGTTTCGGGACCGCGAGATGGGCGGCATCTACGGACATGTCGGCCTCGATGGCGCGGTCCTGAACGAAGGCCGGAAAGCCTCGAGCGGGGAGTGGCACACTTCCTACCACGAGATGGAGCATGCCCTCCTCAATTATCTCTACCTCAATCTCTATGTCCATCGGCGGCCGGCCGTCCTGCATTTCCGGCTGGGCGGTCCGGGGCGGCACTACGTATCGCTTGTGGACGATCCGGCCGTGACCATCGCCTCGGTCAGGATCGGGGGAAAGCCTTGGAAAGGATTCGATGCCCGAGACCGCTCGATCAGACTGCCCGCGGGGAAAGATCTGGACGTGGAAGTGACGCTACACTAATTGAATTGGGGGACACCATACATAACTCCCGAATTATTTTGTTTACCAAAAGACCCCATAAGTGGTCTCCATGCGATCAACGGGCCATTTGATCCGGCGAGCCGATATGAGTTAGGGAATTATGTATGGTGTCCCCCAATTGACTCAATTCAAGGAGATGAACCCGATGAAAGCCAGTATTCTCTTTGGAGCGATGCTGCTGGCCGCGGCCGTGTCTGCGAACCGAGCGGCGGAGGGAGCTTCGCCCGACGCCGGCACGCCGTTATGGCCGCCGATCGAGCCGTTCAAGACGGGCGATCTGGAGGTCTCCGCCCTTCACCAGATCCACTACGAGCTGAGCGGAAACCCGAAGGGCAAGCCGGTCATGGTCCTCCACGGGGGTCCGGGAGCCAAGAGCGTGCCCTATTACCGGCGCTACTTTGATCCGGCCAAGTTCCTGATCGTGCTCTTCGACCAGCGCGGCTGCGGGCTGTCCAAGCCGCTCTTTGAGCTGGGGGAGAATACCACCTGGGATCTCGTCGAGGATATCGAAAAGCTGCGACGCCACCTGGGGTTGGGTAAGGTCATCCTTTTCGGCGGCTCGTGGGGCTCGACCCTGGGCCTGGCTTACGCGGAGACGCATCCGGAAGCGACGGCCGGGATCGTCCTGCGCGGCATCTTCACTGCGACGAAGGAAGAGATCGAGCACTACTACAGGGGCGTCCGGTTGTTCTTTCCGGAAGCCCACGACCGGCTGGCCGGCGTCCTCGGCCGGACGCCTTCTCCACAAGCCGTACTCGAGCTCGTACAGAGCTCCGATGAGGCCAGAAGGAAGCGGGGCGAGCGGGCCTGGGGCATCTACGAGTTCAAGATCGCCGAACTGCAGGCCCGCGACGCCGATGTCGCAAGGCTCATCCTGTCGCCCGCCTTGGCCGAGACCGTCCGCTCCCTGGCCTTGATCGAGAACCATTATATGGCCAACGGCTGCTTCTTCGAGGAGGGGCAGCTGCAGCGGAACGCCTACAAGATCAAGGACATTCCCGCTGTTTTTGTCAACGGCCGCTACGACATGATCTGTCCGCCCGGGACCGCCTACGCCCTGCACAAGGCGCTGCCCAAGAGCCGATTGGTGATCGCCGAGGCTTCGGGGCATTCCCAGCAGGAGCCGGCCATCGAGAAGGCCATGCTCGCTGCCATGAGGGAGTTCGAATAATTAGGGGGACACCATACATAACTCCCGAATTATTTGGATAGTCCGAGGGACACCACACATTATCCCCGAATCCCTGGGGAGAACCGACCCTCGGTCTAATTGGAATTAGGGAGTTATGTATAGTGTCCCGGAATTATTTCGGTATTAATTCGGGAGTTATGTATGGTGTCCCCCAATTATTAAACAGCCGCAGAGGCTGATTCGTATTACCAGGGGAGGAGATCTTGAAGCCGAGCGGACGCCTGATTGCGGGGCTGGTGGCTTTTTCCTTTGCCGCCGCTTTTATCTTCGGGTTCGATCGGAGCGATGCGGGGCGCGGCGGCCGGCCTTCCGCGGCGACGGCTTCCCCAGCCCAGGAAAACGCGCGGATCCAACAGGATAGCCTCCGCGCCCAGACATTCCACTCATTCAAGCCCATAGCCATCGGCGGCAAATCCCAGGCGGAATTCGTCATCAAGCGGAAAAAGATCCCCTGGTTCTGGGCGGTCGGGATCACGGCCGCGATCGTGGTGACCTTGGTGCTGCTTCTGAAAGACAAGAAATCAAGCTCGAACGGGGCGAGCGGCGCGACCGGGTCGATCCATATCGAGTCGACCCCCGTCGGCGCCAGGGTCTATCGCAACGGCGCCGACACCGGGCTTGTGACCGACACGACCCTCAGCGGCGTTCCGGTCGGATCCCAGACAATCAAGCTGACCCTGGACGGGTACAAGGACTACGAGCAACCGGTGGAGGTCGCCTCGGGGCAGACGGCCGAGATCAAGGCCGTCCTGGTCCCGGCCGGCATCATGGAGCCGGAGATGGTTCACATCCCCGGCGGCACCTTCCTGATGGGCTCCGAGTCCGGGGAAGCGCTGCCCGACGAGAAGCCCGTCCACCAGGTCACCCTGTCCGACTACTGGATCGGCAGGTACGAGGTCACACAGCAGGAATGGATCTCGGTCATGCACACGAACCCCTCCTACTATGTGGGCGACAAGCTGCCGGTCAACGACCTGCAGTGGGACGACTGCCAAGCCTTCATCCAGAAGCTGAACGAGGCGACCGGGAAGCGCTATCGCCTCCCGACCGAAGCGGAATGGGAATTCGCCGCCCGGGCGGGAACGACCGGGGACAGGTACGGCGAGCTGAACGCGATCGCCTGGTACTCCGACAATTCCGGCGGCACGCCGCACCCCGTCGGCGGCAAGGCGCCCAACGCTTTCGGACTTTACGACATGCTGGGCAATATTTTCGAATGGTGCTGGGACTGGTACGACTTCTATACCGCGGAGCCGCAGATCGATCCCCAGGGGCCCGAGTCTCCTCACCCGGACACGCGCCATCGCATTTTGCGGAGCGGCTCCTGGTTCCTGGAGAAAGTGGCCGCGCGGGCGCTCTTCCGCAGCCTCCATGTTCCCGAGCACAAGTACGACGTGCTCGGCTTCCGCTTGGCCCGGGATTAGCCGCGCCCGCCGAGCGCCTCTTCGTAGGCGGCCAGGGTGGCTTCAGCCATCCGATCGATGGAGTAGCGCCGGCTCATCTCGTAGGAGCTTTGGGCCAAGCCGGCCCTCAGATCGGGGTCGGCGGCCAACCGCAGGAGGACCGCGGCCAGGGCGGCGGGATCTTCCCTCGGCACCAGGAAACCGTTGCGACCGTTCTCTACGATCTCCGGGATCCCGCCGGCGTTCGTCCCCACGACCGGAAGGGAGCAGGCCATGGCTTCGATCAGGGCGCTGCCCAAGCCCTCCTCCCGCGATGAGAGGACGAAGACGTCCATGGCCCTCAGCAGGTCCGCGTTGTCCGATCGCTGTCCCAGGAGCCGGATGCGGTCGCTGAGCCCGACGCCGTCCACCAGAGTCCGGGCGACTTCCAACAAGGGGCCTTCACCGGCGATGACGAAGCGGCAGCGCTCGTCGACCTGGACGACCTTCTGGGCGGCCGAGATCAGAGTCAGGGGGTCCTTATGGGGGACCATGGCCATCAGTGACCCGATGATGACCGACTCGGGCGGAAAGCCAAGCTCCCGGCGCAGCTGCTCCCCGGCTTCGCCGGACGCGCCCCTCTCGAAGGCGGCCAGGTCGACCGCCGAGGGGATGATCCGGATCTTCTCCGCCGGCACGCCGGCGAAGCGGAGGATCCTCTCGATGGCCGAGGACAGGGCGATGACAAGGTCGGCCTTCGCGTATTTGGCGACCGAGGCCGCGCGGCCCGGCAGGCGGAAGTCCACCCTCCGGTGGACGACTTTCAGCCCGGTGACGAACCGCCCGGCGGCATGAACGGCCGCGGCCGCGTGCCCGGTATGGGCGTGGAGGATCGGCAGGCCTTGGATTCCGGCGCGGCGGACGGATTTCTTCACCCGGCGGGATAGGAGAAAGGCCGTCAGGGGATCTCCCTCGAAAAGGAAGGGCAGGCGGATCGTTTCGAGGCCGCGCCGCCGGGCTTCCCGCTCCAGCGGGGAGCGGGCCCGGCAAACGATGCCGCCGCCGCAGCCGCGCTTGGCCAGCTCGCCGGCCAGATAGAGCACTTGCCTTTCGCCGCCCCGCAGGTTGCGGCTGTCGTCGATGTGGAAGACCAGCTTGTCCATGGCGGTCGGAGCGCGCCCCTCAGGCTTGGCCCGCCCGCTCTCCTCCGGTCTTTTCCGACAAGGCTCGCTGCAGGCGCCGCGTGACCGGTCCCGGCTCGCCGGAGCGGAACGGCCGGCCGTGGATGCGGACCACCGGCGTCACCTCAGTCGTTGTGCCGACGATCATCCATTCGTCGGCCCGGTCGATCTCGGACTCCAGCAGCGTCGCTTCCCTCAAGGGAATGTCCAGCTCGCTGCAGATCCGGATCACGACCTGGCGGGTGATGCCGCCCAGGATATGGTTGGTCCTGGGCGGCGTGATGACGGCGCCGTCGCGGACCGCGAAGAGGTTGGTGTGGGTGCCCTCGAGCAGAGCCCCGTCGCGGACGAAGATCGACTCCGCGGCTCCGTTCTCCCTGGCCCGCTGGTTGGCCAGGACGTTGGCCGTCAGGCCGACCGTCTTGATGTCGCAGCGGGCCCAGCGCTGGTCCGGGACCAGGAGGACGTTGACGCCCCGCTCCATGTCTTCCGCATGAGGAGTGAAAGGGCGCGCGCAGGCGTAGACCGTCAGATCCGTGCCCGGCGGAGGGAAATGGTGCGTGCGGGGAGCGGCGCCGCGCGTCACCTGGAAATAGACCGTAGCCTGGCCGGAGGTCAGGCCGTTCTCGCGGATCAGACGCTCGGCGACCTCCCCCAGGTAGAGGAAATCCGTCGTCTCGAAGCGCAAGGATCCGGCCCCATAGGCCATGCGGTCAAGATGGGCCCGCGTTTCGAAGGGACGTCCTTCGTAGACGCGGACGACGTCGTAGATGCCGTCGGCGAAGAGGAAGCCGCGGTCGTCCGGAGAGATCGAGATTTCGTCCTTGGGCAGGTAGCGGCCGTTGAAGTAGGCGATCATGGATCAATCCTTCCCGGAGCCTTGGCGGCGGCCCCCCGCGGGGACTCTACCGCCGGCCGCCCGGAGCTGTCAACGCGGCCGAAGATCTCCGCCTCGAGCTCCCTGCGCCCCAGTCCGCTCTCCGAGGAATAGGGAACGAGCTTGTGACCCTCGAGCTGGTCCCGCAGCTCTTTCCAGCGCGCTTCGGCCCGGCCTTTTTTGACCTTGTCGGCCTTGTTGGCCACCACGAGGAAGGGCTTGCCGGTGGCTTCCAGGCCCCGCAGCATCTCGAAGTCGTTGTCGGTAGGTCCGATTTCGGCGTCAATGATCAGGACGACCATCTTCGGCCGGCAGGAGGACTTGAAGAGATACCAGTCGATCAGGCGGTGGAGCTCGCGCTTCCTCTCCAGCGAATGGCGGGAGAACCCGTAGCCCGGCAGGTCGAGCCAGTACTGGCCCTTGACGATGAAGACGTTGATCTCCTGGGTGCGCCCCGGGAAGGAGCTGGTCCGGGCCAAGCCCTTGACCCCGGTCAGGGAGTTGATCAGACTGGACTTGCCGACGTTGGAGCGGCCGACGAAGGCGAGCTGGGGCGTGCCGTCGTCCAGGATGGGATCATGCCGGACGAGGCCTTTGACGAAGCGGGGGGGCGAAGCTTTCACCCCGACATGATACCAGATTCGGGGAGCGATCACGACCGGCCGGGTTTGACTTGGCGTCCGCCCCGACTTATTCTCGGTCCGTGAAATCTCCCTACCGCCGCATGCTGCGCGGCATGAAGGCCAAGGCGGAATGCCGGGTCGCCGAATCGGAAGCCGTCTGGCACCTCTATGTCCTGAGATGCGGCGACGGGTCCTACTATACCGGGGTGACAACGGACATCGAGCGACGGGTCCGCGAGCACCGGGAAGGACGGGCCTCCCGCTACACGCGCACCCACCAGCCGGTGGAGCTCATCCACCGCGAGGAATGCGGCACCCGGTCGCAGGCTCTCTCGCGCGAGTGCGCGGTCAAGTCGCTGAGCCGGAGCAAGAAAGACGATCTGGTCGCCGGCCGGAAGCCGGGCTCGAAAGGGCGGCTGCGATGAAAGCCCGCCGGGCCCTCCTGTGGGCCGCCCTGGGCGCGGCCGCCTTCGGGCTCCAGCTCGGACTGGGGGCCGATTCCGCGCTGGCGGAGAGATACTACTCGCGGGGCTTCTTCGTCGGTCTGCGGTGGGCCTGGGACCATACGCTGGGCCTTTCTCCCGTTCCCCTGCTCACCATCTTCGCCGCGGCGGTCCTCATCGGCTTGGGTATCGGAGTGAAAAAGCGCCTGGCCCGAGGGAAGCCGTCGGTTCGCCGGCCGCGCGGTAAAGCGCTGGTCCAAGGTCTGCTCGGGGCGGTGACCTGGGCGGGGAGGCTGGTCTTCTTCTTCTACCTGCTGTGGGGCTTCAACTACAACCGCGTCGCCGTCGGACGCCAGCTGGGGCTCGACGCGGCCGCCCTGACCCCGGCCGAGCTTCGGGTCGAGGCTTCCTGGGCCGCCGGATTTGCGGCCGAAGCTCGGGCGGCGATTCCCGGGGCGACGGACGAGGCGTTGGGCGGCTTTGCCGTCCCCAAGGATCTCGAATCGGCCATGCGCGGGGCGCTCGTGCGTGTCTTGCGGGAGGAAGGATTCCCGGCCCCCGGCCGGGTCCGCATTCGGACTTTCCGGCCGGCCGGCTGGCTCAGGCGCTTCGGCAGCGACGGCGTCTATGTGCCTTATCTCGGAGAAGGCTATGTGGCCGGCAACCTGATGCCGCACGAGCGGCCATTCACTCTGGCTCATGAGATGGCCCACGGCTACGGCATCACGGACGAGGGCGGGGCGAACCTCCTGGCTTTCCTGGCCTGCCGTGAATCGGCCGACCCGATCGTCCGCTACTCGGCGGGCGCGGCGCTTTGGGAATACGCGGTCGGGGATCTGGCGGGGGAGTCCTTGCCCGAGGCCCGGGCCGGTTGGGAGAGCCTTCCGGCGGGGATGAAAGCCGACATCCGGGCGGCGCATCGGGAGGCCGCCCGTTACCGCGGCTTGTTGGAAAGAGCCAGCGGCCGGGTCTACGAGCAGTTCCTCCGCTCCAACCAAGTCAAGGAGGGATTGCGGAGCTATTCGCGTTTCGTCGGGCTGGTCGCGGCCTGGAAGAAGAAGGACGCCGCCCTTCGCGATCGACCCTAGCCGCTGGCGGGGTGGCCGCCCCCCGGGATACCCGGGAGGGGCGCCCAGTCGACGCAGGCGAATTTATAGTTCTCCATCCGGGTCATGATGTTGTACTTCAGGCAGCGGCCGATAAAAGGCCGGGTTTCCTCATACCAGCGGCAGGCGCCGCAGAACTTCTTCGGCTTGGGAACGAGTGGACGCTTCAATTTCTTACCCCCCCATCGAATGTCGGATTCTAAGTCCTCGTTTCCCGCCTGTCAAGGTTCCGGCCCCGGCCGGAATGCAAGGGCTTCGGCGCCGGGGTGAATCACGGCGGCGGCGGTTTCCATTTTTACGGCGACCTGCTATATTGGACCGTCCCCGCGGAACGAAGGAACGCCATGCCCATCCTTTCAGATTTAACCCCCCAAGTCGACGAGACAGCGCTGCGGAGCATCCTGCGCCTGCCCGGCGACGACGCGGGCCTCGCCGCCGCGGCCGAGATCCTGGCCGTAGCCGTCCCCCTGCTCGAGCCGCGGGCCTTCTTCCGCGACGATTTCGTCGAGGCCCGGGATGAGACCGGCGTCGTCATCGGCGGCCGGTCCTTCCGCAGCCGCGTCCTGCGCTCCAATCTGGACGGGATCGAGAGAGTCTTCCCCTACGTCATCACAGTCGGAGGCAGGTTGGAGCAAGAAGCTTCGGCCCAGGATGATCTACTCCGGCAATTCAGCCTTGAGGCCGCCGCCGACTTGGCCCTCGGGGCGGCCGGCGCCCGGCTTGAGGCTCACATTCGCCGCATCTTCGGGACCGGCCCCCTGTCGGCCATGAATCCCGGCTCCCTGCCGGATTGGCCGATCGAGGAGCAGAAGCCCCTTTTCGCCCTGCTGGGGGATGGCCCGGATCGGCTGGGCATTCGCCTGACCGACAGCCTGCTAATGATGCCGCGCAAGTCGGTCTCGGGCATCCTCTTCGCCTCGGAAGAAGCCTTTACTTCGTGCGCCCTCTGCCCCCGCCCACGCTGCCATGGACGGCGGGCCGCCTATGACCCGGACAAGAGGGCTTCCCTCGGGCTGGATTCCTAGCGGGATGTGATCAGGCCCCGCCGGCGCAACTCCTCCACGGCCGGCCTCCAGCTGCCCGGAGCGGCCCACAGGTAGTAGGAGAAGTACCACCGGGTCTTCTGGAAGATCGGCACCCACGGCTGGAACTCGGCGTAATAGTGATTCGACTCGCCGTTGGAGGGATGGTTCATCCACATGTGCAGGAATTCGGGCTGGGCGACGGGGAAGGCCCCGACGAAGGCGATGTCCTCGATCTCGTCGTAGCCGGCGTTCCAGCCCTCGACCGGGTGGAGGACGCGGCCCCAGTACTCCTCGGGCCGCATCCGGAACTCGGAGAGCCCGTCCTTCTCGGGAACGACGAAGAGGTCTTCGATCCCGTGGCGCTTGCCGATCTCGAGAATCGGCTGCGGGCCGAGCATGTTGAGCTCGGGGTTGACGAAGTCCAGGGCGAAGCGGACCTCCAGGAGCGGCGAGTCGCCATACAGGGTAAAGACCTTTTCCAGGCGGTTGCCGTAGTAGTCCGCCCACATCCGGACGCGGACGAGCGGTCCGGACGACTGCAGCACCTCGGCCTGGTAGACCTTGTGCGTCTCGAGGCTGGCTTGGCCGAGAAAGTCCTCGAAGCCGCCGTAGGGGTAGAAGCCGCGCTCGCGGAACGGCCGCCGGTCGGTAGCCTTCTCCTTCTCCGGCCAGAGCTTGAAGAAGACATTGTCGTCCTTGGCCTTGACGGTGTACTCGATGACCCGGGCCCCGGTCGTCAGAAGCAGGGCCCGGATTTTGGAATTCTCCAGCCGGTACTCCATGATACCGTCGCCGTTCACGTCGACGGGCGTGCAGATGGCCGCGCCGGCGGGCGCCTCGACGCCGATGCGGCTGCGGGTTTGGCATCCCAGACCCGAGACAATCATGTCATATCCGCCCGGAGACAGGGGCAGGACAATGGTCGTCTCGGCCCAACCGTCGGGTTTGACGTAGGCGGTGAAATCGCCGGCCGAGGCTGGTTTTGACTGCCCCGTCCGGTATGTCTCGACGTGGAAAGACACCACGGGCTCGTCGCCGAAGTTGTGGATGGAGACCGGAATCTCTATGGTCGGAGCCTGGCCGTAGAGGAGGGCCGGTGTGGAAACAGCCGGCGGCAGATCGAGCACGGCCAGCGTCCTCTTTGTTCCCTCCGGCCAGCGAAATTCGACCAGGATCGGATTCGTTCGGCCCATGGCCTCCTTGGCCAGCCGGAGCGGGAAGGACGCGCTTGCCTCTTGGCCGGGGGCCAGGGAGATGTCGCGGCCGGCATTCGAGGCCAGGGAGATTTCCGGCGCCGGGCGGACCGTGAGCTTCCCGGCGAGCGGCGCACCGCCGACATGGGTCAGCTTGACGGTGAGGGTCCGGCCCTGGATTTCGGTCCGCAGTTGGACGGCGTCGCCGAAGAGGCTCTCCGGCAGGACCCGGNNTCGAGCCACATCATCTGCAGGGCCCTGCGAAAAGCCGCCGGCCCCATCATCCGGCCCAGGGGCAGGATGCCTGCAGCGCGGCGCTCCAGGATGGCCTGCCACATCGCCTCCCGGTCGAAGCGCGCGCCCTTGGGGGTGAACAAGACCATGCCGGCGGGCGCTTCTTCGCGGATCATCCCGGTTGGCAGGATGAAGGGGACGTCCTCCTCATCCACCTGCCGCTTGTTGCCGTCGGCGGCGATGACTCCGTCGTAGGCGAAGCGGTCGCACTCGGGGGCGAAAACGGGCCGGAAGAGATAGCCGCCCCGATCCTTGACGAAACGGATCCACTCCTCCTCGGTCGGCATGTCCTGGATCTTGAGGCCGTCCCAATCGCGCAGGCCGTAGGCGATCGTGCCCAGGCTGTGGGTGGCCTTGCCGGTGCCCACATCCGTAACGACGCCCAGTCCGACCTTGCCCAGCCACGCGGGCAGCTGGGGCTGGAGGAGATAGTCCATGTAGCCGCTGAAGGTGAACCAGTCGTTGCCCTGGATCATCCCTTGGGCGATGACTTCGAGCGGGTGGCCGGGGAAGCAGGTCACGCTATGGAGGAGCGTGCCCGTTCCGAACCAGCCGCGGTGGAGGTCGAAGCGGGCCAGGACCGAGGCGGTCTCAGTCAGGAGCGATGTGAAGCGGGTCCTGGCCTCGGCGTTGTCGGAGAGCACGGCGAACAAGCGGCGCCCGCCGTCGCGCAGGACGAAGGCTCTGATGGGAGCGTAATCCTTGGCGCGCGCCTGGCGGCCCGAGGGGGCCGCGGCCGGAGGTGCCACAGCCGCCAGCTTGCGGCCGGCTTCTGAGCCGAGCGGAACGGAGACGAGGATCGATTCGGCGGGCCCGGCCAGAGCGCCTTCGATTGCCGCCAGGCTCGGATTGTCGAGGGTCCGGACCGAATTCGCGGCATAGGCGGAGAGGAATCCTTCCTCCATGTCCAGCCCGGCCAGGCCCAGCTCCTCGGCCACATCCCGCTTGGCCTGGGCCGCGGCGGCCTCGGGATCCGGCGTGCTCATCTGGAAGAGATTGCCGTATTGATACCGGGTCCAGGCGATGTCATGCCAGTAGTTGGTGTAGCCGCTGAACCGGCCGGGCGTGCGGATGAGAGGGGAAGCCGGGGCCGCGGCGGGGGCCGTCCGGAAGCGGTCCAGGCGCGCGCCGGAGGCGGCGTTGTCCTGGCCGAAGCCCGGCCGGGCCGCAACGGCGGTGATAGCGACAAGAGCGAGAAGCGCGGGGAAGAAGACGCGGACGGTTCGCGGAGCGCTCATGGCTTTTCTCTCCTCGGGGACGATCCGGCAGACGGGTATTCTATCAGATTCGAAAAGACCGTGAAGGGAGCCTCGCGCCCGGTCCCACCGCCCGGCCGGAATCTCAGAACCGGAAGATGATCCCGCCCAGCGCCGTCCCGCCGCTGAAATCGATCTTGGCTTCGCGGACGTTCTTGGTCGAGGCGCTCTCGACCGGGGCCGTATCCGAACAGCCGATGATCGAATAGAACTGGGAGATAAAGCCCTGGGTTTCGAAGTAGTAAAGGGTGCCTTTCTCCCGGCTGGAGCCTGAATTGGACGAGTACACGTTCTCTCCCTCGAACCCGCCGAGCTTGGCGTAGCGGCCCTGGGCTTCGATGAAGAGGCTGACGTTGCGGGCCAGATCGAACTCGAATCCCAGGCCGCCGTGGAAGCCGAGGGCCTGCGACTCGGCGCTGGCGGAGTAATCGATGAACTCCGTCCCGATCGTTTGTTCCAAGCGCACCTGGTTTGACATCTTGGCCAGGTAGTAGCCAACGCCCAGGTGCAGGGTCATCCGAGCTCCCGGGCCGAAGGGAGCGCAGAAGTAAAGGCTGGCTTTGAGGGGGATGGCGCTGGCCTTGGCCTGGAAGGCCACCGAGATCGGATTCCCGACGAGATCGGAGACAGCCGTCGAGCCCTTGGACATTCCGATCGATTCCGCGCCCAAGCCGAGGCCGACGTTGGGGCTGAGCATGAAGATGATATCGCCCCCGTATTGAAGCCCGTAGTGGGCCGCTTCGAAGGAGCCCGTGCGCGAGGCACCCAGGAGGTCGAACAAATCCAGCCACATCTTGCCGAGCCCTTCGGTTCCGGAGTTCAGATCCCCTCCCAGGAGATAGCCGTACCCGCCATAGAGCTTGATCTTCACCTCGAAAGCCCCGGCCGGAGCCGGCATGAGGAGAGCCGCCGCCAGAACCGCCATGAGAATCCAACCGGTCCAGCTCGTTTTTTTCATGAATCCCTCCTTGATGGAAATATAAGCCCCGCGTCCGAGAAGTCAATTTTAACCCGCCCTTCACGCCGCCCGGGGCTTGAAATAGAATGGCTCATGAGAATCTGCGCCCCGCCGAACGTCTGTTCTAAGTGAGGAGGGGAAATGCCATGCCCGCCGAACTACTCGACTTGACCATTCCCAAGCGGCTCCAACCCCGGCTGAAGGTCGGGACCTGTTCCTGGAAGTACGATTCCTGGAAGGGTCTGATCTACGAGGAGGGGAAAGCTTACAAGGCCCAGGACTACCTGGCCGACTACGCCCGGCGCCTCGGCTCGGTCGAGATCGACCAGTGGTTCTGGAGCCTGTTTCCGGCCGGCATCCGTCTGCCCGAGCCGCGCGACGTCCGCCGCTACGCGGAAGCCGTCCCCGACGACTTCGTCTTCACCGTCAAGGCCCCCAACGCCCTGACCCTGACCCACTTCTACGCCAAGCTGGACGGACCGGACAAGCCCTTCGCCGGGAAGCCCAATGCCTCGTTCCTGAAGGTCGACCTGCTGGAGCGGTTCCTCGACCGTCTGGCCCCCTTCGGCGGCAAGCTGGGGCCGATCATGTTCCAGTTCGAGTATCTGAACAAGCAGAAGATGGCCGGCCGGGAGGCCTTCCTGGAGGCCTTCGGGTCCTTTCTGGACAAAGCTCCCAAGGGCTTCTCCTACGCCCTCGAGACGCGCAATCCCAACTACATCGGGCCGGAGCTGTTCGACTTCCTCCAGTCCCGCTCCGTCGGCTTTGTTTACCTGGAGGGCTATTACATGCCTCCGATCGGCTCGATCTTCGAAGACTGCCGACCGAAGCCGGCGCCGTTCAGCGTCATCCGCCTGCACGGCGGGGATAGGGGGGAGATCGAGAAGGCGACCGGTGAAGTCTGGAACAAGATCGTTGCGCCCAAGCCCGAGGGCCTGAAGGCCGCCGCGGCCATCACCGCCGAGAACATTCGGGCCAAGATCACGACTTACCTCAACGTCAACAACCACTTCGAGGGCAGCGCGCCGCTGACCATCGGGCGCTTCCTGGAGGGGCTGGCGGCGGCCCTGCCCTCAAGGGCCAAGGCGCCGGCGCCGCGCACCGCGGAATAGGATCGCGGCCAGGACCACGAGCGAGCCCAGGGTGACCGCCCCGGCGGTGGGGAAGCCGCAGGAGAAGTTCATGACCGCGCCGCCCAAGAGAGCCCATCCGAACCCGATGACCGGCAGGGATCGGACAAAGCGGCTCTCCGTCCGATAGCGGATGGCGGGAGCTCGGAAGAGATCAGCCAGCAGCGGGGCGGCCAGGCCGACCGCGAACCAGATGAGGAAGTTGTAGAGCGGGACTCCATCGAGACGCGGGCCGCGGTGGGCGTCGGCCCAGCTCCATAGCCCTATCCGTCGGGAGAGCTGCCACTCCATGGCCAGGGCGAAAGAAAGCATGATCCAGGCCGAAGCCAGGCAGCGGGCCGCCCGGGACTCCTTGCGGCCCCGGTCGAACGCGAACAGGAACTCGGAGATGGACTCGGCCAGCCAGCAAAGCAGCATCCAGATCGTGGGGATGAGGACGGGGACAGGGCCGAGACGGAAAGCGCTGAGGGCGGTGTCCTCGTAGAGATAGAGCCCGCTCCGGATCCCGACGGCCTCCATCGTCCCGGCGGCGAACCAGAGGAAGGCGGAATAGGGGACGAGCCGGAGGAGCGGCCGCCCCTCGACGCGACGGGTGTAGCCGAGATGGGAGAGGAAGAGAACGGCCACGGGCATCGAGAGGAGGAAGGGCGAGGAACGGGGATCGATGCCTTCCAGGCCGAAAACGGCTCCGGACAGGACCAGGACGGCGGCCGTCGACAGGCCGTAGAACAGGGCGGGGCGGCTCTGCACGCCGTGAGCATACCCGAGCCCGAAAGGCCGGGTCAAGCCTTCTCCCGGGGCCCGCCGGGCCCCGTCTGCCTTGACTTGAGGCGGAGGGGCGTGTAAAAAGAGCATTCGCCTTCAAGGACGAGCATCCATGTCTTATGACTTCGTTTTCAAGCCTTTCGCCGACATGACGCCCGCGGATTACGCCGCGGTGGGCTTCAAGTCCGGGCTCGAGATCCACCAGCAGCTGTTGACCGAAAAGAAGCTCTTCTGCCGCTGCCCAGCCGGCCGCTACAGCCACGTCTACCACGCCGAGATCCTCCGCCACATGCGTCCGACGCTGTCGGAGCTGGGGGAGTACGACGGCACGGCCCTGATGGAGTTCAAGACCAAGAAGGAGATCATCTACCGGATCAACCGGGAGACCGTCTGCACGTACGAGATGGACGACACGCCGCCGTTCATGATCGACGAACAGGCTCTGGACATCGCCTTGAGCATCGCCATGCTCTACGAGTGCGTCATGGTCGACGAGCTCCATATCGCCCGCAAGCAGTACCTGGACGGGAGCATCCCGACCGGCTTCCAGCGGACGACGATCGTGGGCGTGGACGGCCATATCCCCTACAAGGACCGCACCATTGGCATCATCCAGCTGGGCCTGGAGGAGGACGCCTGCCGCGAGGTCAGCGACGTCGGGCACCGCCGGACCTACCTGACGGACCGGCTGGGCATGCCGCTCATCGAAACGGTCACCGCGCCGGACATGCGCACGCCGCAGGAGACGGCCGAAGTAGGCCAGATTCTGCGCCGCATCGTCCGTAGCACCGGCCGCGTTCGGACGGGCATCGGAGCCGGCCGCGAGGACGTCAACGTCAGCGTCACGGGCGGCACCCGGGTCGAGATCAAGGGCGTGCCCCGCATCCCGCGCATCCCTCTGTTGACCTACAACGAGGCTATGCGCCAATGGAACCTGCTCCGCCTGCGGGAGGAATTGGTCCGCCGGGGGATCAAGCCGGATTCCTTCCAGGCTTCCTCCGACGACATCGCCAAGGTGGTCCGCCGGAGCAATTTCCAGCCCCTGCAGGCGGCCCTGGCGGCCGGAATGACTGCGCGGGGTGTCGTCCTGCGCGGCTTCCGAGGCCTGCTCAACTGGCCGACCCAGACGGACACCTACTTCCACCAGGAGATCTCCGACCGCGTCCGGGTCGTCGCCTGCCTGACCCTGCTGCCCAATATCGTCCATTCCGACAGTCTGGGCCAGGGCTTGGCGGGCGGCGAGTGGCCGGCCGTCAAGAAGGCGTTGGGAGCCGGGGAGAGCGACGCGGTCGTGGTCGTCTGGG
Source organism: Candidatus Aminicenantes bacterium UBA4085 (assembly GCA_002383325.1). GTDB lineage: Bacteria > Acidobacteriota > Aminicenantia > Aminicenantales > UBA4085 > UBA4085. Next base: position 39,798 of record DFYJ01000084.1, read on the forward strand.
GCCCCGAGGAAGACGCCAAGCTGGCCGCCCAGGAGATCATTCTGCGGGCCAAGGAGGCGGCGATCGGCGTCCCCTCCGAGACGCGGCAGGCGCTGAGCGACGGCACGAACGGCTTCGAGCGCATCCTGCCCGGCCCTGACCGCATGTACCCGGACACGGACCTGCCGCCCAAGCAGATCGCCGCCGACCGGCTGGCCTGGCTGCAGGCCCGCTTGCCGGCTTCGATCCTGGCCCGCGAGGCCTGGTACCGCGAGATCGGCGTCCCCAAGGATCTCATCGAGCATCTGTCCATGTCGCCGTTCGCGGATCTCTTCGAGAAAGCCGTGCGCGAGCGGGGCCTCGACCCCAAGCTGGCCGCGGTCATCCTCGTCCATCAGCCCAAGCGCTGGAAGCGGAAAGGGATCAAGCTCGAATCCGGGACGGCCGACGCGGCCATGGTCCTGGACCAGGTCTTCGAGGCGCTCCAGGGCCGGCGGCTCTACCGGGAGGGCGTCGGGGAGGTCCTGGATGCCGCCCTGACTTCGGGCCGGCCCGTGGAGGTTCTCCTGCCCGCCTCGGGACCGGGAGAGACTCCCGGCCCGGACCAGGCCCGCATCGCCGGCTCGCTGACCGGGCCGCGCTGGCAGGATGCCGGGCGGCGCGAGAGACGGGCCATGGGTCTGCTCATGGAGGTCTGGCGCGGACGCCTGGATGGAGCGGCCGCGGCCTGCGGCATGCGGGAAGCCCTGCGGAAGGTGACGCCATGAGCGACCCCAGCCTGTACAAAGGTTACAAAGGGCGGGCCCTCGAGGTCCTCCAGCACTTTCAAACCCCCGTCTGGTGCGATGCCACGTTCATCACCGAGACGGGCCGCTATACGGGCATCGTCCTGCCGCGTTCGGAGACCGCCGATCCGCTCCACATCGTCCTCAAGCTCCGCTCGGGATACAACATCGGCATCCGGGCCGACCGGGTCAACGGGGTCGAGATCTACGGCCGCAAGGAGGCCCAATACAAGATCCCCGAGAAGGAATTCCCTTATGATCCGGTCAAGCCCAGGGTCAAGCTTCTGGGCACCGGAGGCACCATCGCCAGCCGTCTGGACTATCGGACCGGGGCGGTGATCCCGGCTTTCTCGCCGGGCGAGCTCTACGGCTCGGTGCCCGAGCTGGCCGACATCTGCAACCTGGAGACCGAGAAGCTCTTCGGGGTCTTCAGCGAGAACATGGGGCCGGAGCAGTACATCGCCACGGCCCAGGCCATCGGGCGTGAGATCGAGAAGGGGGTGCAGGGGGTCGTCATCGGCCACGGTACGGACACCATGCACCACACTGCGGCCATCCTCTCGTTCATGGTCCAGAACTCGCCTGTGCCCATCGTCATGGTCGGCTCCCAGCGGTCGTCGGACCGGCCTTCCTCGGATGCCGCCCTGAACCTGATGCACAGCGTCAAGACGGCGGCCGAGAGCGACATCGCCGAGGTCATGGTCTGCATGTTCGGGCCGACCTCGGACACTTACGGCCTGCTGCACCGGGGAACCCGGGTCCGGAAGATGCATTCGAGCTACCGCTCGACCTTCCGGACGATCGGGGACATCCCCATCGCCATGGTCAGCCGGGAGAAGATCACCCCGCTGCGGCAGGACTACAAGCGCCGGCGCCGGGACCACGAGGTGGTCATCAACACCGCCTTCGAGGAGAAGGTGGCCATCGTCTATTACTACCCGAACATGAAGCCGGACATGATCGATTCCCTGATCGACAACGGCTACAAGGGCATCATCATCGCCGGCACCGGGCTGGGCCACGTCAACAAGCCCCTCTACCCCGCGTTGAAGCGGGCCCAGGACAAGAAGATCGCCGTCTACATGACCGTCCAGACGCTGTGGGGCTACGTCCAGATGTACGTCTACGACACGGGGCGCGATATGATGGAGCTGGGGGTGGTGCCGGCGGCCAATCTCCTGCCCGAGGTCGGCTACGTCAAGCTGGCCTGGGCCCTGGGGCAGACATCGGACTTGGACGAGGTCAAGAAGATCATGCTGACGCCGATCGCGGGGGAGATCACCGACCGCGAGCCGTCCAACGGCTACCTCATCTTCCAGGGCGGCATCCCGGAAGTCGAGGAGTTCATCTCCAAGTACCGGAAATAGCCCCTCGAAATACCAGACACATACCCATTTAAAATAGCAGACACATACCTAATTCCTGGGCGAAAGACCAAATCTTCAATCCAGAGCAGGGAATTCTCTACTTATCGCCGAATCGATTGCGAACCAATACGGAACAACTCGCGCGGCGGTTTCCCGCCTGGAATCGGCCGCTCGAAAGTCGTTAGTTCCGCGGAGCGGGGGGGGGGAATCCGGAATCCCGGTCCATGGTCACATCCCGCCGGGCGGTCGTGATCGTCACTGTGAAGCCGGCGATGACATCAAAGAGGGACATCAAGGCCAGGATGAAGAAAGTCGATGTGCCAGCGCCTTTGACGGCGATGAACTCGATCAGGAAGATGATGAGGACGAGGGTTGACAGGATGTGGTCGACAATCGCGGCCTGCGAGGTCCGGGTCGATTTGAGGACCTCGATGAACAGGAAGACCAGGCCGATGATGACGAACAGGTCGCCAACGGTCATGAACCAGATGGCGCCCGACAGCAGCTTGAATTTGAAGAGCAGATTGTTCATGACCTCGCCCTTCCCGAACAGGATGAAGAGGTTGATGATGATGAGCAGAAATCCGAACATCGGGATTCTTTTCAGGATTTTCATGGCTTCCTCCTTGTCAGTGGCGCCATTATAGCAGAGATTGGCCGGGCCGGCGAATCTCCTTTGGCGGCAAGCATGGCCTTTTTAAACCAAGGCGTTGAGATGCGTATGTGTCTGGAAATTCAATTGCGTAGGTGTCTGCTATTTCAGTCGATGATGAACTTGACGTCGAACTGGACCCTCTTGTGGCTGTCCAGGTAGGGGCTGTCCTTGAACTCGGTCTCGATCTCGGTCAGAGTGGGGATGCCGGCGAAGGTGACATCCCCCTGTCCCGCCCGCTTCTCGCTGAAGGTCACGCCGGACAGGTGCGCGGGGCTCTGCGCCACGGGGAAGATGTCGCCGTAGCTGACGGACTTCTTCCTGGTATAGGGATTCTGATAGATCTTGCCGGCCAGATCCTTGAAGGTCCACTGGACCGACGTGACGTTGCCGTTGGCTTCGGTCACCGTCTTCTTGACGACCATCGTCTCGATCCTGGCGAAGTCGGCTGACATGGCGCCTTTGAGCGAAACCGCAGTGACTTGGCCGCGGCTGTCCTTCGCCGACGTCTCGGCTGCGAACTGCTTCCCGCTCCAGACCGGGGCCTTCTTGTCGGGCATCCTCTCGGTGCTGACGTTTCCGACTCCGAAGTGGGCGAGGGTGTCCCAATCGATGTAGGTCTTCCCGTCCGAGCCCGGACGATTGAACTTGAATTGACCGGTGATGAAAGCCTCGACGGACTTGGCTTTCTGGAGCAGGGCCGGGCTCGGCTTCTCGGCCGTGGCTTGCCCCGCCGCGCCAATAGCGGCGCCGGCCAAGATTATGCCGGCGACGACCGCTCCGATGGCCCAAGACCCTTTCTTGACGCTCATGCTTCCCTCCTTCTCAGAACAGGCCGCTAATGCCCTCTATCGGCCAATATAGCGGCCAAGAACAGCTCTGTCAATGAATGGGGCCGGCCGGGGGAACGGTTGAATTGAGTATGTGTCTGGAAATTGAAATTGGTATGTGTCTGCTAATTCGAGGTACCGCCGCCGGAGCGATTTTTGTACAATAGGCGCTCATGAGAGCAGCCGCTGGAGAAGGCCTCCGATGAGCCCCGTGGCCCACGCCGGCATCGGGCTGCTCGGCTGGCAGATGTTCGACAAGAAAAAGACCATCGCCACGCTGATCGCCTACATCACCGCGGCCAACTTCGCCGACGTCGACTTCCTCTTCTACAAGCTCATCGGCCCCAAGCCCCTCTTCATCCATCAGTACTACACCCACAACCTGATCTTCGCCCTCCTCATCGGCGTCCTGCTGGCCCTGCTTCTGCCCCGGGGGGCCAGCCGCTGGGGGATCGTCCTCACCTCCTTCTCCCATCTGGCCCTCGACATCATCGTCATCGACACCATGAAGCCGATCGGGATGCGGCTGCTGTTCCCCCTCTCCAACGCCTATTATAACGTCGGCTTCTTCCCCTTTTTGCGGAGAGGCTCTTGGAAAGTGATGACCTCGCCGCACAACCTTCAAGTCCTGGGGATCGAGCTGGCCTGCTTCGTCCTGCCGATCCTGCTGATCTACAGGCGCCCGCTTTTCCGCCGACTCTCCTCGGCGGCCTTCTGGCGGCTCTGACACGTTTCCCCGTTCTCCTCGGGTTCTTATCCCGGAATCGGGCGATGAACTCTTTCTTCAAATCCGCCCGGCTCTTTTTTGACTTGACCCAACGGCTGTGTTATATGCAGGACAGCCTGTCCGTTGAGAGTGCCCGCCATGCGCAATCAGACCGCTATCCCCGTTATCCTCCTCCTGACGGCTCTGGCCCCGGCCGCGTCTTCCTGGGGCCAGACCGCTGCCGAACCGCCTTCGGCGCCCGTGGAGCCGGTCGTCCGCTACGACATCCAGGCCCGTCTGGTCCCCGAATCCAAGACCATCCAGGGCCGCGAAGTCCTGATCTGGCGCAACGACTCGGATCTTCCGGTCGCGGAGCTCCGCTTCCACCTCTACATGAACGCCTTCAAGAACAACCGGTCCACGTTCATGACCGAGAGCGGGGGGGCGCACCGCGGCTTCGCGGCCGACAAGGAAGCCTGGGGCTGGATCGACGTGACCGAGATCTCCATCCAGGGCGGGGCCGACCTGACTCCGACCATCGAGTATATCCAGCCCGATGACGGGAACGCCGACGACCAGACGGTCATGCGCGTCACTCCGCCGGCTCCGGTCCCGCCGGGCGGATCCATCGCCCTGGCCATCGCCTTCACGGTCAAGCTGCCCAAGGTCTTCGCCCGGTCCGGGTACGCCGGCGACTTCTTCATGGCCGGGCAGTGGTTCCCCAAGATCGGGGTTCTCTGGAAGGGCGACTGGAACTGCCACCAGTACCACGCCCACAGCGAGTTCTTCGCCGACTTCGGCGCTTACAAGGTCGAGATCACGGTGCCCGCGCCGTATGTGGTCGGGGCGACCGGCCAGCGCNNTCTTCTCGGCTGATGCTGGTGGAAACTCTTTTCCAACGCCGACGCGAGCAAGACCTACACCCACGTCCAGGACAAGATCCACGATTTCGCCTGGACGGCCTGCCCCGGCTTCGTCGAGACGCGGGAGCGCTTCCGCCTGGCCGACCCGGCCGTGGATACCGAGATGATCTTTCTCGTCCACAAGGAGCACCTCGGCCAACGGGCCCGCTATGTCCAGGCCCTGCGCCAGGGCCTGACGTTCTACAGCCGCCGCTACGGCCCCTATCCCTACCCGACCGTGACCCTGGTCGACCCGGCCCCCGGCGCCACCGGAGCGGGCGGGATGGAGTACCCGACCCTCTTTACCGCCGGGACCCACCGTTTCATGCCGGCCGGGATCCGGATGCCCGAGATGGTCACCATCCATGAATTCGGCCACGGCTACTGGTACGGTATCGTCGGCTCCAACGAGTTCGAGGAAGCTTGGCTGGACGAGGGCATCAACAGCTACTCCGAGGTCAAGGCCATGGCCGAATTCTACGGGGCGGACCGCTCCCTGCTCGACCTGGGGCCGATCCGCATCGGTGATTTGACCTACCAGCGGGCCGGCGTCATCGGCGGCGGCCGCTTCGATCCGATCCTGCGGCGGTCCTGGGACTTCGTCAGCGGCGGCAGCTATAGCCTGAACGTCTACAATAAAGCCTGCCTGATGATGCTGACCCTCGAGCGCCACCTGGGCGAGGAGACCATGGGCCGGGTCATGAAGGCCTACTACGAAGAGTGGAAGTTCCGCCACCCGACCTCGGAAGATTTCATCCAGACGGCCGAGACGGTCAGCGGCCGCGATCTGGACTGGTTCTTCGACCAGGCCCTCCGCAGCCCGGACAAGCTGGATTATGCCGTCAGCTCGATCAGCTCCGAGCCGGTCCGCGAGGCGGAGGGCGTCTTCAAGGGCAAGCTGGTCAAGGCCGAAGTCAAAAGCGATTCCAAGACACCCGCGGCTTACCGGAGCGAAGTCGTCCTGGCCAGAAAGGGCGAGTGGGTCTTCCCGCAGGACGTCCTGGTCGTCTTTGCCAACGGGCGCAAGGTCCGCGAGACCTGGGATGGCCGCGATCGCTGGAAGCGCTTCGTCTATACCGGGCCGGACAAGCTGGACCACGTCCGGATCGATCCGGACGGCATCTGGCTCCTGGACGTCAACTGGGCCAACAACTCGCTGCGGCTGGAGCCCCGCCCGGCCGGGGCCCGCAAGACCGCCTGGAAGATTGCTTCCTTCTTCCAGCATCTTCTGACCCTGCTGTCCCTTTGAGGAGAGAGCCATGAGCATTGTCCGAAGCTACGGCAAGGGGCTGCAGGAGGCCACGATGGGGGGGCGGTCCGTGCTGGTCCTGTGGGCCGTCAGCGCCGCCTTCGCGGCCGCGGTCTATTTCGTCGCGGCGCGGGTTCTGGCGGAGTCGCTGGCCCGCAGTCTGAGCGGGGACGGGTTCCTGAGCGGCGGGGCGGCCGACGCCATCCTGGAGGTTCTAACCGGCTCCGGTCCGGTTCTCAGCGCCCTGGCCGGGCTGGGGCTGGCCCTATTGGCCTTCTACCAGCTCGTGACCCCGTTTCTCTACGGCGGGGTGCTCAGCGAGATCGTCCGGCCGCGCGAAGCCAAGAGCTTCGCCGCCTCCTTCTGGATGGGGGGCGGGAAATATTACGGCCGCTTCTTCCGCCTTTCTTTGGCTTCGATCCTGCTGTGGGTCCCGGCCGTCTTCCTCTTCATCCTGGCCGGCCGCGGGCTGGCGGCTGTGAAGGCCGATCCCGTGCGTGAGAGCGTCCAGGTCTACCTCATCCTGGCCCGGATCGCGGTCGGCCTGTTTCTGTTCTTCCTGGTCAAGATGGTCCTGGACTACGCCCGCATCCGGATCGCGGTCATGGAGTCGCGCAGCGCCCTGGCCGCCCTCGGCTGGGCCGCCCTGTTCGTCCTGCGCAAGCCGTTCAAAACCCTCGGCCTCTACTACCTGCTGGGTCTGACCTCCCTGGCCGGTTCGGCGCTCTACGGGCTGGCGCAGGCGGGCTTCGCCCGGTCCACAACGCTCGCCGTCCTGGCCGGGTTCGGCCTGGCCCAGCTTCACATCCTGTGGCGCTGCTGGATCAAGGTGGCCTACCAGGCGGGCGAGTTTAAGCTCTATCTTGAGGAGACTCCCTAGCCCGAGCCGGCTTCAGCGGGTGCCGCGAACGAGACGGGCCGGAAGCGTCAGCATGGCTTTGAGAAAGTCGAAGGCGGCGCCGACCGTGAGGCCGACCAGCCGGAAGGGGAGGGACAGGAGCCAGACGAGGGGATAGAGGACGAGGGCCAAGAGAGCCAGCGGCGCGCAGAGCACCAGCAGGATCAGCCAGAGGAGAAATTTCATGATCGTGTCCCTCCAACCTGGGATACGAAGACGGGAAAGGAAAAGTTCATGATCTCCGAGCGTGAGAGCCGTGCCTTGGCGGCGCTGGATGCTCTGGGCCTCGCCTATACCCGGCGCGAACATCCGCCCGCGGCTACGGTGGAGGAAGCGGTCGTCCACTGGAAGGGACTCCCCGGCGCCCGCTGCAAGAACCTCTTTCTGCGCAACAAGAAGGGTCATCACCATTACCTCGTTGTGGCTGAGCATCTCCGCCCGGTTGATCTCAGGGCCCTGGCCAGGCTCCTGCCGGACGATCGCCTCAGCTTTGCTTCGGATGAGCGGCTGGCTCGCCATCTTGGGGTGGAGCCCGGCGCGGTAGGGCCGTTGGGCCTGATCAACGATGAAGCCAGGGCGGTCATAGTCATCATTGACGAGAGCCTGCGCGAGGCCGCTTTCGTCAGCTTCCATCCCAACGTCAACACCGCCACCGTGACCCTGTCCGGGGAGGCCTTTCGGGCCTTCCTGGCTTGGCGCGGCAATCCCGTCCGCTATGTCCGCTTCTAGCCTGGAATTCCGAGCCGGAAGCGGCTATCATGGAAGTCCGGTCGAGGAGGCCTCCCATGACTATCGTCGAACTTCTCAAGAGGCTTGTGGAGATGAAAGGCTCGGACCTTCACCTGTTGGCCGGTCTGCCGCCGGCCGTCCGCGTCAACGGCGAGCTCATCCCCCTGACCGACTGCGAGCGGCCCACGCCCGAGGGTCTGCGCGCGCTGCTGGCCGCCGTCCTGACGGAGGAGCAGAAGAAGATGTTCGAGCACGACCCGGAGAGCCGCTACGAGCTCGACTTCGCTTTCGGCCTGACCGGGGTGGGCCGCTTCCGGTTCAACGTCCACAAGCAGCGGGGGACGATGGCCGCCTCGATCCGGGCCCTGTCCTCGCAGATCCCCCAGCTGGCCGACCTGGGTTTGCCCGACTCGGTCAAGGCGTTCACCCAGGCTAAGCGCGGGCTGGTCCTGGTCACGGGCCCGACGGGGAGCGGCAAATCGACCACCCTGGCCGCCCTGATCGACGCCATCAACACCCATCGCAGCGACCACATCGTGACCATCGAGGACCCGGTCGAGTACCTGCACCGGTCCAAGAAGTCCTATGTCACCCAGCGCGAGGTCGGCCCGGCCAGCGACACCCTGTCCTTCAAGAACGCCCTGCGCTCGGCCCTCCGCCAGGACCCCGACGTCATCCTCATCGGCGAGATGCGGGACTTCGAGACGATCGGCATCGCCATCACCTCAGCCGAGACCGGGCACCTGGTCTTCGGGACGCTGCATACTTCCAGCGCGGCCCAGACGATCGACCGCATCGTCGATGTCTTTCCGCCCGAGCAGCAGTCCCAGGTCCGGGTCCAGCTGGCGGCCAACCTGCTGGGCGTCGTCTCGCAGGTGCTACTGCCGCGGGTGGACCAGCCGGGGCGGGTCCTGGCCTGCGAGGTTCTGGTCTGCAACTTCGCCATCCGCAACAACATCCGGATGGGCAAGAGCGAGTCCATCATCCAATCCCTGCAGACCGGCGCCGCCGAGGGCATGCAGACCATGGACCACGCGCTGCTCCGGTTGTGCAAGGAAGGCAAGATCGATTACGAGATCGCCAAGCCCTTCATCCACGATAAATCCACGCACGAGACGCTCAAAGCGTATATCCGGCGCCCCATCCCGCGTTCCGCGGAATCCGGGCCCGGCCCGCGCCCGGCGGCCGCCATCCCGTCCTGGGAGCGCAAGCCCTAACCCTGCGGAGGATCCATGACCTGTCGAGAAGCCCTGCGCCGCACCCGCGTCCTGTCCGTCCCGGAAAAGCCTCTCCCGGTGGAGGAGACCGCTGCCCGCGAGCTGCTGACTGCGGCCGAAAGCGCTGTTCTCCGACGGGCGCCGATCCGCCGAGGCCGCCCCGCCCGCGGCGTCCTGACCGTGGCCGTGGCCGACGCGTCTTGGCGGAAGAGACTGGCCGCGGCTCGGGTCCGGCTCCCGCGGACGGGGGAGTGGTTCCTCATCAGCCTGGAGGAGGACGGCTCGGGGGCGCTTCTGGCCTCCTCGCCGGCCTTCCTGGTCACCGGCGCCCTCCATCTGGTCGAAGACCTGGCCGGGGAGGACGTGGCCCGCTGGCGCTGCCGGGCGGTGCCGATCACCTTCGCCTACGAGAAGTCCACCTTCGACGTCGTTTTGACCCAATACGGCCGGATCATCAGGCCCTTCGACCGCGACCGCTACATGCGGGAATATGCCCGACTGGGCTTCTCCCAGGTCGAAGTCAACGGCTTGGCCGGGACGCATCCCTGGGAGCAGGGGCCGCCCGACGAGTTCTACCCGGACTTCTACACCTATTGCCCGGCCTTGGATCAGTTCGTCGCCAGCCGCTGGAACCTCGGCATCTACCCCCGGGAGTACCTCGACGCCAACCTGGCCCGGCTCAAGGAGAACGTCAAGCTGGCCGTCAAGTACGGTTTGGAGCCCGGCCTGCTCTGTTTCGAGCCCCGTTCGATGCCCGAGTCCTTCTTCCAGCGCTACCCGACCCTGCGGGGACCGCGCATCGATCATCCCTTCCGCAGCTTTCAGCCGCGCTACGCCCTGACCCTGGCCCACCCCGCGGCCCGGGCCCATTACGCCGAGCTGATCACGAACCTCCTGCGCCAAGCGCCCGAGCTGGGCTTCATGGCCGTCTGGTCCAACGACAGCGGCTCCGGGTTCGAGCATACCAAATCGCTCTACGTCGGCCGCAACGGCGGCCCCTATCTGGTCCGGGAGTGGAAGGACGACGAGGAGATCGCCCGCCTGGCGGCCGAGAACGTGGCCCGCTACTTCCGCGTCCTGCGCGATGCGGCCAGGACGGTCCATCCCGGCTTTCGGGTCGTCACCCGGCTGGAATCGTTCTACGGCGAGAGGAAGCATCTCTGGCCGCTGCTCGGCGACGGCATCGACGTCGAGGTCAACTCGCTCCAGACCACGGGCTGGGAGAACAACTACGCTCATCCCGTGCACAAGGACATCCAGGTTCTGGCCTCGCTCTACCACAACACCCTTTCGGCCCGGGAAGGCGAGACAGCCAAGGAGCTCCTGGCCCGGGACAGCCGGACGTACTTCTTCCACTATTTCGCGGCCTTCGGCAACTGCGAGCCGCTGCTGGGCCTGCCTTTTCCCTGGCTGACCCACGAGAAGCTGAAGGCGGCCGCGGATCGGAAGGTCCCTGCTCTGGCCCAGATGGGCGGCCTCCATCCGCCCGACAAGGCTCCCTACGCGGTCAATCAGGACGTCTTCCGGGCCTTCCAGCTGGACGCCGGGATGGACATTGACGCAACCGTCCGCCGGATCGCGTCCCGCTACGCCGGCCCGCGTTGGGCCGCGCGGCTGGCCCGCGGCTGGAAGCTCGTCGACACGGCCATCCGCAACGCCGTGCCTCTGCCCCTCTACTCGGGCTTCGGATCGGTTTGGAACCGGTTGCTGGTCCGACCGTTCGTCCCCGACATCGAGGCCATCCCGGAGACGGCCCGGGCCTACTACGAAGGCGTAATGGTCAGCCCGATCCACAACCCCAACAAGGTCGACCTGGCCAAGGATGTCCTCTTTGATCTCGTCCCGAGGCCTTACGCCGCTAAGGCCGTCGGGCGGATGGACCGCGGCGTCTGGAAGCATCTGGACAAAGCCGCGGCCCTCTTCCAAGCGGGCCGCGCAGCCGCCAAAGCCGCCGGCGATGACCGGGCGGAGGCCGTCTTCCATGACCAGGATGTCCGGGCCCGGGCCTTGAGAGCTTGGCTGGAGACCCAGCGAAACGCCGCGGCCTGGATCGCCGCCGTCCATGGCTGGCAGGCGTCACGGAGCCCGGCCCGCCGGAAGGCTCTGAGGGCCATGCTCGACGAGGCCATGGAACGGGAGATCCGCAACGCCGAGGCGATGATCGCCCTTTGGGACGAGCCGGGCGTCGAGTGGATGATGGTGGCCGCCGTCGGCGAGACGCCCTTCATCCACGGGGAGAACTTCCCCGACTTGCTGCGGCGCAAGATCGACCTGATGCGCCGGCACCGCCGCGACGAGCCGCGGATCGATCCCGACTACATGTTCCGCATCCCAGGGGGGCCGGACTTCAAGGCGTCTTGACCGCGTCCCGCCAGTAGCGCAGCTTGCCGCGCTGAGGAGAGTCCGGCGAGCCGTCATAAGCCAGCCCGGAGTTCCAGGGCTTGTTCTCCACCAGCAGCCGGCCCTTGTGGAGGGCTTTGGTCAGGTTGACGATGGTGTAGGCCAGGCCGTCCCCGCCCTCGGCGGCGAACAGAAAGTCGCCGTCGGTCTCGAAGTCGCCCAGCGTGATGCGGCCCTTTTCATAGAGGTAGCGGGGCCGCTTGTTGTCGCGGACCATGTCCCGCCGCAGGTCGGCCTTGGCCCCGACCGTGAAGTGGCGTCCGCCCGTCTCCACGGACACGGCCAGAGCGTCGCGGGCCCCGCCGCCGGGCAGGAGCTTGACGGCGGCGGCCAAGGCGGCCGGGTCGGCTCCGGCCGGGTGGGGGATGAGGACGGTTACGAACCCGCTCGACTCGCCCAGCTCGAAGTGCTGGGCCCGGGTCTGGTGGATGGTCAGCTCGTCATGATAGTGCCGCTTCTGGGGCTCCACGCCCTCGAGTCGGAATCCCGTGTCGGGCATGACGATCAGCAGGCGCTTGTCCTGCGGCAGGGGAACGGTGATGGCGCCGGCCGTGTTGGCGATGCCGTCGTAGCCCGTGTCGTACCAGCCGGGGCCCTGGGCGTGGATCTTGCGGGTGTGCCAGAGATCGGCCAGCGTGAACCACTCTTCGCGCAGGGACTTGAAGAAGTCGAAGACGACGTAAAAGCCGCCCTCCTTGACGTAAACGATGACCCGGTCGGACTGATAGCCCCAGTTGTCGTCGATCGTCCGGGCCCGGCCGTAGGCGAAGTCGGACAGGTCGAGGAAATCGACTTTCTGCGTCCGTACCCGGCGATAGGAGCCGGCGTCGCGCAAAAAGTCGAGGAGCTTCTGGCCGGGTATGGCGGCGAATCCGGGCGAGCTGTAGCGGGCCTCGCCGTCCTTCTGGCCCATGAAGATCTTCTCCGGCCGGACGACCAGCCGGTTGTGGAAGTAGTCCTGGCGGAACTGGCCGAAGGGGCCGCTGGGCATGTAGTCGCGGTAGCCCGCGTCGTGGAGCAGGACCGACCCGCCGTCCATCAGCAGGGCGATGGAGTTCTCGTCGGCGTGGCCGTGGGTCATCTTTTCCTCTTCGACCGGGATGGTGTCGCGGAGGTAGTCGCGGAAGTTCAGCCCGCCGTCGCCCTCGTCCCGGTAGTTCCACAGGAGGTAGGGGGCGGCCGGGCCCCAGCCGCCGCGGAAGACGATCTTCTTGCCCTGGACATCCTCCATGACCTCCCGCGAGAAGGCGGTCGGCTCGGTCGCGGCGACGGCGTCGCTGCCCCAACGGACGATGTCCATGAACATGTAACCCAGCCCGACGCTGTTGGCGGTCTCAAACTTCACGAATTGGCGGGCGATGCGCGACGCGGCCCACTTGAGCTGGGGATTCCCGTAGCGGGCCGCGGCCGCTTCGAAGAAGACCAGGTAATGCGTCCAGTTGGCTTCCCAATGGGCGTCGCCGAAGTCGGGGATCATCCCGGCCGGGCTCATCAGATTGAGGAAGTATTGGGCGTAATAAAATATTTCGGGCGTCGCGAACAGGCCTTCCATGTCGCGCAAGGCGTCGGCGTAGCCGAGCAGGGAGTAGAGCCAGATGCCGTGGTAGATGGTGGCGTCCTCGATCTCCCAATTGCCCCAGTTGTCGTCGCCCAGGGCCTTCCGCTGCATCTCCCAGGTCTTGACGCTCGGGTCGGAAGGCAGGGCCCGCACCGCCCAGGCGATGTTCTCGGCCCGCAGGATGGCGCGGTTCATGGCCCCCCATTCCTGGGTCCGGAGCATGTAGCCGATGCTTTCGGAGATGATCTTGGCGCAGATAGCGGCCTCGTTGGGAGTCAGCTGCTTCAGGCGCTGGAGCGCGTCATAGGCGCGGATGTAGCGCATGACGGTGAAGAAGTCGGACAGGGCCGGGACGGCGTCGTCATAGTCGTGGCGAAGCTTGCGGGCCCAATCCGGGAACTCGGACCGGTAGTCGCCGTAGGTCAGGAGAACCTTCTTGGCCCGGGCCGCGTATTCGGGCTTGCGCTCGCGCTCATAGAGCTGGGCATAGATCGCGGCCATCTCCAGGAGGCCGCCGGGGGAGCGGTAGCCGAAGACGTTCTTGGGATCGAAGGTCTTCCGCCAATTCGCGATCATCTCGTCGTAGTGGGCCCAGGCATAGTCGGCCGAAGCCCTGGCGTAAGCCAGGTACTGGGACATCGGAACGGCTTGGATCGCGGTCGGGGCGGC
>DFYJ01000154.1 GCA_002383325.1 Candidatus Aminicenantes bacterium UBA4085
GGCCCATGCGCTCGGCCAGGGCGGCGTCGCCGGCCCAGGCATCGAGCCGGGCGGCCAGGGCCCCCGGTTCGGCCGGGACGATGAAGCCCGATTCGCCGTCCCGGACCTGCTCGGCCGGGCCGCCGCTGTCCGGGGCTGTCAGGACCGCTTTCGCGGAGGCGAAGGCCTCGCCGGTGACGAATCCGTAGTCTTCATGGTAGGGGGCGAAGTAGACGGCCCGGCAGCGGGCGTAATGGTCGACGAGGGCGGCTTCGTCGAGCCCGCCGGCCAGGCTGACCCGCCCTTCCAGGCGGCGCTCGCGGATCAGTCCGGCCAGCCGGTCGTGCTCGGGTCCTTCGCCGGCGATGACGGCCCGCAAGCCTCGATTCTCCATGCGGGCTACGGCCTCGATCAGGAGATCGAGACGCTTCAAGCCGGTCAGGCGGGACACGGCGAAGACGAAATCGCCGTAGCCCTCGGTGCGGTAGGGCCTCGGCGGCGGCGGGGGATAGAGGACCTCGGAAGGAATCCGGCCCCAGCGCTCCAGCCGCCGGCTGACCTCGCCGGAGATGGTGAACAACTTGCGCACGTTGCGGACGAGCAGGCGCCGATCGAGGCGATGGATGAGGAATCGGCGCAGCCCCTCCTTGACCCGGCCGCGGCGGCTGAGGCGGGCCTTGAGGTCGTCCCACAGGTCGTAATACTCGCGCATCCGGTGGTTGAGCCAGCAGACATGGACGGGATGACGGACCGCGTAGCTGGGGAAGCGCAGGGAGACGACCCGGTCGATCTTCCGGCCCAGTCCGTCCAGACCGACATCGGTCAGCCGGGTGGCCCAGTAGGCGGACAGCTGCCGGCCGAAGCGGTTCTGGGGCGTGCGCATCAGGTCGGCTTCGTGGCCCAGCTCGCGCAGGGACCGGACGACGGCCCGGGCCATGGTCAGATGGCCGCCCTCGACGAACGCGACGTCCGACGTGACGACCAGGACGCGTTGTCTGTCCACGGTCTTCAGCGCAGGGTCTCGTAGGCCTTCTTGTCGTTATTGGTCTTGAAGACGAGCAGGGCGGGTCCCTTGCCCGAGGAGCTGCCGTAGCTGTAATCGACGTCGATCACGGCATTGCCCAGCAGGGCCCCGATCTCGGCCCCGGCGCCGATCCGGTCGCTGATCTCCACGACCACGACCTTGTTGACCTTGACCTTGTAGCCGAGGGTGCGCAAAGCGGCTTCGGCCTTCTTGTTGTCGGAGGTCAAGAGGCGGAAGTGACCCTCCTTGTCGTGGGCGAAGACGCTGATGGCCCGGAGGTTGACGCCGGCGTTGGCCAGCGTCCCCAGCACGCGCCCGAGAATGCCCGGGTCGTTGGGGGTGATGACATGCAGCTCGGTGTCCATACTGACATTGTGCACGTTCGCTCTCCTCGGATGGCGCATTATATCAGAACCGCCCGTCCATGCCAAAGAATGGCCGGGCGGTTGTGGCCCGGCCGGGAAGAAATCCGTATAATGGCTCGGGAGGCAAGCCCTTGCAGCGAACCGAAATCAGCCTGGCTATCATCGACAACGCCCTCGATCTCGGCCTCTACCGGCCGGTCGAGCATTGGTCGGCCTTCCTGCCGCTGGCCGTCCCGGCTCGGTCCTTCCGGGCCCCGGACGGCTGTCTGCCCGAAGATCCGGCCGCTTTCAGCCATTACATCCTGACCGGATCGGAGGCCTCCATCCTGGAGCGTCAGCCCTGGGTCGAAAGGGAGGCGGGGTTCGTGCTCCGGGCCTTCGACGCCGGAGCCTCCATTTTGGGCAGTTGCTATGGCCATCAGCTTCTGGCCTACGCCCTTTACGGGCCGGGCTGCATCGGACGCTGCCCCCGGCAGGAAGTTGGCTGGCCGCCGATCGAGATCCTGGCCCCCAGCGGACTTCTGGGCCCGGCCGGGCCGGCCTACGCCTTCTCCCATCACCGGGACGAGGTCCGGGATCTGCCCCCCGACTGCGAGGTCCTGGCGCGCACGCAGGCCTGCGGCGTGCAGGCCTTCGGAGTCCGGGGACGGAATGTCTGGGGCCTCCAGATGCACCCGGAGATCGACATTCCGCGGGCCAGGGCCTTCCTTGAGGACCTGGCCGCCCGCGGCTCCGCCAGCCGCGAGCTGGACCTGGCGGCCCTGTCGCAGGCACCCCGCGAGAGCGGCATGATCTCAAGGATTGTCAACTATTTCATCGCTTTTTCCGCTTGACAACATCTTGGAATTTAGTATTGTATAAGCGATGGCGATGTCGGTAACCCAACCCAATCTCTGCGTTTGAACAAGGAGGCACCCGTGAGAGGAAAGAAGTTGATCCTTTTCGTCGCGGTCTTGATGGTCTTTTCCGTCGTGACCGCATCGGCCCAGACGCACAAGCTGCGTCGGATCGGCGTTAACACCTTCGCCCAGATCAAGGGCAAGATTCCGACCGCCGAGGTCATGAAGACCATCGCCGAGCGCTATGCCGGCGACCTCAAATACGGCTTCGACCTGGCCAACATGGGAGATGTCTACCTCCCGTTCATGGAGCAGCTGCGGACCGCGTCCTTCACCGAGAAGGCCATCCCGGTCGGCGACGTGTTTCCCTGGATGCTCTTCCGGGTCCGCAACAAGGTCAAGCTCTGGGAGGACGTTCAGTGGGCCGGCAAGGCGCCTCTGGATGTCTTCACCTTCCACGTTCTCAAGGACAACAGGGACTATGAGTTCGTCATCCCCAAGCCCTGCGGCAACGTGGCCCTCTACCGGGTGACCGAGAAGAGGATCATCCCCCCGCCGGTTTGCGGCCTGGTCGTCGGCCCGGCCAAGGTCAATCTGAATGAGCCCGTCAACGTCGATATGACCGGCAGCTCCAATGCCTCGCGCATGGAAGTCGAGGTCTTCAACGCCCAGGGCGCCAAGATCCAGTCCTACATCTTCCCGGCCGGCGTCACCAAGTGGCAGACCAAGTTCGACAAGCCCGGCGAATACTTGTTCAAGGGCAAGGCGACCGGTGTGGACGGCCGCATTTCGGACAACCTCTGCCAGACCAAGGTCCTGGTCAACGCTCCGCCCATCTGCAAGCTGTGGACCTCCTGCCTGCCCTGCGAGGATTACGTCGGCAAGCCGATCACCTTCGACGCTTCCGGCTCGACCGATCCCGACGGACAGGTGGTCAAGGCCGTCTTTGAGATCACCGACGAGAGCGGCAAGGTCATCGACACCTTCACCAAGACCGACAAACCCCTGACTTGGGAGAAGACCTTCTACCAAGCCGGCAAGTACGGCATCAATGTGGTGGTCTTTGACGACATGGGCGCCGCTTCCTCCAACTCCGATCCCTGCAAGATCGCCTTTGATGTGACCCAGAAGAAGCTCTACTTCCTGGTCGAAGCCGGGGGCGGGCTGGCCCGCGGCACCTACACCGGCTTCTTCTTCGGTCGCGTCGGCCTGATGTGGAACCTGGCCCCCAACGCCCTCGACCTCATCCTCAGGGCCGGCGGCGCGTTCTTCGGCCAGGGCGAGCCCTGGAAGGCCTTCTTGATGGCCGACGCCCTGCTGAACCTGCGCCTCGGCCCGGCCCTCTACCTCGATGCCGGGCTTGGTTACACGACGAAGGAGCAGGCCACCCGCCTCAGCGGCTTCGACCTGATCGGGGCCCTGGGCGTGAACATCCTCAACCAGGTCACCTCGGTCGGCTCGATCTTCGCCGAAGCGCGCCTCCCGGTCATCACCAAGGACCGCGTCTTCGACGACCACTACAAGCTTCTGCTGGGCTTCCGCTACATCTTCTGATCGCGGATCCCTCGGACTGTCAGGCCAAGGCCGGCTCCCATTCGGGGGCCGGCCTTTTTTTTGTGTGCGCCCGGCAGGGCGCACCTGC
>DFYJ01000050.1:0-10819 GCA_002383325.1 Candidatus Aminicenantes bacterium UBA4085
CCTGGCCGCCCTGCAGTGCCCCGGCGGGCGACCCGGCGCGGCCGTCGGCTTCGCCCGCCCCGGCACCCGCGACGACAAGTGGGGCTATGAGGCGACCATGGCCTCCCTACCCATTCTGTCCGTCACCCCCGAGCACTACAACCGCATGTACCGCATTCTGAAGCGGGACATCCCGGTCAAGATCGAAGTCGAGGTCCGCAACCGCATCGGCCGCGAGCGCGAGATGGCCGCCAACGTCATCGGCGAGATTCCGGGCTCCGACCTTAAGGACGAAGTCGTCATCATCGGAGCCCACTTCGACACCTGGCACGCCAGCCCCAGCCCCAGCGATGACGGCGCGGCCTGCGCCGTGGCCCTGGAGGCCGCCCGCATCCTGAAGGCCGTCGGGGCCAAGCCGCGGCGGACGATTCGAGTGGCCTGGTGGGGCGGCGAGGAGCAGGGCCTGTTCGGCTCGGGCGGGTACGTCAAGGCCCACTTCGGAGATCCGGGCGATCCCAAGATCGGCCTGAAGCCCGAATACGAGAAATTCTCGGCATATTTCAACATGGACTACGGGGCAGGCGCCTTCCGCGGCATCTACCTGCAGGGCAACGAGCGGGCCCGGCGGATGATCGCGGCCTGGATCGCCCCCTTCCGGGACATGGGCTGTTGGGCCATCTCGAACCAGAGCGTCGGCTCGACCGACCACGTCTCCTTCGACCGGGCCGGCCTGCCCGGCTTCCAGTTCATCCAGGACCGCATCCCCGGGACGGCGGGGCACACCAACCTCGATTTCCTGGACACCATCCAGCCGCAGGACCTGATCAAGAACGCCGTGATCATGGCCGGCTTCGCCTGGCAGGCGGCCATGGCCGATGAGCGGGTGCCGCGCAAGGAACTGAAGTAAACGAGTGAGGGCAGCGGACGGCCTTGAGAGTCGAGACAGAGGCAAGGAGGCAACGATGTCTGAGGAAGCCGCTTGCGAAGCCCGGTGGACGGGCCGCTATCATTTTGAGGGCACATCGGAGTTCGGCGAGTCCGTTCCGGTCGATTACCCGCCGCCGAACGGCGAAGGAAGGGGCCACAAGCCCACCGATCTCCTCTTGGTAAGTCTGGCGTCCTGCTCGGGCCAGACGACCGTCTCGCTCCTGCAGAAGATGCGCCAGGACGTCCGCGGCTTCACGGTGCGGGCGGTGGGCCGCAAGCAGGAGGATCATCCCCGTGTCTTCACCGCCATCCACCTGGAGTTTCGGGCGGCCGGGCCGGGGATCGATCCGGCCGTGGTCGAGAAGGCTATTAAGATGTCGGAGGACAAGTACTGTCCGGTCTGGGCCATGCTCAAGGGCGCGGTGGCCGTAACGTCGTCATTCGTTATCGAATAATTAGGGGGACACCATACATATTAGAAGTCCCATAATAGAATGGAGTTGTTTTTCTTGGCTCTACCGCAATATCTCGGGAAATCTTCCGATTAGACACATCGCTTCTTTTCAGCATCGATTTAGTTTCAGGCTGACTGTGTCCGGACAATTATGGGAGTATTAGTATGTAGGGTGTCCCGGAATTAATTTGACAGCAGGGACCCGTCAAAAGTAGGATTCCCCGGAGAGGTGCACATGAGAAAAGCGCTCACGCCGGCTCTCGTGCTCGTTCTCGCCTCCTTCGCCTCCGCCCAAAGCTGGTTCCAGGGCACCCTGGACCAGGCCGTCACCAAGGCCAAGCTCGAGAACAAGCTGGTGATCATCGACTTCTACAGCGGTGGCTGAGGGGGCTGCAAGCTGCTCGGTGAGCAGTTCTATGAAAACCCCAAATTCCACGCTTTCCAGGACAAGAGCTTCGTCCTCTTCCGGGCCGACTCCGACACGGAGAAAGGCGATGCCGTCTTCAAGAAATTCGGCATCCAGGCCACACCGACAACCCTGATTCTCGGCCCCGACGGCTCCGAGATCGATTGGATCGTCGGCTACGGCCCGCCGCCGGATAATTTCCAGGCCAAGTTGGAAAAAGTCCTCAAGGGCGAGGATACGTTCAAGGCGATCAGCGACGCCTACGCCAAGAAACCCGAAGATGCCGCCTTAGCCTTCAAGCTGGCCCTCAAGTGGGGCTCCCGGTACGATCCGGCCAACCAGGCCAAGGCCACGGACCTATATAAGAAGGTCATCGCTCTCGATCCCGAGGGCAAGTTGGGCAGCTACACCAACGAGTACACCAAGGTCTCTGTGCCGTACACGGTCTATGCCGAATACACCCTGGCCACCTCGACCGCCCGCGGCGCCAAACCGGACATGGCTCCCATCAAGGCCTTCATCGCCAAGTACCCGGCTAGCCCGATGGTCAAGAGCGCCTACTCGGCCATGGCCTATTATTTCGGCAATCAGGCTGCCAAGGACGAGGCCGCTCCGTTCTTCGCCGAATACGCCGCCAAGTACCCCGAGGACCCTTATGCCCTGCAGTCGTGGCTGGCCCGGATCGTACGGGACAAGGAGCCTCTGGACAAGGGACTGGAGCTGGCCGAAAAGATCGAGCTTCTGACCCAGCGCAACATCGACCCGAGCCTTCAGCAGACTCTGGGCGACTTTTACCTCCTCAAGGGAGATGAAGCCAAGGTCACGGAAGTGTTCGGCAAGGATTACGCGAAGGATCAGGTCCAGAACCTGGCCTACAGTCTCATCAACTATGCATCTTTCTGGTCGGGCAAAGGCCAGAATCTGGAAGATGCCATGGCCAAGGCCGAAATCGCCCTGGGGCTCTATCCCGGCAACACCTACATGATCCAACAGACCGCGGCCCTCTACGCCAAGGCCGGCCAGGAGGCCAAAGCCATGGCCCTCTATGGGCCGGATTGGGCCAAAGCCAAGATGGCCGACGCCTCCGCCCTGAGCAACTATGCCTCGTTCTGGACCAGGCAGGGCAAGAACCTCGACAGCGCCCTGGAGGCTGCCCGCAAGGCCGTCGAGCTCAAGCCCACCCAGTACTACCAATGGGTGGCGCTGGGCGAGGTGCTGGTCAAGAAAGGCCTCAAGGAAGAGGCGGTCAAGGCTTACGAGAAAGCGGTCGAGCTGGCCCCCGATTATGCCAGGGAATACTACAAGAAAAACCTGGACAAGATCAGGGCCGACGCCGACAAAAAGTGATTCCCCGTCCGGGAGGGCGCTTTCGAAGCGCCCTCCCGGATTCCATAATTGCGGGACACCATACATAACTCCCTAATTCGTCAGGTCGACCGGCACTCTTGGTCGAATGTATTCACGGCATTGGGCGAAGTACCTTTATTCTTCCACCATGTTAGGAATTCTTATGCGCCGTGATAGATTGCCGCTGACAGGGCTGAAGCGGATCGTGCCCTTGCCCCCATTCAATCCAAAGGTGGGGAAGCAACATCATTCTATATTTCGGGAATTATGTATGGTGTCCCGGAATTATTGGGATGAGCCGTCAATCGCCGTTGACGTCAACAAAGAGTTCGGGAATTGTGTATGGTGTCCCCCAATTATTGACATGATTTGACTCCCCCTGGGGGCCTGGGCTATAGTCATCCCCGTCCGAAATCCAACGGAGGCATGCATGAAAAGAGCCCTGGCGCTTTCGCTTCTCCTCCTGTTGGCCGCGGCCGCGTTCGCCCAGGTTCCGGATTGGTGGTTCAAGGGATCCCTGGACGAGGCGTTCGCCAAGGCCAAGGCGGAGAACAAGCTGGTTCTCCTCGACTTCAACTCCTTCACCTGACCGGGCTGCAAACTGCTCGGTGAGCAGTTCTACGACAACCCCCAGTACAAGGAATTCCTCAACAACAGCTTCGTCCTCTTCCGGGTCTACTCCCAGGAGCCGGACGGCAAGAAGGTTTTCGAGAAATATGGCGTCCGGGCCACCCCGACGATCATGTTCTTCGACGGCAACGGCGAAGCCGTGGATTGGATCCTCGGCTACGACCCTCCGCCCGACAAGTTCAAGGTTCTCGTCGACAAGGTCCTCAAGGGCGAGGGTACGTTCAAGAGCCTGATGGCCGCTTACGCCAAAAATCCAGCGGCCGTCGACACGGCATTCATGCTGGGCCGCAAGTACGAGGATCGCTACGACATGGTCAAGGCGTCCGAGTTCTACAAGAAGGTCGTCGAGCTCGACCCCAAGGGCCAAAAGGGGACCACCGACTACGACACCGGCCGCCAGGGCCAGGTCGAGAAGGTCTCCTACACCCAATACGCCGAGTTCAACATCGGCGCCGCCGCGCTGAGCGCCCGCCCGGCCAACCCGGCCCCGATGCAGGCCTTCCTCAAGAAGTACCCCAACGGCGAGATTGTCAAGGCCGGCTACATGCGCCTGAGCGGCGTCCACTTCCTGCGGACGGCGCCCAAGGAAGAGGCGGCCGCATTCTACGCCGAATGGACGAACCGCTTCCCCAAGGACTCGGCGGCTCTTTCCGCCTGGGTTCAGAGGATCCTTCAGGATAAGGAGCCGGTGGACAAGGGCATCGAGCTGGCCGCCAAGGCCATCGCTCTCGTCAAGCTGGAGCGGGAAGCCGCTGCCGCGGCGGCGCCACCAGGGAGCGTCCCAGGGGCAATCGCCATCGGCCCCGGCGGCGTCGTTGTGAACTCCTCCCTTGAGCTCAACCTGGCCCGGCTGTATGCGCTCAAGGGCGAGAAGAACAAGGCCGTCGCCACCGTCGACGAGGCTTTTAAGACCGGCGGTGACAACCCGCGGATGATTTCCAGCTTCGCCCAGGCCTACCTGGACATCGGCGCC
This sequence comes from Candidatus Aminicenantes bacterium UBA4085, assembly GCA_002383325.1. GTDB lineage: Bacteria > Acidobacteriota > Aminicenantia > Aminicenantales > UBA4085 > UBA4085. The sequence continues at coordinate 4,717 of DFYJ01000050.1, forward strand.
GAGGACAAGGCCTTGGCCGTCTACGGCCCGGCCTTCCTGCAGAAATCCCTGGCCGCCGCGTCCTCCATCACGCCTTACGCCTCATTCTGGGCCCGCCAGGACAAGAATCTGGACAGCGCCCTGGAGGCGGCCAAGAAGGCGGTGGAAATGAATCCGACGGCCTTCGTGGGATGGACCACTCTGGCCCAGATCTACGTCAAGATGAAGAACGCGCCCGAGGCCCTCAAGGCCGCCGACAAGGCCCTTGAGATCGCCCCGGCAGCGCAGGAGGCGGTCGTGCAGCGGCTGGTCGACCAGATCAAGACCCAAGCCGCGGCGATCAAGTAGTATTCGGTATCACCCAGGGGGACGGGACTTTCCCGTCCCCTTTTTTATTACCGCCGCAGGTAGGCCAGGGCCTGCAGGGCCGCCACACAGCCCTCCCCTGCCGCAGCCACAACCTGGAGGCCGCCGCAGGTATTGTCTCCGGCGGCATAGACGCCCGACAGGTTGGTCCGTCCGAAGCGGTCGACGGCCAAGCACTGTTTGTGGTCCATGGCCAGCCCGGCCTTGGCGAAGAGCGGCCCGGTGGGCACTTCACGGAAGAGGAAGACAGCCGCCACGGGCAGCTCGTCCTCTCCTGACGGCCCTTTGAGGATCAGCTTTTCCACACCCTTATCGCCGACGATCTCCTTGATCTCCTGCCCCGCGTGCAGCATCACGCCTTTCTTCTCGGCCTTGATGAAGGCCTCCTCCAGGACGGCAGGGTCTTTGATCCGGCCGGTGACCCAGTGGACGTTGGCGCCCATCTGGTTGAGGGCCATGACATCATCGGCCGCTTCCTCCGATGAGCCGTAGGCAGCCACCTCCCGCCCCCGGTAGAGCGGCCCGTCGCAGACGGCGCAGTAGGAAACTCCGAAGCCGACCAGCCGCTCCTCGCCCGGCAGCTGGCGCTCTTTGGCGAACGGCTTACCTGTGGCCAGGACGATGGTCTTGGCCTCAATGAAGGAATCCGTGGTCGAGACAAACTTGGGATCGCCCTCCAGCGACAGGGCGATGGTGTCGCCTCTGACGAACTCGGCGCCGAAATGAGCGGCGTGGGCGCGGAACTTTTCCAGAAGCTCCCGGCTGTCGATCGAAAGGTAGCCGGGGAAGTTCTCCAGCTCCCAGCCGATGGACATGCGCGAGGAGGCCCGCTCCCCCTCCAGGACGATCGTCTTCTTGCCCGCCCGGGCGGCGTAGATGGCCGCCGTCAGGCCGGCCGGGCCGGCCCCAATGATGAGAATGTCGGCCTGGTGACTCTGCATGCGGCTCTCCTTCCAATCCGAATAGCCCTATTATAGACGCTTCTCCCGATTTCGGGGAGGCCCGAACGAACCGGGGAGTGCCAACCCTTCTTCTTGACACCCGTTCACGGGCGGGGCTATAGTCGGATCATTAGCGAGGGGAACATCCTCACCCGTACGCTGGAGACGGAATCGAGGGCCCTGGCGCCGGGGACCCTCTTCGCCGGCCGCTATTTGATCATCGAAGAGGCCGGCCGAGGGGGCATGGGTGTGGTCTACAAAGCCCAGGATACCAAACTCGAGGAGAGAATCGCGCTCAAGGTCCTGGCCCCCGAGATAGCCGCCGAGCCGCACAGCCTGGAGCGTTTTCGGCGCGAGCTGACTTCGGCCCGCCGAGTGACCCATGCCAATGTCGTCCGGGTCCACGACTTCGGGGAATCCGACGGGACCGCTTTCCTGACCATGGAATACGCTCCCGGGCAGACGCTGCGAGCCGTCCTGAACATGGCCGGACGGCTCGATCCCCGGACCTCGGTCGGCTACGCCCGACAAGCCTGCGCCGGCCTGGCCGAAGCTCATAGGGCGGGCATCATCCATCGCGATCTCAAGCCCCAGAACCTGATGATCGACGAGCGGCACCGGCTGCGGATCATGGATTTCGGCATCGCCCGGCCGATGGCGGGCGGCGGTCCGACCCGGGAAGGCTCTNNCCCGCCTATATGGCCCCGGAGCAGGTCGAAGGGCGCGATGTCGACTCCCGGACGGATCTCTACGCCCTGGGCGTCATTCTCTTTGAGATGACCACCGGGCGCTTGCCTTTTGAGGCCGAGTCGGAGGGAGCTCTGGCCCGGCGGCGGCTTATGTCGGCGCCTCCCTCCCCCGCCTCGATCAACCCGGCCTTGCCGGCTGCGCTCGATGGTCTCATCCTCCGCTGCCTGGCCAGGGACCCGGCCGGGCGTCCGGCTTCNNGCCATGGACGCCGAGCTCGAAGCTGTCGCGGCGGGAATGGAGTCCGGGCCCGAATCCAGGACGCCGATCCCCCGAACCGCGGCCGCAGCGGCTTCCCGTGCTCGCCGCTTCCGAGTAGCAGGGGTCGCCGCCGCGGCGGCCATCATTCTCGGATCGGCCGCCTACCTGATTGTCCGCAGCCTGTCGGCGCCGCCCCCTCCGACGGGCTGGGACAGCCGGCTGGCCGTCCTGCCGCTCCTCGACGCCAGCCCCGGCCGCGATCAGGCGGTTTTCTGCGACGGCATGACCCGCGACTTGCGCGACAAGCTGGCCGCCTCCGGCGGGCTGAAGATCATCTCGGAGTATTCCTCCGATCGCTACCGCGGCTCCGAGGCCGCTCCGGACGTCATCGGCCGGGCCCTGGGGGCTCGGCACATCCTTTCAGGCCGCTTGAGCTTCCATCAGGATGCCTTGTCGGCCGAGATGACCTTGAGCGACGCCCGCAACGGCGTCGTCATATGGCGCATGCCCTACAGCGGCTCGGAGGGCGAATACTTTGCCATCCAGGCCCAGATCACGGCCGATGTTATGGACCGGCTGGCCCCCTACCGAGCCCGGACCATCGCCGCGACCCGGGCCGCCGCCGACCCGGCCAGCCTGGAGGCCTATACGGACTACCTCACGGGCCGGCGCCTGGAAGCCCGCTATCGCAACAGCGATGCAGCGGCGGATTTCGACGAAGCCGCCCGGCTCTACAGGGCCGCCCTGGCCCATGATGCGCGCTATACCCTGGCCCTGCGCGGCCTGGGCGACCTGCACGAGGCCCGCTACGTCAAGGCCGGGGATCCGACGGACCTGGCCCTGATGCTGGAAAGCTACCGCAACGCTTTCGAGACCGATCCGGAACTGCCCGACTCAATGATCGCCATGGGCTGGACTTACTTCTACCAGCAGAACCAGGAGGAGGCGGCCCGGTATTTCCTGCGGGCCCGCCAGACGGCCCCCGAGCAGTCCTCCGTACTCCTGGCCGTCGGCGCCTTCCTGCGCAGCCTGGGCCTGTTCGAAAGAGCCGTCGGCTATTTCGAGCGGGCCGCCCATCGCGGCCGGGAGATCGATCCTCTGTACATAGGTCCGGCTTTCCAGTTGGCCGTCTGCCTCGGAAGCCTGGGCCGCTTCGCCGAAGGGGAGGCTGTCGTGCGCGGGACGCAGGCTGTGGACCCTAACAACGGCCGGGTCCGGCTGCTCCTGGGCCGGATGCTCATGTCCCAGGGCCGTCACGGGGAGGCCCGGCAGGAGCTGGCGGCTCTTGGGAGTGCCGAAAAGATGTCCCCGACCATCCGCCGCCAGTACGACCTCCTGCAGGTCTGGTTGGCCGCCGCGTCCGGCGATGAGGAGCGGTCTCTCGGCCTGATCAAGGCCTCGGATAGGGCCTTCACTTACGACGCGGTCAACGCCCTCTGCCGCCTGGGCCGAAAGCAGGAAGCCCTGGCCGCGATCGAGGAAGGCATCGCCAAGGGTTTTCTGGCCGTCAAGGACTACCTGTACGGGTATTCCTATCTGACGCACAATCCTTTCCTCGACATCCTGCGGCCGGAGCCCCGGTTTCAGGCCGTCCTGGCCGATCGCAAGGAAGTCGAGGACCGATTCAACCGGATCTGCGCCGGTCTTTGACCGGAGAATTCAGGATCAGACAAGGAGGGCAGGGTGGAAGAGAAGCATCTCTGGGACCGGGAGGAAGCGAGGCGGAAGATCCAGGAATGGTACGACGACCTCAAGGTCAAGTTCAATGATCCTTCGCGCCGCAAGGAGATCAAAGACAAGTACAACGACGATTCGCTGATCTTTGAGAGGGTCAGCCAGAAAGCCCGCATCGGCAGGAGGGCCGCCCTGAAACATTGGCAAGACGCTTTCAGGAAGTTCGACAAGATCGAGGAGATCGTCATCGTGATCACCTCGCTCGTTCCCCCCGATCCCGGCATCCCCAGCCGGAACCTCACGAGGACCGGCGACCAGAAGGTCACCTGGAACGGAACTATCGTTTTCACAAAGAAGGGCAGGATCGCCGAAAGCACGCACACCTTCCAAGGCATCGGTTGGCACATCGAGCCCTGCTTCTACGGCAACCCGGATTACGAGGACTTCCCCTGGTAGGCCGGCCGCGGACAATGTGAGGGCTGCGACTCGGGCTCTTGACAGTCCAGGGGGGGGAAGGCTACAGTCTCCCCCGTGAAAAAGCGACTCTTGGCCGGCCTGGCGGCCCTAACCGTGCTGGCCGTGGCCCCGGCCCTGACGGCGTCCAGCTTCGACAAACGGTTCGAGCGGGCCAAAGCCCGCAATGAGGGCTTTTTCGCCTCGATCTCCCTGCGGCCGCAAGCCGTCTTCGGCGACTTCCGCACCGATCTGACCCTGTGGCATTTCGATAAGGCCTTCGCCATCCCCCATTTCTACCGCGCCTACGCCTCCGAATTCGGCCTCGGCCTCGGCCGCAAGAACGCCTACAGCGCCTGGGAGATCCGCTACGCGCTGGCCCTCCCCAAGGCGGCTGTGGCCGAGACGACGGAAGTCGTTCAGTTCCACTGCCTGGAGATCTCGGGCCGTTCCTTCTTTCTCCCGGGCCGGGCGATCCAGCCCTACGGCCTGCTGGGCATCGACCTGCCGCTGGTCTTCGTCAGGGGCGGGGCCTCCTTTCTAGGAGAGAAGCTGAACGCGACTTACGCCGGGGCCGGACTTCATGCCGGAGCCGGCCTGACCTGGGACTTCGCCCCCGACACCTTCCTGGACATCGGGTTCGTTTACCGCTATGTCATCTTCTACTACGCCTACGGCGAGGGCAAGGGCCGCGACATCAACCATCTCCGAACAAGCTTCGAGGGCGACCTCTTCGGCCGCCTGCTCCAATCCTCAGCGCTGGCTTTCACGGCCAGCCTGGGCTTCATGTTTTGAAGGCCGCCCCGCGATCGATCCGGCCGAAAGAATCCGCCGGGAACAGGAAACCGCTTGCATCGCGGGTTTTACGGGCGTATAATCTTCTCTTAACACAGGGTTGAAGACATCTGTAACCTTTCCACGGGCGGCTGCCCTTCCTCGTGTTGAAATTCGAAGCAAGGAATCTCTATGCGATTTGACGAAATGAGCCTTCATCCGCGGCTGCGGCAAGCCATCGCGGACCGGGGCTACACCGACGCGACCGACGTCCAAGAAAAGACGTTGGCCGTAACCCTGCGCGGCGGCGACGCCGCCGTGCAGTCCCAAACGGGAACCGGCAAGACGGCCGCTTTCCTGATCACCATCTTCGAGAGCCTGCTGCGCTCCGAAGGCAAGCGGGGCCGGGCCCTGATCATCTCCCCGACCCGCGAGCTGGCCGTCCAGATCGAAGGCGAGGCCAGCCTGCTGGGCAAGGACCTCGGCTTCACGACGGCGGCCATCTTCGGCGGCGTCGGCTACGAAGGGCAGGAGAAGCTGCTCCGCCAGGGCGTCGACATCGCCGTCGGCACGCCCGGCCGCCTTCTCGACTTGATCCAGAAACGGACCCTGAGCACGAAGACCTTCGATATCCTGGTCATCGACGAGGCCGACCGGCTGTTCGACATGGGCTTCCTGCCCGACCTGCGCCGGATCGCCTCCCACCTGCCCCCGCCCGGCGTCCGCCAGAGCATGCTCTTCAGCGCCACGCTTGACCGGGCCGCGCGCGGCATCGCCCTGGTCTATCTCAACGACGCGGTCTTCATCGAGCTGAGCCCCGAGCGGATCCCGGTCGAGGCCATCAGCCAGGAGCTGTACCACGTCAAGAGCCACCTCAAGCTCAACCTGCTGCTGGGCATTCTGGCCGCCGAGAAGCCGCACAACGCCCTGATCTTCACCAACATGAAGCACGAGGCCGAGCGGCTGGG
>DFYJ01000050.1:10931-11188 GCA_002383325.1 Candidatus Aminicenantes bacterium UBA4085
ACCGCATCGGCCGCACCGGCCGGGCGGGCCTGACGGGCAAGTCCGTCTCCTTCGCCTGCGAGAAGTTCCTGGAGAATCTCTACCCGATCGAGCGCTACATCGGAACCATGATCCCGGAAAAGCGGGCCGTCGCCTCGATGTACGCTATCGACCGCAGCGTCGGCGTCGAGCTGCCGGGAGACCACAGCCGTGACCGCGGCCGCAGCGGAAGCGGCGGACGCGGCCGCAGCGGCGGCAGCGCCTCGGGCGGACGCAGT
>DFYJ01000051.1 GCA_002383325.1 Candidatus Aminicenantes bacterium UBA4085
CCGCCGCGTCCGCCGTGGCCGCCGTCCGGGCCGCCCCGGGGCACGCCGGCCTCGCGCCGGAAGCTGACCGCGCCGTTGCCGCCCCGGCCGGCGCGCAGAGAGACGGTTACCTGGTCGACGAACATTTTAGCGGACGGGGACCGCTTGGCCCCGGATCAGGGCCTCAGGCCGGCAGGACCGAGACAAATTTTCCCCTCTTCCCCTTGTCTTCGAAGCGGACCACTCCGGCGATCTTGGCGAAAAGGGTGTCGTCCTGGCCGATCCCGACATTCTTGCCGGGCTTGAACGGGGTGCCCCGCTGACGGACCAGGATGGAGCCGCCCTTGACCGTCTGTCCGCCGTAGTTCTTCACGCCCAGCCGCTTGGACTGGCTATCCCGACCATTGCGGCCGACGCCGCTGCCTCTTTTTGTGGCCATGACTTATCTCCTTGGATCTTCTTCGGGCTCGCGCCGATTCCCGGCCGCTTACTTGCCGGCCTTCTTGGCCGCCGGCTTCTTGGCCGCGGGCTTGGCCGCCTTGGCCTTGGCCTTGCCCTTGGCCGGCTTGGCCTCAATCTCGGGCTCGGGCTCGGTCTTGGGGGCCGGCTTGGGCTTGATCGCCTTCGGCTGGGCGGGCCGGGGCTCCGGCTTGGGGGCCGCGGCCGGCGGGGCTTCGATCGCCAGCTCCTCGGCCGGAACCGCGGTCCTGTCGGGGTAGATAGCCAGGATCTTGACCTCGGTCAGGGTCTGGCGATGGCCCCGGGTGCGGCGATACTGTTTCCGGCGCTTTTTCTTGAATACCAGGACCTTCTCGTCCCGGAAGATCTTGATCACATCGGCCTTGACCACGGCCTTGCCCAAGACGGGCGTGCCGATCTCGGTGGATGTGCCGTCGTCGACGAGAAGGACCTCTTCGAAGAGGACCTTCTGGCCCGCCGCAAAGGCGAGCTTTTCCACGTGGAGCGTGTCGCCGACCTTGACGACATACTGCTTTCCGCCGGTCTTGATCACAGCCAGCATCGTTTATCTACCTTTGTTTGGAGTTCGGGAGACAAAAATAGGGCCCTAACCCTATCATAGGCATCGGCTTATGTCAACCGCGGCGGGCTGTTTTCGGCGGTCGGCCCTTCCGTTCCCCTGCCTTGAGCTCCTCCTGTCGCCCAACAAGGAGGCGCTATTTCTTGCCGTTGTAAGCGTTCACTCCCGGCACCTGGACCGGGAGCGGCCTGTCCTCCCACGTCCCGTCGCCGATGGCCCCCCAATCGTTTCTCCCCCAGGCCCAAACCGTCCCGTCCTCCCGGAGGGCGAGCGCGTTTTCTTCCCCGGCGCTGATGGCCGTGATTCCGGACAAGTTCAGGACTTTCCGGGGCGTGGTTTTGCGGATCAAGTAGCTCTCACGGGGATTGTCGCTTACGCCCAGGAAGCCCATGCCCCAAGCCCAGACTGAGCCGTCCCGGCACGCCGCCAGGCTATGGAACCATCCGGCCGCGACCGAGATGGCGTCGCGCAGCCCCGCCACCTTCTTGGACAGAGGCTTGTCGGAGACATCGCCCCGCCCCAACTGGCCGCGATCGGCGGCCGGACCGAACGACCAGACGTCTCCGCTCCGGTCGATGGCCAGGCTCCAGCCCGGGCCGGCCTGAATGGTCGCAATGTCCTTGAGCCCGGGAAGGGGAATCGGGGAATCGCTCTTGACCCTGATTCCGAAATCGAATCCCAGCGGCGTCTGGGTGTTGGCCCCCTGAGTGACGTGCCAACCCCAAAGGGCCCCATCCGAACGAATCGCGAAGGCCGTCTCCCCGTGACTCGAGACGGCCTTGACGCCGTTCAATCCCTCGATCAGGACGGGCAGGCCCCGCCCGGCGGCGGAACGGTCCTTGAGGAGGGACCTGCCCCAAGCCCAGACCGTCCCGTCCTTGCGCAAGGCGGCGGCCCCCCGCGAGTCGCCGGTCAGCGCGACGATCCCGTTCAGGCGAGGCGCCGCGGTGGGGACGTTGATCCTGGCCCCCGGCCGGATTTTGACCCCGTTCCCCATGATCCGTTCTGGGCCGAGCCCCAGCTCAGGACGGTGCCGTCAGCGCGGAGGACCATGGCGTGCGGCCCGGCGACGATCATGGGAGCCGTGGTCAGGTCCTTGAATTCTTCGGCGATCAGTCCGCCGGACTCGGGCTCGGAGAACGTGACGTCCCAAACCTGCCCCCCGGTCCGGTTCTCGGGATCCAGGGAGAGGGCATAGGCCGACTCCATCATGAAATCCGAGGCCAGGGCAATCAGGCAGACGCGCCTCCCGGGCAGGGGCCGGTCGGGGCCTTCCGGCCATTCACAGGTGAACCCGTCCGAACCATCCACATCCACGCCGATCGAATGCCAATCGCTTCGATTCTGGGAGATGGCTCCGGGCGGGCGGCTCCGCTCGGACATATAGTCCCAATAGAAACGGACGTGGAGAAATGGCCTGTCGTCGGCTTCGAGGTCGTCGACGCCGGCGGTCAGGGTCACATCCCCGGCATACGCATTTCGGGTCTCGCCGCCGACCGTGACCGGGGCCGTCCGGCCGCTCACGCGGAGCGCGCAGGACGGAGCGTTTTCTTGGAGATCCCCGCGGAGGAGCCCGTTGATCCAGAAGACGGCGGCCAGGGCCCGGAGGGTGGAGCGGTTGCCCGCGCACTTGGACCGCCACGCGTCGCGGATCGCCCGGAGCGACTTCGGGCGGTCGCGGCGGATGATGTCCTTGACGGCATCCCAGCCCGGCAGGTTGGCGTAGGGGCCGCGGTTGGCGAAGCCGAAGGGGTCGTCGTCGAGGGCCAAACCTCCCGCGGCGGGGCGGTCGACGGGCTTTTTCCCCGAGTCCAGCGTCTTGTCCCGCCAGGTATCGGCGACGTCCCAGAAGATACGGCAGACGGTGCCCTCGCGGGAGGCCGAGGCGTCGGCCAGGTTCGCCCCGGCCGCCGTCTCCACGTTATAGATGCGGTAGATGGGAAGGCGCTTGGTAATGACCGGGCAGAAATCGGCCCAGCCTTCGGCCAAAGCCGGCCACTCGGCGTCGGAAGGCAGATACCACTTGTTCTTCAAGGGCTCCTCGAAGCTGTGGTTGCTCCGCGTGCAGTCGTAGCTGCCGAAGGACCCCCCGTAGTACCGGCACATCTCGTAATGGCCGTACTCGTGGAGCGCGGTGTCGAATTCCAACTCGTCGAAGTCGATCAGGATGACGTTGGTGTCCGGAGCGTAGGCCGTCTTGGGCAGCCCGGTGTCGAAGGTCGCGCCGGGGAAAACCCACAGGCTTCCCAAAGCCATGGGAGCGCGGGGGTTCTCGCCCGAGGACGGCAGGTTGGCCTCCACGGCGCAGTCCAGGATGAAGAAGGTCTTCGCGGTGTCGTCCGCCGCGGTGACCTCGGCCGTCCGGTCCGACTCATTGTCGTCCCACGTCGGCGTGCTGACCGTGAGATAAGCCGGCTCGAGGTAGGCGAACCCGGTCCCCATCCCGACTCGGGCCAGCTCCGTCCTCCCGGTCCCGCCGCTCGCGTTCCAAAGCTCGTAGGAGGGCATGGCCAGCTTCGGGAAGCAGCGCACGTAGGCGTCGATCCGCCCCCCGAACAGGCCGTCGGACCGGTCCGCGTCGTACTGGAAGGTCACCGATCCGTCGGATCCCGTGGGCGACCGGCCGATGACGTCGTCCGAGAACGGGTTGAGATTGCGTAGCTCGGCCAGGGCAAAACGGATGGGCCTGGTCGTCCCGTCGGGCGCCTGATACTTGAAGACGGCTTTGATCGTGACGGTTCGGGCCCCTGGACGGGGCGATCCTCCGGACCCGAGCAACACGGACGCGCACAAGCCGGCGAGGGTCAGGACAAGGGCGGAAGCCCGATATCTCGGAAGCGTTTTCTTCATGGCCCCTCTTCCGATGAAAGAATCGTAACCCCGCCAAATTCGGTTGTCAAATCTCCAAGATGGATGATCCTGCCAAGTGCCGACAAAACTTCTAATTCGAAGGCCGGCCAGAAAGATGAGATACGCAGACTGGGGCCTCAGGCGATACCGCGGCTTCGATCAAGGGATCTTATTCTCTTGGCCGCGGAATCGGGCTTGCTGATATAATGGAGGTCCTCGGCCGCTCGAAGGCAGAGACGACATCGTTGATGATATTGCCGATCAGGCAAGCGTTCTAAGGGCGGTTAGCTCAGCGGTAGAGCATCGGTTTTACACGCCGGTGGCCGCAGGTTCAAATCCTGCACCGCCCATGTCCCCTCCTCCGGTCCCCCCGTCCCGTCAGCCCTTCGTCCCGTCATCCTCCCGGTCCTACGCCCCCTCGGCCCATCCGCTTCCCCCGCCGCGGCGATTCGGGGTAGAATGGCCCCGAGGCGAAAAGCCATGTCCCCTATCAAGATCCTGGTGGTCGAAGACGAGAGCCTGGTGGCCAAGGACATTCACAACATGCTCCTCGGCCAAGGCTACGAGGTCGTGGGCGTGCTGTCCACGGGCGAAGAAGCCCTGCAGGCCGTACCCCAGGCCGGGCCTGACCTGGTCCTGATGGACATCGTCCTCAAGGGCGAGATCGACGGCTTCACGGCTGCCCGGACCATCTGGGAGGAACACGGCATCCCGGTCGTCTACCTGACCGCCTACGCCGACGAGACGACCCTGGCCCGGGCCAAGGTCACCGAGCCCTTCGGCTTCATCCTCAAGCCCTTCGACGAGCGGGAGCTCCAGACGACCATCGAGATGGCTTTCTTCAAGGCCAAGATGGACCGGGCCCTGCGGGAGCGCGAGATACGCCTGCAGAAGACCCTGGCCGGGACGATTCAGGCCATGGCCATGACCATCGAGATGCGCGACCCCTACACGGCCGGCCACCAGCGCCGGGTCAGCAAGCTGTCCAGCGCCATCGCCGCGCGGATGGGCCTGCCGGCCGAGCAGATCGAGGGTATCCGCATGGCCGGCGACATCCACGACGTCGGCAAGATCTACGTCCCGGCCGAGATCTTGAGCAAGCCGGGCCAGCTGACCGAGATCGAGCACTCCATCATCCGAACCCACGCCCAGGTCGGCTACGACATCCTCAAGTCGATTGAGTTCCCCTGGCCCATCGCCCTCATCGTCCAACAGCACCACGAGCGGATGGACGGATCCGGCTACCCCAACGGCCTGATCGGCGAGGTCATTCTGCTGGAGGCCCGCATTGTCTGCGTGGCCGACGTCGTCGAGGCCATGTCCTCGCACCGGCCCTACCGCCCAGCCCACGGCATCGAGATGGCTCTGGATGAGATCTCCCGCGGCCGTGGCCGTATCTACGACGCCGGGGCCGTGGACGCCTGCTTGGCCCTCTTCCGCCAGGACGGCTTCTCCCTGGACTGAGCCATGCGCAGGCTTCTGACGGCTCTTCTGCCCATCGGCGCCGTCGTCTTCTCCCTCGGCGGCATCGTCGCCTTCGCCGTTCTGTTCATCCCCCGGATGAACGTCTACTGGTTCATCCTCTCGCCCCTCATCCTGACCGTCTACCAGATCCCGGCCGTCGTCCTGGTTTGGATCTGGAAAAGGGAGAAGAGGAGAGGCCCGGCGGAGGAGGGGGCGAAGGATCAGGACGCGACCCACTCGTAGGTTTGGCACCCCCGACGGGATTCGAACCCGTGTTGCCGCCGTGAAAGGGCAGTGTCCTGGGCCTCTAGACGACAGGGGCGCGGAGAGAAAATGAGCCGTGCTGGGCTCGAACCAGCGACACCCGGCTTAAAAGGCCGGTGCTCTACCACTGAGCTAACGGCCCTGATCAAGAGCGCCTATTTATAGCGGATTGGCCTCTTTGAGTCAAGACGGTCCCCCAGACGGTTCCCCACGGCGGGGCCTTAAAAGGCAAGGGGCCGAGCCTGCGCGATTCCACCCGGGCGCTGCGAATGTCCCGGTCGGGCGCGCGGGCCCGGCCCCTGGATCCGTGGTCGGACGCGGGTCCGGCCTCAGATGGCCGTGAACTTGGTGATGACCCAGCGGCCGCGGTGGTTCAGGTTCTGGGCCTCGTCCTTCAGGCTGTACATGATCATCTTGAGGGAGAAGTTCTTGACCGCGCCGGCCTTGTCGGTAACGGCCACTTCGACGTCCTTGTTGTGGATGGTGCCCTTGAGATCACGGATGCTGGCCAGGTCCTTCACGCCCAGGGAGAAGTAGGTGATGTCCTCTTCCTTCTGCGCGGCGGCCTTGGCGTCGTTGTAGCCCTTCTTGAGCTCGTTGTGGAGGCTGTACTCCTCGTCGTAGGCCTTCTGGGCCGCGTCGACCTTGACCTTGGCGGCTCCGCGGGCGCCGCCGGTGCGGGCGGTGTCATACTCGTCCTTGGCCGCATCGAGCGCGTCTTTGGCCTTCATGACCGGCTCGATATGGGCTTCCATCTTCTTTTTGAATTCCATTTCCTGGGTGTTGAGGTCAGGCAGCTTGGCCGGCTCGATCTTTTCCTCGCTGACCTTGGTGACCTTCCAGCTGTCCACTTCCATGGTCATCGGCTCCAGGGCCATGGTCGACAGCGTCGACATGTCGTTGAGGGTGATGGCGTTGAAATAGCGGTCCAAGAGCCCCTTCTCGGGATTGGACTTGCAAGCCGTGAAAGTGAATAGGACCAGAAGCGCCGACAGGACGATCAGGCTCGTTTTTTTCATTGTTCCTCCTCTCAGTCTGGGTATATTGTTTCTGAATTCTAACCGCTTTGCAAGCCGGAAAGCAAGCTTCACGGCAGGGTGGGGGCGAAGAGGCCCGTCCGTCCGCAATTGTAGGTCGCGAATGGGGAAAAAGCAACCCCCCGAAAAAGCCCCGCTGCCGTTGAGTCCGGCGCCCCGAGTATGCTATAAATCCCCTTCTGCCGTCGATCCCAAATCATCGAGAGATGAGGTTGCCAATGGCCAAGGGAATTATAGAAGCCGTCGTCGACCGGCACGGCCGGAACCGGGGCCGACTCCTGGACATCCTCCGGGACCTGCGCCGGCAGGAGGGCCGGGTCTCCGCCGAAGACGCGGCCCGCATCGCCGACCTGCTGAACATCTCGTCCGTCGAGGTGGAAGGGGTCATCTCGTTCTATCACTTCTTCGGCCACCAGGGGACGGGCCGCTGCGCCGTCTACCTGAACACCAACATCGTGGCCCAGATGAAGGGCCGGGCCGAGGTCGCGGAAGCCTTCGAGAAGGCGGCCGGGATCCCCTTCGGCGCCGTCAGCCAGGACGGCCGGATCGGGCTGTTCGAGACCTCCTGCATCGGGATGAACGACCAGGAGCCGTCGGCTCTCATCAACGGGGCCGTCTTCACCCGCTTGACCCCGGCCAAGGCCAAGGCCCTGGTCGCGGCCATGAAGGCCGGCAAGGACGTCCGCAAGCTGGCCGTCCCCTTGGGCGACGGGGCCAACGGCTCCCGGATCGTCCGTTCCATGGTCCGCAACAACATCCGCGCCGAGGGACCGGTCGTCCTGGCGCCCTTCCGCTCCGGTTCGGCTCTGAAGAAAGCCGTCGGGCGAACGCCCGAGGAGGTCATCGCCGAGGTCAAGCGGGCCAACCTGCTCGGCCGCGGCGGGGCCGGCTTCCCGACCGGGATGAAGTGGGAGTTCTGCCGGCGCGAGAAGGCCGTCCCCCACTACGTCGTCTGCAACGCCGACGAGGGCGA
>DFYJ01000024.1 GCA_002383325.1 Candidatus Aminicenantes bacterium UBA4085
GCCAGGGCGATTTCGCCGTTGGCCGGCACCCCGGGCCGCTTGAATTTTCCCGGAATTGGAAGACTTTTCTGTATTAAGGGGTAAGTGACTTATAAATTTTCGAATATTCATCAACCATCCGCTCCAGGGTGAAGCGGGGCGGGATGGTCCGGCGGGCGTTCTCGCCCAACCGGGCGGCCAGGACCGGATCGTCCAGAAGTCGGTTGACGGCCGCCGCCAAGGCCTNNTACGATCGGCCGGCCGAGGGCCGCCGCCTCGATCAGGACCAGGGGCAGCCCCTCCCAGAGGGACGGCAGGACGAAGACGTCGCAGAGGGACATGATCTCGCGGCCGTCCGGGCGGGCTCCCAGCATGGCGAAGCGGCGGTCGAGTCTCAGCCGGGGAACCTCGGCCCGCAGCCCGGCCTCAAGCCCGCCGCCGCCGACGAGCAGGACCCGGGCGGCCGGATGCTGCTCGAGGATCTTCGGGACGGCGCGGATGAGGTGGATCAGGCCCTTCTGGCGGTGCAGCCTGGCCACCGTCCCCACCACGGGCGGCCGCAGGGAAAGCCGCAAACGGGCCTCCCCGGCCCGGGCGGCGAAAGCCTCGGAGGCGAGATCGGCCGGGTCGACACCGTTGCGCACGAGCCTGAGCTTGGCCTCCGGGGCCAGCCTCCGCCTCTTCGCCTCCTCCAGGTCGGCCTCCGAAACCAGCACGACCGCGTCCGACCGCCGGGAGCAGAGCCGCTCCAGGAGAATGTAGGCGAAGCGGGCCGCTCCAGAGCGGTAATGGAAATAATGAATGCCGTGGATGGTATGGACAACGGCCTTGATCCCGGCCCGGCGGGCAGCCCGGCGGCCGTAGAGGCCGGCCACCCCGCCGTGGGTATGGACGATATCGGGCGGGTCGGCCCGAAGGTCCCGGGCGATGGCCCCGGCGAGTCCGGGCGTGAAGCGGCGGCCGAAAGGAAGAGGACGAAACGGGATGCCCGCGTCGCGAGCCGCTTCCTCGAGCGGCCCGCCGCCCTGGGCGGAGACCTCGACCTCGAAGCGGGTCTTGTCCAATCCCTTGGCCAGCGATAGCAGAACGGCCTGCCCGCCGCCCAGGAAGGGCCGGTCGATCATCTGCAGGACGCGGATGCGGCTCATGCGGGCTTCCCTTTGCGGCGGAGCATCTCCCGGTAGAGGGCGCGCAGCTCCCGGCCCTCAGCGTCCCGGAACCGGCCGCGGACCGTCTTCCAGGCGAGCTCGGCCCGCAGGGAAGCCCGAAGCAAAGCCCGCCCGGCCGCCGAGACGTGCCTATCGTAATAAAGGAGCTGGCTCCGCCGGTACTCCAGACGGGTGCGGTCCGGCCGTGGCGCCGTAGTCGCTCCCCCGAGATGCTGAATCTGGACGCGCGGATCATAGACCAGATGCCAGCCGGCTTGACGGATTCGCCGGCAGAGGTCGATATCCTCGAAGTAGATGAAGAAGGCCTCGTCGAACCCGCCGGCCCGGTCCACGGCCTCCCGGCGGGCCAGAAGGCAGGCTGCGCTCAGCCAAGCCGTCTCGCGCGTGCGGGCGCGATNNGGGGCAGTCGCCGGCGATGCCAGGGATTGAGGAAGGCCTTCTGGACCATCTGTCCGAGGAAGCTCACCTCGCGGCCGAAGGAGACCTGAAAGCCGCCCCCGGGATGGACCAGGGCCGGGCCGCAGGCGCCGGCGCCCGGCTCGCTCTCCAGCGTCTCGAGGAGCCGTCGGACGGCGTAAGGCCGGATGATCGTATCGGTGTTGAGGAACAGCAGGTACCCGCCCCGGCTCTCCCGGATGGCCTGGTTGTTGGCCCTGGCGAAGCCGACGTTTCCGGCATTGGCCAGGACGCGGATGGTCGGATACGCGGCCGACAGCATCTCCCGGCTGCCGTCGTCCGAGGCGTTGTCGACGACGATGATCTCATCGCCCGGGCCCGCCATCTCCGGCAGGAGGGAGTCCAGGCAGAGGCCGAGATGGGCCTTATCGTTGAAATTGACCAGGATCGCCGAAACCGTCATGGCTGCGCTCCCGACAAGCAGCGCGCCAAGACGTCCTCGACCGTCCGGACCTGAGCTTCCAGGCTGAAGCGCGTCCCGACCGCACGGCGGCCGCCATCCGCGAGGCGCGAAGCGAGCGCCGGGTCGCGCAGGATCCGGGCCGCGGCCTCAGCCAGGAGGGTCGGCGTCCGCTCGGGAACAAGGATCCCGCTGACGCCGTCTTCCACGACTTCCGCCGAACCGCCCGCGGCCGCAGCCACCACCGGAGTTCCGCAGGACATGCCGTCGAGGGCCGCCCGACCGAAAGTTTCGACGGTCGAAGGGACGAGCAGAACGTCCATGGCCGCCAGCCAGTCGTCGAGATCGGACCGCCAGCCTTCGAAGACGACTTGCCCGTTCAGACCGGCCCGCGCCGCTTCGGCCCGGACCGCCGCGGCATAGCCCGCGTCCCGCGGCTCGCCGATGACGGCCAGGCGAAGCCCCGGAAACTCGTCCTTCAGCAGGCCGGCCGCCCGTACGGCTTCGATCTGGCCTTTGCCTTCATAAAGCTTGCCGACAACGCCGAGCACGGGAGTCCCGGAGGCCGCTCCCAGGCGGGCTCGAATCGCCGCCGCCGCGGCATCGTCCCGGATCTTCAGCCGGGCCCCGTTGGGTACGACGACGATCTTGTCCGAGGGCGGGAAGGCCCCGGCGCAGAATCGCGAGTTGACGATGACGCGCCGCGAGCTCCGCAGGATGAAGGAGGTCACGGCCCGCCCGCCCCGCAGGTGGAAGAGATGCGTCCGCGGCCCGGCCAGCATCTCGTGCACGGCCCAGACATGGGGCAAGCCCGATCGCCGGGCGGCCAAGGCGCCCGCGGCGACGGCGGCCGAGTTGGAGAAGGCAAGGTCGGGCTTCCGCTCCCGGATGAGTCGGACGATCCGCCCGGCGCTCCGCTGGGTCAGGGCCCAGGCGGCGGGCTGGCGGAAGCGGCGGCTTTTATCGGCGATCCACCAGACCATGGGAGCCCGCTTGGTTTCCACTCCGGCGCTCCTGGCGGCCTCTTCGAGGCGCCCCGGCCCCGGAACAACGAGGAGGGGATCGAACCGGTTCCGATCGATGCATCGGAGAGTCTCGAGCAGCCAGAGCTCGGAGCCGTTGAGCTCGGCCGAATGGGAGACGAACAGGACGCGGCTCATGCCCGCCCCGCGACCCGGCGGTAGAATTCCAGGGTCAGCCGGGCCGTCTCGGCCCAGTCGAAGGCCAGGGCCCGCCGCAGGCCTTTGGCCCGCAGGTCCCGCCGCAGACCCTCATCGTCCAGGAGCGAGGCGGCCGCGGCGGCCATGTCGGCCGCATCGGCCGGATCGAAATACAAGGCCGCCTCGCCGCCGACCTCGGGCAGGGCCGAGACGNNGGCGCAGGTCTTCGTGCAGGACGCCGGCGGGCGAGTCGCCGAGGACGTCGATCGGTCCGGTGACCGGGTAGGCGGCCACGGGCAGGCCGCAGGCCATGGCTTCCAGGAGCGGCAGCCCGAAGCCTTCCGCAAGCGAGGGGAAGATCAGGGCCGTGGCCGCGCCGTAGAGGGCCCGTATGTCCTCGTCCGAACGGTAGCCGGCCAGCCGGACCAGGGTCTCGAGCCCGGCCCCGTTGACCGCGGCGAGCACCTTCCCATGGTCGCCGCCCGGACGGCCGGCGATGACCAGGGGCACGGCCCGGCCGCTGTCGCGCAGGATGGCCATCGCTTCGATCAGGCGCAGCAGGTTCTTGCGCGGCTCGGTCGCCCCGATAAAGAGCAGGAACGGCCCGGCGATATCCAGCTCCCGGCGCAGGGCCCTCTCCCGCTCCGGATCGGCGGGCCAACGGAAGGCCGGGCTCAAGCCCAGAGGGGTCATGCAGACCTTTTCCCCCGGCAGGCCGAACCGCTCCAGGATGCCGCGGCGGCTGAAATCGCTGATGGTCAGGACGCCGTCCGCCCGGCGCAGAGCCCCGGCGGTCCTGCGCAGGAAGGCCCGCCGCGCCTCGCGGTCGGCCCGCTCCGGGTCCTCCATGAAGAACAGATCACAGACGGTGACGATCGTCCGGCCCCTCGTGGGGATGGGCAGCGGCGTGGCTGAATGGGTCAGATCGAGGCGTAGTCCGGCCAGAGTGTCGAGGCGAGGCCGGCCGAAATCCTGCCATAGGGCGTTGACCGCCCTGACCGGCCATTTCTTGTCAATGAAGCGGGAGCGGGCGAAGGGCGGGATCTTGGCGGCCGGGAAGCGGTCCTTCCAGGAAGCGGAGAAGAGGACGAACTCGTCCTCGCGGTCGATCCGGGCCAGCTCGAAGAGCAGGCTCTTGAGGTAGACGCCAACCCCGGTCTCTTCCTTCAGAAACGGCCGTAAATCGAAGCCGATGCGCATTTTTCGTAAATGTATGCCAAGCCCGAGGTCAAGTCAAACAAGAGCACTTACGGATCGACCATCTCTCCATAAGGCTCCGAATCCCGCGATAAGCACAAGAGACTCCTTCCGAGATATTTGCACAGCTTGAATAGCCGGCTCCTTCATAGGATGCCAGCAGGGACATTTGCTTAGCGGACCGACTCCGCTGGCCATGCGTGGATAGGACCCAGTAGCGGGGTGGAGAGAACCAAACGGGCAAGAACAGGCATATTGTGACAAGCTTGTTCATTCTGTTGATTTATTGCGTTTTTGGGCTCATTGTGAATTCTCGTGGGGTTATGAGCCTCGGATCAGATGAATTCCATAACTAAAGGGGGATTTATGAGAAAGATGGGGGAGAGGAATGCCACAGCTGTCGTCGCCGTAATGCTCCTCTTGCTATCCGTGCTCTCCGTCGGAGAGACACCAACCTTGAGGGCAACTGCCCAGGGACCTGATGCGGAACTGGTATTCTATATGGGAGCAAGTACACAAAATCCATTTTCCGATATATCCGGGAAGCAACATCAAGTCATCAATCATCCCAACAACAGCCAAGATCCCGTCGGTCTTGTCGACGACGATCAGCTTCACAGGAAAGTCTATTCGCTTTCGAATGGCGCGTTTTTTGAAGTCCCCGATTCCTTCAGCTTGTTGAAGCTCGATGAGTCCGATGTTCTCACGATTGAGATGAACATCAAATTTCACGATTATATTTCCTGCCATCCACCCTTGCCTCAGATCGTTCTCTCCAAGGGGAAGATCACGACCGCCTATCCGAGGAACTATCAGTTCCGGCTGTATTGGCAGGCATTCCAAGGCGCCGGAGGATGCGAGACGGGTTACATTCCCGGTCTGGCCATCGGCTATAGTCGATTCGCTGGCTATTTCTTTGGGCCCTATTCGGACCGGCCTCTCCTTGGCTGGAACGTATTCACTTTCCGGCTTTACAAGACGATCGACAACAATGGAAATCCCGGCTTCCACCGCGAAAGCTATATCAACGGTGAAATGATATCAGAATACGATTTACCGGGAGACAATTTCGCTGGGAATGTCTATGACGAGGATGGATTATTGCCTCCCTTGAATATCGGTAATGGCTACCAAATCGGGCCAGAGGAGCCCTCCTGGCAAGCGAATCCATTCACCGGCTTTATCGACTATGTAAGGATTTATAAAGGCTTTTTACCGATTGAAGAGATGAATCCGGATCCCTACAGCCCCATCCTTCCCGATCTGCCTGTAACGAACAGACCGCCGGTCGCCAAGTGCCGGAACCTTACCATCGACGCGGGGACTGATTGTCGGGCCACCATTACGGCCGCTATGATCGACAATGGGTCTTTCGATCCCGACAACGATGCGATCACCTTGTCCATCGACAATCTGGGGCCGTTTTCCGCCGGCCCAAGCGGGCAACAAACCTATCCAGTCACCTTGACCGTGACGGACCCTGATGGTCTATCGGCATCTTGCCCGGCCAATGTGACTATCCTGGATGTTCTACCTCCAACCATATCCCTCTCAGATCCCGTATGCGTCCAGGAGGGAAAAGGAAAAATGGCTAATAAGTTGATCCTTTCCGCGACGGATGCATGTTCGGGTTCCGTTGAAACCCGGATCGAATCTATCAGAATCATCAATAACGGTGGGCAAACAGTTAATGGCAAAGGCATTTATTCGATTTCTGGAAATACCATTTTCGTTTATCCCAACGGAATCGGATGGAAAATCGAAATTCTTGCGACGGCCTCGGACGCAAAAGGAAATCCCACCGGGACGATAAAACTAACCAAATCGCTCATGAAGTGCTGATCGAGAGTGGCTCCGGCCGGATAGTTGATGGAAAAGTTCTTTTCCTGAGGAGTGCCGGTCCATCGGAGGGCTCTCCTTCGAAGAAGCATGCGATGGAGGGGGTGATTTGATCCTAAATTGAATCCTCAGAGGGCCGGGCTTGGGATCCTCGGCGCCCCCTCCATCATTGATAAACCGCGAAACCGGTGATATAAACGGGCCGACCGACGACGTGACAAGGAGGCCCCATGTCCTTCGAGAAGATCGCCGTCCGACTCGACGCCTACCGCGACCGGATGATCGACCTGCAGTGCCGCTTGGCCGCCATCCCGGCCATCGCCCCCTCCAGCGGCGGCGAAGGCGAAGCCCGCAAGGCCGAGTTCCTGGTCGAATACCTCAAAGGCATCGGCATCACGGACATCCAGGTCGTCCAGGCGCCCGATCCCGACGCCTCGTCCGGTTACCGGCCCAACATCCTGGCCCGCGTGCCCGGCCGCCGCTCCGATCGGACCACCTGGATCATGTCCCACATGGACGTGGTGCCCGAGGGCGACCCGGCCTTGTGGAAAGGCGACCCGTTCAAGCCCTGGGTCGAGGACGGCAAGATCTTCGGCCGCGGCGTCGAGGACAACCAGCAGGACATGGTGGCTTCGATCACGGCTCTTCAGGCCATCCTGGACGAGGGCCTCCGCCCCGCCTACGACGTCGGGCTGGCCTTAGTGGCCGACGAGGAGACCGGCAGCGACAAGGGTATCGGCTACGTCCTGGAGCATGGCGGCGCCTTCAAGCCCCGCGACCTGATCATCGTCCCCGACGCCGGCAACGAGGACGGCTCGATGATCGAGGTGGCCGAGAAGAGCATCCTGTGGCTGAAGGTCCGAACCGAAGGCAAATCCACCCACGGCTCGACCCCGGAGAAGGGCGTGAACGCCTTCCGGGCCGCTTCGGCTCTGGTCGTCCGGCTGAGGGAGCTTCACCAGCGGTTCCCCCAGTCCGACCCGTTGTTCGACCCGCCGATCTCGACCTTCGAGCCGACCAAGAAGGAGCGAAACGTCCCCAATATCAACACCGTCCCCGGCGACGATGTCTTCTACATGGACTGCCGAATCCTGCCCTCGATCCCCCTCGCGGACGTGGACGCCGCGGTGGCCGGGCTGGCGGCCGAGGTCGCTTCGGAATACGGAGTCGCGATCGGCGTCTCGGATGTGCAGAGAGCCCCGGCCGCTCCGCCGACCTCGCCCGACGCTCCAGTGGCCAAGGCCCTGGCCGCCGCGGTCAAGGCCGTCTACGGCATCGAAGCCCGGCCCATGGGCATCGGCGGCGGCACGGTGGCGGCCCTCTTCCGCCGGGCCGGCATTCCGGCCGCCTGCTGGTCCCGGCTGGACGAGACCCTGCACGGGCCCAACGAATACAGCCTCATCGACAACCTCGTGGGCGACGCCAAAGTCTTCGCCCACATCATGCTGCAGGAATAGGGAAGCGGGCGGAGATCAGGCCTCGCCACGGACGCGCAGCGTCCGTCGGCGGGNNCGGCGGGCCGCCGCCCGGGCCGCCTTGATCGTGTTCATGTGGACCAGGACGGTATCATCGATCTCCCGGCCGTAGCCTCCGGCCAGGACCACGGCCAACGGGACGCCCCGCCGCCGGGCCCCCTCGATGACAATGCGGTCTCGTTCGGCCAGCCCATCGTGGGTCGTGGTCAGTCCGCCCAGCTTGTCGCCCCGCAGCGGATCGGCCCCGGCCAGGTAGACGACGAGGTCGGGGCGGAACGAGTCGTAGAGGGCCGGGAAGTGCCGCCGCATGGCTTCCAGGTAGGCCTCGTCGCCGTCGCCCGCCCAGAGGCCCACATCGAGCCGGCTAGGCGGCTTCTCGGCCGGGTAGATGTCCATCTGGTGGATGGAGAAGGTGAAGACGTCCTCCCGGCCATCGAACATGGCCGCGGTGCCGTTGCCCTGGTGGACGTCGCAGTCGACGATCATGGCCCGGCGGATGAGGCCCTGGGCCATGAGCTTGTCCACGGCCACAACCGTGTCGTTGAGGGCGCAGAAGCCCTCGCCATGGTCCGCGAAAGCGTGATGAAAGCCGCCGCCGATATGGAAGGCCAGGCCGCATTCCAGGGCCTGCTGGCAGGCCAGGGCCGTGCCGCCGACGTGGAGCAGCGCGAAGCGGGTCAGCTCGGCCGTGAAGGGAAGCTCCAGGGCCTGGACTTCGGCCCGGCTCAGATCGCCGGCCAGAAGCCGGTCGAGGTATTTGGCCGTGTGGACCCGCCGGACGTCCTCCTCGGAGATGAGAGGCGACTCGAGAAAGTTCTCCTTGCGTACGCCCATGGCCAGGAGGCGCTCGTAGACCAGGCGGTACTTGCGGACGGACACCACGCTCTTGCCCAGGTCCACCATCCAATACTCGTCGCTGTAAACAAAGGGGAAGGGGAAGCGCTTGCCGATTAGAAGCTCCATCAGGCGCATGGGGAGCGGAAGTCTATCACAGCCTCCGGGCGGGGTAAATTGTGATATAATCCGCCGCTTCCCGGGGGCTTTTTCGCCCCCTGTCCCGCATCTGAAGGAGGCCTGCTTGAGCGGCTACCGCATCGAACGCCATCCTATCCTGACGCCCGCGGCCGCGGAGAGCGTCCCCTTCACCTGGAAGGGGCGGTCTCTGACGGCCCGAGCCGGCGAGACGATCGCCTCAGCGCTCTTCGCCCATGGCGAGCGCATTTTCAGCTACCACCCCAAGGATCACGCCCCCCAGGGCCTCTTTTGCGCCAACGGCCAGTGCGCCCAGTGCCTGGTCCTGGCCGACGGCCTACCAGTCAAGTCCTGCATGGAGACCGTCCGGCCTGGCCTGCGGGTCGAGCCCGTGGACGGGCTGCCCGAGCTGCCCCGGGCCGAGGCCGCGCCTTCCAGCCGGTCCATCGACGAGATCCGGGTGCCCGTTCTGATCATTGGCGGCGGGCCGGCCGGCCTGTCGGCGGCCATCGAGCTGGGCAAGCGCGGCATCAAGGCCCTCCTGATCGACGACAAGCACCGTCTGGGCGGCAAGCTGGTCCTCCAGACCCACCGCTTCTTCGGCTCCTATGACGCCGTCTTTGCCGGGACGCGGGGCATCGACATCGCCACCAAGCTGGAGACGGAGCTCCGCAGCTACGCCTCGGTCGAGATCTGGCCGGAATCGACCGCCCTGGCTGTCTTCAGCGACAAGCGGATCGGCGTCCTGCGGGCCGGGTCCCGCTACGTCCAGATCCTGCCGGAGATCGTCCTGGTGACCTCCGGGGCCCGCGAGAAGTCGCTGGCCTTCCCCGGCAACACCCTGCCCGGCGTCTATGGCGCGGGCGCCTTTCAAACCCTGGTCAATCGCGATCTGGTCCGCTCGGCCGGCCGACTGTTCATCGTCGGCGGCGGCAACGTGGGCCTCATTGCCGGCTACCACGCCCTGCAGGCCGGCATCGAGGTCGTGGGGCTGGTCGAAGCCCTGCCCGAGTGCAGCGGCTACAAGGTCCACAAGGACAAGCTGGCCCGGTTCGGGGTGCCCATCTCCACCTCTCACACCGTCCTGTCGGCCAACGGGACGGATCAGGTCGAGTCGGTGACAATCGCCCGGCTGGAGAATTGGAAGCCGGTGCCCGGCAGCGAGCGGTCGTTCGCCTGCGACACCGTCCTGATCGCCATCGGCCTCGATCCCGTCGACGAATTCTACGTCAAGGCCCGCGAGTTCGGGCTCAAGGTCTTCGCCGCCGGAGACGCCGAGGAGATCGCCGAAGCCTCGGCCGCCATCTTCTCCGGCAAGATCCGGGGCCTGGAGGTCGCCCGCGACCTGGGCCGCGATGTCGGGACGATATCGCCCGAGTGGTACGCCGCAGCCGACATCCTCAAGTCCCGCCCCGGCGCCACGACGCCCGAAGCCCTGCCGGAGGCCGAATCGGGCATCTTCCCCGTCCTGCACTGCGTCCAGGAAATCCCCTGCGACCCCTGCACCACGGTCTGCCCGCGCAACCTCATCCACATCCACGCCGCGGACATCCGCGGGCTGCCGACTTACGAGGCCCCTGACCCGGCCAGAGCCTGCACCGGCTGTGAGAAATGCGTGACCATCTGCCCGGGCCTGGCCATCACCCTGGTCGACTACCGCAAGGACCCGGAGAATCCCACCATAACCCTGCCCTTCGAGTTCCTGCGCGAGCGGGTCGAGGTCGGCGACCGCATGACCGTCCTCGACACCGAGGGCGCCGGGCTGGGCGAGGTGGAGGTGATCGGGGTCCGGGCCATCAAGGCCAACGACCGGACCATCCTGGTCAAGGTCAAGGCGCCGCGGGCGATCGCCAAGAAGATCGCCGGCCTGCGGGTCCAGGCCGCCGACGTGGCCAAACCCATGGAACGATACGTCGAGCGGACGGCCGACGACACCATCGTCTGCCGCTGCGAGCGGGTCACCGCCGGGCAGATCCGGTCCCTGATCCGCGAGGGCGAGCGCGACATCAACCAGATCAAGGCCGTCACCCGGGCCTGCATGGGCTCCTGCGGGGCCAAGACCTGCACCGCCCTCATCCACCGGCTGTTCCGCGAGGAGGGGGTCGCGGACGCCGACGTGGTCGATCAACCCAAGCGGCCGCTGTTCATGGAAGTCCCGCTGGGCGTCTTCGCCGGGACCGAGAACGGCCGGGAGGGCAACAATGGCCGCTACTAAGCCCGCTTACGACGTCGTCATCATCGGGGCCGGAAGCGTCGGCACCCCGGCCGCCATGGCCATGGCCGAATCCGGGCTCAAAGTCCTGGTCATCGAGCGAGCCGCCAGCGCCGGCCAGGGCTCCAATAAGCGGGCCATCGGCGGCCTGCGGGCCACCCACAGCGATCCGGCCAAGATCCGCATCTGCCTGCGCAGCCTGGAGATCTTCGCCGGATGGGAAAAGGAGCGCGGCGACACGATCGAATGGGTTCAGGGCGGCTACTGCTTCGTCGCCTACGGCGAGCGCGAGGAGCGGACCCTCAAGGAACTCCTGATCACCCAGAAGGCCTTCGGCCTGAACATAGACTGGCTCGACCGCAAGCCGATGCTCGAGCTCGTGCCCGACCTCAATCCCGAAAACCTCATCGGCGGGACCTTCTCGCCGGAGGACGGCAGCGCCTCGCCGCTACTGGCCAACCGAGCTTTTTACGTCCACGCCCGGCGGGCCGGGGCGGAGTTCCGCTTCGGCGAGACCGTCCGCAGCCTGATCCTGGAAGGCGGGGCGGTGCGCGGCGTGCGGACCGACAAGGGCGAATACCGGGCCCCGGTCGTGGTCAACGCGGCCGGGCCGTGCGCGGCCGAGATCGGCCGCATGGCCGGGCTGGACCTGCCGGTCAAGCCCGAC
>DFYJ01000126.1 GCA_002383325.1 Candidatus Aminicenantes bacterium UBA4085
GCCTCCGCCCGCCGGCGCCTTCCCGGCCGACCACGAGGACGGGCCCGCCGCCCGCCGAAGCCAGCATGCGGGCGCCCGGCGGGAGACGGAAGCCGCTGTCCAGGACGACCCGCAGGATGGGCTTGCCCTCCCGGCCCGGGAGCCGGACGCTCAAGAGCGGGTCGTCGCGCAGGGCCGTGCCCGCTCCGACCATGACCGCATCGCTCTCGAAGCGGAGGAGGTGGGCGTAGGCCCGGGCCGCCGAGCCGGTGATCCAGCGCGACTCGCCCGTCCGGGTGGCCATCCGGCCGTCCAGGCTAAGGGCGGCCTTCAGCGTCACCAGCGGCAGCCCGGTCGTGATGCGCTTGATGTAGGCCGCGTTGAGGGCTCGGTTCCAATCGGCCAGAAGGCCTGATGAAACATCGATACCGGCCCGGCGCAGCCGGAGAAGTCCCCGGCCGGCCACGGCCGGGTTGGCGTCGCGATCGGCCACAACAACCCGGATGACCCCGGACGTCAGGACGCAGTCGATGCAGGGCGGCGTATGCCCCCAATGGACGCACGGCTCCAGGGTCAGGTAGAGAGTCGCGCCCGTCGATGCGGCGCCGGCCCGGGCCAGGGCGGCGGCCTCGGCGTGGGGCCGCCCGCAGGCCTCATGGAAGCCGTGTCCGACGATCCGTCCGTCCGGCGCGACGACGACGGCGCCTACGCAGGGATTGGGGCTGGTCCGCCCGGCCGCCCGGGCCGCCAGGGAGAAGGCCATGGCCATGTACTCCCGGTCGCGTGGGGCGTTCATTCGAAGAGGGCGTCCACGAAGGCGGCGGGGGAGAAGTCCAGCAGGTCGTCCTCCCCTTCGCCGGTGCCGATGAAGCGGATCGGCAGGCCCAGCTCGTCGGCGATGGCCACGACGATGCCGCCCTTGGCCGTGCCGTCGAGTTTGGTCAAGGCAATGCCGGTGATCCCGGAGACTTTAAGGAACTCGCGGGCCTGAACCAGGGCGTTCTGTCCGATGGCGGCGTCCAGGACGAGCAGGATCTCGTGCGGCGCCCCCGACGCCTCGCGGCCGAGGATGCGCTTGATCTTCTCCAGCTCCTGCATCAAGTTGGCGTTGGTGTGGACGCGTCCGGCGGTGTCGACAAGGACCAGGTCCTGGCCCTTGCCGACGGCGTGGCGCACGGCGTCGAAGGCGACCGAGGCGGGGTCGCCGCCGTAGCGGCCGGTCACGACGTCCAGGCCGAGCCGCCGGCCCCACAGGACCAGCTGTTCCTGGGCCGCGGCCCGAAAGGTGTCCGCGGCTGCCAGGCCGACTTTCCGTCCCCGGTCGCGGAAGCGGCGGGCCAGCTTGGCGATGGTGGTCGTCTTGCCGCCTCCGTTGACTCCGACAATCATCCAGACCTCGGGCTGCCCGGGAGGGACGGCCGGCGGGGCGGAAGAAGCGGCCTTGGCCAGCCGCTCGACCAGATCGGCCTTGAGGGCTTCGCGGATTTCGGAGAAGCTGTCCGTCTTGAGGGTCCGGGCGCGGACGGAGTCGATGATCTTTTCCGTCGCCGCCACCCCCACGTCGGCCAGGATGAGGGCTTCGGCCAGGTCGTCGAGGATCTCCTCGCGCGGCTTGCCGCTCTGGACCAGGGCGTCGAGGCGCTGCTTGAGGGCTGAGCGGGTTTTAGACAGCTTCTCCCGCAGTGTGCTGAACATGCATGGATTATAGGGGCGGGATTGACGCGCTGTCAACGCAAGGAGGGATCGAGGACCTGGGGACAGGGCTACGCGTTTCCCCGGCCAAGAAGGGTTTGGCCCCTTACGGCCCTCGCCCCTAGCGGAATGGAGAAATTAACATTCAGGTCCCCTCACCCCGATGCCATTCGCCCTTCTGCTGGCGTGAAGCCAGGGCGTCAACCCCGCGGAAAGAGAGCGGGCTTCCGGAGAGTGGCACGGGGAGAGGGGTTATGTTAAATTGATTTTCATGGATGAGGTGCGCTGGGAGATCCCCGAGATCGGCGAGCCGGCCAGGACGATGGCGTCCGAGTTCCGCATCCCCCTGCCCCTGGCCCAGGCCCTGGTCAACCGCAAGCTCTCGGACGCCGCGGCGGCCCATAAATTCCTGCACGGGACCGCGGCCGATACCTTCGATCCCTTCCTCTTCAAGGACATGGAAGCGGCCGTTCTGCGCCTCGAGCGGGCCATCGCCGGCCGGGAGAAGATCCTCATCTTCGGCGACTACGATGTGGACGGCGTGCTGTCGACGGTCATGCTGCATAAAGCCCTGACCGCTCTGGGCGGGGAGGTCGACTACTTCATCCCCGAGCGGCTGAAGGACGGCTACGGCATCAAGGAGGAGCACCTCGATGTCGTCCTGGCCCGCGGCGCGCGCCTGGTGATCAGCGTCGATTGCGGCATCAGGGCCGGGGCTTTCGCGGCCAAGGCGCGCGCGGCCGGGATCGATTTCATCATCACCGATCACCACCGTCCGGACACAACCCTTCCGGACGCCCTGGCCATTCTCGACCCGGTCGTGGACGGTTCGGGCTACCCGGAGCGGGGGATGGCCGGCGTGGGCGTGACCTTCAAGCTCATCCAGGCCCTCCTGGAGCGCGGCGGCCGGTCCAAGGATCTGCGCCACTACCTCAAGCTGGTGGCCATCGGCACGATCAGCGACATCGCCCCCCTGCTGGGCGAGAATCGCCTCTTCGTCCGGCAGGGCTTGAAGGAGCTGGAAAGCCCCTCCGGGCCGGGACTGACCAGCCTGCTGGACGTCTGCGGCCTGGCCGGCAAGCGGGTGACCGAAGGAGATGTCGGCTTCCGGATCGGCCCGCGGCTGAATGCGGCCGGCCGGATGGGCCGGACCGAGCTGGCGGTGAGGCTGTTCTTTTCCGACTCGGTCGAGGAGACGCGTGAGATCGCCCGCCATCTGGACGAGCTCAACGTCAAGCGCCAGCAGACCGAGGAAGCCATCTTCCGCCAGGCCGAGGAGAAGGTCCGATCCCGCGGGCTCGACGGGCGCTACCGCATCCTGATCCTGGGCAGCGAGGATTGGCACCGCGGGGTGGTGGGCATCGTGGCTTCGCGCCTCAAGGAAGCCTTCCACCGTCCGGTTATCCTCTTCTCCTACGAGGACGGCAAGGCCTTCGGCTCGGGCCGCTCGATCGCCGAGTATTCCCTGATCGACTGCTTGGAGACCTGCCGCGGCCATGTCCTGGCCTTCGGCGGCCACACTTACGCCATCGGCTGCACCTTGCGGCGGGAGGACCTGCCGGCCTTCAAGAAGGCGGCCAATGCCGATGCGGAGGCCCGTATTACCGACGATCTCCTGCGCCGCCGCCTGCGCATCGACGCCGAAGTCGCCTTCCGGGACATCGACCGGACGTTCCTGGGCGTTCACTCCCTGTTCGCCCCCTTCGGCGTCGGCAACCCCCGCCCCGTCCTGGCCACCCGCGGCGTCGAGATCGCGGCCGGCCCCCAGGTCCTCAAGGGCAAACACTTGAAGATGTGGCTCCGCCAGGAGGAGAAGACCTTCGAGGCGGTGGCCTGGGACCGGGCCGATTGGGCCCCCCGGCTGGCCAAGGGCGGCCTGGTGGACATCGCCTACACCTTCCTCTTCTCGAGCTTCAACGGCGAAAGCCGCCTCCAGCTTTCGCTGGAGGGGATCCGGACGTGAGCGGGGATCGAGGCGGAAGCCGCGGCTGGCGGTTCGTCCTCATCCTGCGCCGGGCCCTGGTCGTTCTTCTGGCCGTGTCCGGCCTGGTGATCGCCGTCCGCTTCGCCACCCATTGGCGGCGGCCCGGCACGGGCACGGAATTGTCCCCGCCCCTTCCGCCGCAGAAGATCGCCACCCAGGAGGGGCCCCGGTACCGTGAGTTCAACCGCGACCTGAGCCGGATGGAGATCAAGGCGGCCCGCAACTCCCTGGGCCCGGACGGCCGCTACCACCTCGAGGGCGGGCCCGGCCAGCCGGTGACCATCGTCGACCGGGGCGCCAAGGGCGGCCGCGACCTTCGTTTCACGGCCGAGCGGGTCGACTACGACAGAGATTGGGCCAAGGCGGTCTTCTCCGGGGGCGTTGCGATCGAGACGCGCGGCATGACCATCCGGGCCGAGGCCTTCGACTACGACCAGGCCGCGGACCTCATCCGCAGCCGTTCCGCGGTGACGATCCGGGCCCGCCGCTTCCGGGCCCAGGCCGTCTCCCTGGACTACTCCCTGGGCGACGACACCACCCGTTTGAGCGGCGACGTCCAGATGACCCTGACCTCCCCGAAGGACGACAAGATCCCCTTCATCCTGTTCACCGACCGGCTGGTCTTCAACTATGCCCAGCGCCGGGCCCGCCTGGAAGGAGGGGTCCGTGTGACCCACGGTCCCACCCGCGGCCGGGCCGACACCGTCGAGCTGCAGCTCTTTCCGGATCGGGACGACCTCCATATCCTTTGGCTCATGGGCGGGGTGACGGCCACGGTGCGCGAAAAGCGGAAGACGAATCCGGCCGGGCCGGCCGCCCGGCCCGCCGCCAAGGATGACGGCTTCCGGCCGATCATCAACCTGACCAGCGAGGAGCAGGACATCTCCGCCGATCACCTCATGCTGACCGTTTTCCCGGACGCATCCACGGTCAACATCGTCCGGGCTCGGGGCCGGGCCGCCTTTCTCCTGACCGGGGCGGACGGGACCCGGACCCGGCTGGCCGGCGATACAATCAGGTTCAGCTTCCGGCGCGACGGGAGGCTGGAGACAATGAACCTGAGGGGGAGCAGTTCCTTAACCGTTAAGGATCCCGCTCGGCCGGGCGAGACGCGTCTCGTCGGCTCCCCGGTGCTTTATGAAATTCACAACGGCGTCCTCAAGGCTTTCGGCAGCCGGGCCTTGCCGGCCGTCCTGGCCTCTCCGGATCGTGAGATCCAGGCGGGCTGGATCCTGATCTTTGAGAACAACAACAATATCAACGCTGCGGATAAGGTTTTCATCCTGATCAATCGGGAGGCGGACAAGCCCGGGCAAGAGGGTTTTTTTAAGCCGGGCAAGCCGGCCTTCGTCAAGGCCTCCTTCCTGGCCTTCACCGATAAAAGCCAGAACCTCTTCGTCCAAACCGGGGTCCGGATATGGCAGGACGACCAGGTCCTGGAAGCCTCCGCGGTGAACCTGTCGCTGGACACGGAAGCCTTGAGCGCCGCGGGCGGGGTGCGCTTCCAATTCGTCCGCCCGGCCGGCGAGGGGCGGCCGGCTGCGCCTGTGACGATCTCGTCCGATCGGATGGACTTTGATCCCTCGACCCGGCAGATCGCCTTCCGGGACAAGGGGCGACTGCGGACCAGGAACGCCGACCTGCGGGCCCAAAGCCTGACCATTATCCCCGAAAAAGAGCCCGGAGCGGCTCGGGCCGTGCGGGCCCGGGGCGGCGTGATCATCCAAAAGGGCGACCGCGAAGCCTTCGGCGAGGCGGCCGAATTCGACGTCGAAAAGGACGCCATCGTGCTGACGGGGAGCCCGTATCTTGTTGATAAGGAAAGAGGAACGATCCGCGGTGACAAATTGACATTCCGCCTATCGGATGGTACGATCGAAGTCGAGAACCGATCCAAACAACAGGCGGAGATTCTGATCAAGTCGTAGCCTCATGAGATCACAGCTTCGAGCCGTCGGCCTGCGCAAGAGCTACCGCGGCAAGACGGTCGTCGACGGGGTCTCGCTGGAGGTCGCCGGGGGAGAGATCATCGGGCTCCTGGGCCCCAACGGGGCCGGCAAGACGACCACCTTCTCCATGATCCTGGGACTGGCGCCCCACGACGAGGGGCGGGTCTTCCTCAACGATGAGGACATCACGCCGCTGCCCATGTTCCTGCGGGCCCGCAGGGGGCTTTGCCTGCTGCCCCAGGACCCGAGCAGCTTCCGCAGGCTGACCGTGCGCGAGAACCTCCTGGCCATCCGGGAGACCCTGCCGCGGGGCTGGCCGGGGGCGCCGTTGATTTCCACCCTGCTTGAAGACTTGGGCCTGATATCCCTGGCCGGAGCCCGGGCCTTTACCCTGTCCGGCGGCGAAAGGCGGCGCCTGGAGATCGCCCGGGCCCTGGTCACCGGGCCGTCCTTCCTCCTGCTCGACGAGCCGTTCACCGGCATCGACCCGATCGCCATCCAGGACCTGCAGACCATCATCCGCGCCCTCAAGGGCCAGGGTCTGGGCATCCTGATCACCGACCACGCCGTCCGGGAGACGCTCCGCATCTGCGACCGGGCGGCCATCATCGAGCGCGGCTCCGTCTTCAAGTCCGGCACTCCGGCCGAGATCGTGGCCTCCGAGGGCGTGCGCCGCAGCTACCTGGGTGAGGAGTTCCGCCTCTAGGGCGGAAGCTGATCCGGCCATGATGAAGCAGAGGCTCGACCAGCGGCAGGTCCAGAAGCTCATTCTCGCGCCCGCCCTCCAGCAGGCCATCAAGCTCCTGCCGATGACCAATCTGGAGCTGATCGAGGTCATCGACGAGGAACTGTCCGACAATCCCTTGCTGGAGATGGAGGACGAGTCCATCGACCGCCGGACGGAGGCGGGAGAGACCGCCGCGGCGGAGAGCAGCGAGTCCGCGGAAAGCCCGGCCAAGGAAGAGGGGCGCGAAGAGCGGATCGAGGAGCCGGCCGGAGGCGAGGACGACACGGCTTTCGAGTCCTACTTCCAGGAGTATTTCGACGACGGCTTCCACCACGCCTCCCAGGAAAAGCGCGAGGTCCCGACCCTGGAGAGCACCCTGGCCGACGAGACGAGCCTCTGGGACCACCTGGAATGGCAGGCCAATCTGACCTTCCACGATCCGGTCGAGAAGGACATCGCCGAGCGGATCATCGGCAACGTCAACGACGACGGGTACCTGACGATTCCGCCGGCGGAGCTGGCCGCGCAGCTCGAAGTCCCCCTGGAGCGGATCGAGGCTGTCCGGCGGACGATCCTGTCCTTCGATCCGGCCGGGGTGGCCGCCCTCGACGTCAAGGAGTGCCTGCTGGCCCAGATGGACTACCTCCAGATCAAGGACGAGACGGCCCGGGCGATCGTCATGGACCACTTGCCGCTCCTGGAGAAGTCGGACTACGCCCAGCTGGCCAGGGTCCTGGGCCGGCCGCTGGCGGCCGTCAAGTACCACATCGAGGTCATCAAGCGGCTCGACCCCGCCCCGGGCCGCAAGTACAGCGAGGCCCGGCCGTCCTACATCGTTCCGGACATCATCGTGACCAAGGAGGGCGACGACCTCAAGGTCAGCCTCAACGACGAGGGCCTGCCGCGGCTGCGGATCAACGCCTATTACCGCCAGCTGCTGACCAAGGCCTTCAAGGACAACCCGGACGCCTACCACTATCTCAAGGACAAGATGAAGAAGGCTCTCTGGTTCCTGCGCAGCCTGGACCAGCGCGACCAGACCATCTACAAGGTGGCCCGCTCGGTCGTCGAGCGGCAGAAGGAATTCATCGAAAAGGGCATGGACTTCATCCGTCCCCTGACCCTGATGGAAATCGCCCAGGAGATCGGGGTCCACGAGTCGACGGTCGGCCGGGTGGTGGCCAACAAGTTCATCATGACTCCGCAGGGCGTCACCTCGCTCAAGTACTTCTTCCATAAGGCCCTGGTCGGGGAGGCCGGCGAGGACGTCTCCTCGCTTCGGGTCAAGGACCGCATCCGCCGGATGGTCGAGTCCGAGGACCGGGCCGCCCCGCTCTCGGACATGGAGATCGAGGCGGTCCTGGGCCGGGAGGGCTTCCACATCGCCCGCCGGACGGTGGCCAAGTACCGCAAGCAGCTGAAGATTCTGCCCTCGCATATCCGCAAGCGCAAATATCCGATGGAGGGAACGCCATGAACCTGCACTTCACCTCCCGCCAGGCGCCGCTGGAACCGAAGCTGAAGACTCTGTGTGAAGCGCGCCTGAAGGCCCTGGCCAAGCTGATGACTTTCGCCACCGACGTGGACGTCATCGCGGTCAAGGAGCGCGATCGCTACAAGGTCGAGCTGCACGTCCTGGGCAAGGGCGGCGGACTGCTGGTGGCCGAGGAGAGCCGCGACCTGGAGGGCGCCCTGCGGCGGGCCTTCGAGGACCTGGAGCGAAAGCTGAAGAAGGAGCGGGAAAAGCTGCGCGAGAAGAGGCGCCGCGGCGGCCGCGACCGCAAGGCCCTGGCTGTGCCGGCCGAGCCGGTCACCCCGGCCGAGGCCGAGCGGCGGGTTATCCGGGCCGACCTGTTCGCGGTCAAGCCGATGTCGGTCGAGGCGGCCCTGGCCGTCTTCGACGCCAAGAAGCGCGAGATCCTGATGTTCCGCTCCGAGGA
The DNA here is from genome assembly GCA_002383325.1 of Candidatus Aminicenantes bacterium UBA4085. Classification (GTDB taxonomy): domain Bacteria; phylum Acidobacteriota; class Aminicenantia; order Aminicenantales; family UBA4085; genus UBA4085. The sequence continues at coordinate 8,272 of DFYJ01000126.1, forward strand.
CGGCGGCCGCTGGGCCGTCCTCTACCGGCGCAAGGACGGTCACATCGGCCTGGTCGAGCCCGAATGAAGCCGGCCGAGCTGCCGGTCGTCGTCCCGGGCGGCCTGCTGCGGATGTACGGCTTGGGCGTCCTGATCGTCGGCGACAGCGGGGTGGGCAAGAGCGAGAGCGCCCTGGAACTGGTCTGCCGCGGCCACCGCTTCGTCACCGACGACGTCGTCCGCATCGTCCGGGTGGTCCGCGGCCGGGTCATCGGCCGGGCCCCCGAGGTCAGCCGCTTCTTCATGGAGATCCGCGGCCTGGGCATCATCAACATCCGGGAGATCTTCGGTCCTTCCCGGATCGCCTTGGAGTCGCCCATCGACCTGGTGGTGCGGCTGAAGAAGTGGCACGCCCGCAAGGAGTTCGACCGGCTCGGCCTGCTCTTCCCGGAAGACACTCTGGTGCATGGGGTGCGGGTGCCGCAGATGAACATCCCGGTCGCCCCGGGCCGCAACATCGCCACCCTCATCGAGGTGGCCTGCAAGGTCCACCTCCTGCGCCGGCGGGGCTACACCGCCTCGCTCGATCTGTGCGGCAAGCTCGACCGGGCCCTGGCCCTCAAGTCGCCGAAGCGGGGCCTGGCGTGAGCGACGACCGGTTCCTGATCGTCACGGGACTGTCCGGATCGGGCAAGACCGTCGTCAGCCGCTTTCTGGAGGATTCGGGCTACTACTGCGTGGACAACCTGCCGGCCAAGCTCATCCCGGCTCTGCACAGCCTGTGGCGCCGCCGCGAGCTGGCCATCGAGCGCATGGCCCTGGTCGTCGATATCCGCGAGCCCGGCTTCCTGACCGACTTCCCCAAGGTCTGGGCCGAGATCCGCCGCCGCAAGGAAGGCCGGCTGATCTTCCTGGACGCCTCGGACGAGATCCTGGTCAAGCGCTTCGGCGAGAGCCGCCGGCCGCATCCCCTGGCCCGCGGCCGCTCCGTCCTGGCCGGGGTCCGCCTGGAGCGCCGCCGCCTGGCCGGCATCAAGGGCCTGGCCGACGAGGTCATCGACACCTCGCGCTCCTCGCTGGCTCAGCTCAAGGGGACGCTGGGGCCGCGCTTCCGGGGCCGCCGCCGGCCGCCCTTGCGGGTGCTGGTGACGTCCTTCGGCTACAAGCACGGCCTGCCGCTGGACGCCGACCTGGTCTTCGACGCCCGCTGCCTGCCCAACCCCTTCTACGTCGAGAGCCTGAGGGAAAAGAACGGCCGCCATCGCCGGGTCCGCGAGTTCGTCCTGGGCGGTCCGGCCGGCCGGGCCTACCTGCGCCGGCTGGGCGGCTTCCTCGGCTTCCTCCTGCCCCGCTTCGCGGCCGAAGGCAAGGTCCGTCTGGTGGTCGCGGTCGGTTGCACCGGCGGCCGGCATCGCTCGGTGGCCCTGGCCGAGGCCCTCAAGGATACCCTTCCGGGCTCGAAGTATGATATAAAGGTCGAGCATCGGGACATCGATAAATGATCGGCGGCATCATCGTCTCCCACGGCAAGTTGGGCGAGGAGTTCCTCAACGCCCTGACCATCATCCTGGGCGAAGCGCCCAACATCGCCGCTGTGTCCATCGGTTGGTACGACGACGCGGAGGACTCCAAGAAGCGGATCGCCGCCTGCCTCAAGAAGGTCGACCATAAGAACGGGGTGGTCATCTTCACCGACATGTTCGGCGGCACGCCCTCGAACCTCAGCTTCACCTTCCAGAAGGAGGGCCAGGTCGAGATCATCACCGGTGTCAACCTGCCCATGCTGATCAAGTTTTGCTCTCTGCAGCGGTCGTCCGGCCTCAAGGACACCGCCCGCAAGGTCATCGAGCAGGCCCGCAAGAACATCCACCTGGCCAGCGCCCTGCTGGCCGCCCGCTAGGGCTGAGGTTACCGTGATTGAACGCAGCGTCCAGATCAAGAACCGCCTCGGCCTGCACGCCCGAGCCGCGGTCAAGTTCGTCAACACCGCCAACCGCTTCGGGGCCTCCATCCGGATCGTCAAGGACGGCTCCGAGATCGACGGCAAGAGCATCCTCGGCATCCTGACCCTGGCCGCCACCCAGGGCTCCTCCATCCTGCTCCGCCTCAAGGGGGACGACGAGAAGGCGGCCCTGCAGGCCCTGGTCGAGCTCATCGACGGCCGCTTCGGCGAAAAGGAATAGGCCATGGACTTCCTGCGCCTGCGCGGTGCCGGCGTCTCGCCGGGCATCGCTATGGCCGAGGCCTTCCTGACCGAGCGAGTCGTCTTTTCCATCCGCCGGACGCCCATTCCCGCCTCCCGCACCGGGGCCGAGGTCAAGCGCTTCCGCGAGGCGGTGGAGCGGACCCGGGTCGAGTTGGCCGGGGTTCGGGACACCATCCGGGCCAAGGTCGGCGAGGAGCATGCCTTCATCTTCGACGCCCACCTGCTGATCCTGGACGACCCGACCCTGGTCAAGGACATCGAGCGGAGGATCGCCGAGGAGCGGATCTCGGCCGAGAGCGCCCTGACCGAAGTCCACACCCACTACGCCGCCATCTTCGACGCCCTGCCCGACGAGAGCATGCGCGAGCGCAAGGCCGACTTGACCGATGTCCTGACCAAGCTCTACCGCAACCTAGCCCCGGGCGAGGAGGGCGGGGAGAAGCCGGTCGCCGAAGGCCCGACCATCCTGGTGGCCCACGACCTTCTGCCCTCGGAAGCCGCCCTCCGCTTCAGCCGGGGCAACGTCCTGGCCGTGGCCATGGATATGGGCGGCTCGACCTCGCATGCCGCCATCCTGGCCCGTTCCATGAGCATCCCGACCGTGGTCGGCCTGCACGACATCACCCGGCGCATCCGCAACGGCGACGTCCTGGTCGTCGACGGCACGGACGGCGAGGTCATCGTCAACCCGCCGGCGGCGGTGCGCAAGGAGTTCCAGGGCAAGAAGGAAAAGTACGACGCCTACCGCCGGGAGATGCACCAGGTGGCCGGCTGGAAGTCGGCCACCCGCGACGGCGTCCGCTTCTACCCCATGGCCAACATCGAGCTGCCGGAGGAGATCCACCACGCCCTTTCCTACGGGGCCGAAGGCGTGGGGCTGTTTCGCTCGGAGTTCATCTACCTGCAGCGCAGCTCCCTGCCGACGGAGGAGGAGCACTTTGCCGTCTACTCCCGGCTGGCCAGGGAAGTCGCCCCCCATCCCGTCTACATCCGGACCATCGATATCGGCGGCGACAAGAGCCTGCCTTTCCTGAATATCGAGAAGGAGCCCAACCCGGCCCTGGGGCTGCGGGCCGTCCGCTTCTCGCTCAAGTACCGGGAGCTGTTTCGGACCCAGGTGCGGGCCATCCTGCGGGCCAGCGCCCTGGGCAACGTCCGGGTCACCATCCCGATGGTCACCGAGATCGAGGAGATCGGCGAGATCAAGCTGCTCTTCGCCGAGGTCAAGGCCGAGCTGGCCGCCGAGGGGCAGCCCTTCGATCCGCACCTCCCGCTGGGCATCATGATCGAGGTCCCGGCGGCGGCGGCCCTGACCGACCTGCTGGTCCGGGAGGTCGACTACCTGAGCATCGGGACCAACGACCTCATCCAGTATTACCTGGCCGTGGACCGCTCCAACGAGGATGTAGCCTACCTCTACAAGCCGCTCCACCCCTCGGTCCTGCGGTTGCTGCGGTTCATCATCGAGACGGCCGACAAGGCGGGCAAGGAGGTGGCCATCTGTGGCGAGATGGCCGCCGACCCGCTGCCGGCCATGGTCCTGCTGGGCCTGGGTTTGCGGCGGTTCAGCATGAACCCGATCTTCATCCCCCGCATCAAGAAGGCCCTGCGGACGGTCGAAGCCAAGGCCGTTCGCCGAGTGGTCCACCAGGCCATGACCCTCAAGTCGGCCCAGGAGGTCGAGGAGTACCTCATCGAGAAGCTGCTCGTCCGCCACCCCGAGGCCTTCCTCAAGCTCGGGCTGACGTCCTGACGCGTCTCCCCCCGGCGCCCGGCGTCCGGGATCGGTCCTCAATCCGCTGAAAGGAGAAAGGAAGCATGGAAGGACAGACGTTCACGATCAGCAACATCGTCCTAGGGATCGCGGTCATCCTCTGGTCGGCCATTGTCGCCATGGCCGTCATCGCCTTCGGCCAGCTGCTGCTGGCCTTCCGGGAGATGGCCCACAACACCCGCAAGGAAGGCGTCCACGGCCCGCACTACAACATCCTGCTGATCATGGCCAAGATCAACAGCCTGCTGGGCTGGGTGGTGTTGGTGGCCGGGGTGGCCTTCGGGATCTACATGCTGGTGGCCGGGCACCCCCTGGTGCTCCAGACGCCGACCATCGAGACGGGAACGACGATCTGACCCCGGAGGTCAGCGCCGGCCGGAGCCGGTCCGGCCGTAGGCGTCTTCCAGCCGGATGATATCGGACTCGTCCGAGTCGCCCAGCCAGATTTCCATGACCCGGGCCGGGACGGGCCCGGCCGAGCGGAGGCGATGCGCGGCGCCGCGGGGGATGTAGATCTCCTCGCCGCGGGCGGGTTTCCAGATTCGCTCTCCGACGGTGATCTCCAAGCCTTCGTCCAGGGCCACCCAGAACTCCGCCCGCCGAGCGTGCGACTGCAGGGACAGGATGCCGTCCGGCTCGACGGTGATGATCTTGATGGCCCCGGCCTGGCGGTGGGGGTAGGAGCGAAAGCGGCCCCAGGGGCGCTCGTCCTGGACGATGCCGGCCCGGTAGGCCTGCTCGTCGTCAGAAGGGGACTTCATCGTCGCCCCCGGCGTCGCCCGGGGCGTCTTCGTCGGCCGGGAAGTCGGTAACGGCCGGGTCCTGATAGGCGGGCGTGGTGGGCGGCGCGGGCCTCCGCTCGTGGTGCTCGCCTTCGGGGCCGCCCTCGCGCCGGCCGAGCAGAATGACGTTGAAGGCCTCGATCTCGGTCGAGGTGCGCTTGTTGCCGTCCTTGTCCTGCCAGCTGCGGGTCCGCAGCTTGCCTTCCACCAGGACCTGGCGGCCCTGGTCGAGGTACCTCTCGCAGAACTCGGCCTGCTTGCCCCAGACCACGATCCGATGCCACTCGACCTTCATCGTCGATTCGTTGGTCGTGGGGTTGTAGGACTTTTCGTTGGTGGCCAGGCTGAAGCGGGCGAAGGAGCGGTCGCCTTGGGGCAGGACCCGCAGCTCGGGCTTCTGGCCCAGCCGACCGACCAGGATGACCTTGTTCAGGCTGTTGACGTCTCTCATGATCGCTCCTGCAGCTCACGTAGCTTTTCCTGGGCCTGGCGGGCCTCCTCGGCGATGGGGTACCGGGAAATCAGGTACTTGAGCACGCCGACGGCCTCGTCCTTCTTCTTCAGCTCGGCCAGGGCGTAGCCCTTCTTGAGGTAGGCCGCCTCGATCTTGTCGCTCAGAGGATAGGTCATGATCAGGTCGTCCATGGCGTCGATGGACTTCTGGAGCTTCTTCTGGCTGTAGTAGCACTCGCCGATCATGTAGAGGGCGTTGTCGGCCTGGGGGCTGGTCGGGAAGGATTCCCGGTACATGGTGAAGCCGTCGATCGCCAGGTCATAGCTGCTCTTGCTGTAGTCGGCTTGAGCGGTGTCGTAGACGCTCATGGGCGAGAGGTTGGTCACGGGCGGCTTGGCCGCCGGCTCGCCTGCGGCGGCGTCCGGCTTGGCCTTGGCCGGAGCTTCCTTGTCCCGCGGCTTCTTGCCGGGGGCTTCGTCGGGCGGCTGGGCCTCGGGGTCGGCGGCCGCGGGCGGAGCGGACTTCAGCGCCGCCACATCCTCGGCCATCCGGATGAGAAGGGTCTCGATCTGGCCCAGCCTCTCGGTCAGGGCCTGATACTGGGCCGGGACGGCACGCACGCCGTCGCTGGTCTTGGCCTGCTCGGTCTGCAGGGACTTGAAGAGAGTTTGCAGATCGCCGAGCTGGTCCTTGATCCGGCGCAGGTCCTCGACGGTCCCGTCGAGCTTCTTGTCCAGTCGTTGGACCTGCTGCTTCAGGAGCTGGACGTCCTCGTAGAGAAGCTCATAGGTCTTCTTCTCCCGGTCCTGGCCGGCCGCCGAGCCGGCCAGGATGAGAACGAGCGCCGCTCCGAGGGCTTTTTTCATGGACTTGACGGCTTATTTCTCGATGATCAGGAACTGGTCGCGGCGGTTGCGGGCCATGGCCGACTCGTCCTTGCCCATGTCCAGCGGCTGGCTCTTGCCGTAGGAGATGATCTTCATGCGGGAGGACGGGATGCCCTGCCCGACGAGATAGCCGTAGGCGGCCTGGGCCCGCTTCTCGCCCAGGGCCAGGTTGTAGTCCTCGGTGCCCCGCTCGTCGCAGTGGCCCTCGATCAGGATCTTGGCGCTGGGCCAGCGCTTGAGCCAGGCGGCGTTGGAGGCCAGGGTGTCCCTGGCGTCTTCGCGGATGGCGTACTCGTTGTAGTCGAAGTTGATCATGCCCAGGGGCTTCTCCCGGTTGATCTGTTCGAGCGATTTGGCCATGTAAAGCTCTTCTTCGCTCAGAGTGGGCTTCTGGACGGGGACCTGGGGCTCGATCCTCTCGACCTTGGGCTGCTCCACGGCCTGGACGGGCTTGGGAGTCGGCTTGACCTTGGGCTTGCACGAGACCGCGAACGACACGGCCACGATGACGGCGAGGGCGGGGATAAGGGCGCGCTTCATGGAACCTCCTAGCGGGTGGCCCGGCGGGGGATATTGGGAGACCGCCGGAGCAAACCCTCTTTTACATGAATTCGGGCGGACTGTCAACGAAACCGGGCTGTTTTTAAGGTTCTTCTCCCATCTTCGGGAAGGGCGTTCCGGGGTATCGTCCCGGCGGCTTCGGGCGCAACTCGCCTTTTTCCACAACTCTCTTCGGCGCCTGCGGAACTCCGCATTCAAGACCAGCCGAGCATGGAGATTACCCACTCCATCACGATTCCGTGGGATTGTCGCGCGCTCAAACATCCCTCGGCGCCCGCGGAGCTTGCGAAGCCCTAGCTGGGACATCGCTTCGACTGTCCCCGCCAGGGCGGGTGCCCTCAGAGAGCTGTGGAAAAAGGCTGCGCCCTTGCTATTTCGCCGTTGGCCGACACCCCGAACCGCCCTAACCTCCCGATGATGGGAGAGGCCTGCTTTATCCGCCCGGCCGCGGCTCAGCTGCCCCAGTCGGCCAGCTTGTTCTTGCCCTGGGAGGTCAGCGGGCGCAAGTTGGCCCCGTCGATATCGATGACCCAGACCTGGCTGCCGCCGCGCATGTTGGAGGTGAAGACGATGTGGCGGCCGTCCGGCGACCAGGAGGGCGACTCGTTGCGGGCGTTGCTCTCGGTCAGCTTGGCGACCGATTGGGTCCGGATGCTGTAGACGTAGAGGTCGAAGACGTTGTCCACCCGGGCCACGTAGACGATGCGGTCCCCGGTCGGTGACCAGGACGGGGAGTCGTGGTAGCTGGCCCCGAAGGAGACCCGGCGGATGTTGCTCCCTTCAGCGTCGCAGATGTAAATCTGGGGCGTCCCGCCGCGGTCCGAGGTGAAGGCGATCTCGCGTCCGTTGGGCGACCAGCTGGGGGCCGTGTCGATGCCCTGGTTGAAGGTCAGCCGCTTGATGCGGCCGATCCGGGTCGGGCTGGCCTCCACCTCGGCCGTATAGATCTCCATGTTGCCGTCCATGGTCGAGGCGAAGGCCAGCTTCCGGCCGTCGGGCGACCAGTTCGGGCTGTAGTTGCCGCCCCGGACCGAGACCGGGGTCCGCTTGCCCTCGTAGACGTCCAAAATGTAGAGGCCGGCCGTCTGCTGCTGGTAGGAGGTGTAGGCCATCCGGGAGGCGTCGGCGGCCCAGGCCGGCGAGTAGTCGGTGACCTTGTTGAAGGTCAGCCGGGTCTGGCCGGCCCCGTCGTAGTCCATCATGTAGATCTCGTCGTTGCCGTCCCGGTCGCTGACGAAGGCGATCTTGGAGGTGAAGAGCGTCTTCTCGCCGTAGGCCTTCATGATCTCATCGGCCAGGCGGTGGGCCAGGAAGCGCAGGTCGGCCGGCTTGGCCTGATAGCGCTTGCCCGGCAGGATCTGCTTCTTCGACTTGACGTCGTAGAAGTTCCGCTCCAGGACCAGGTCGCCGCCTCCGGCCAGGGAGACTTCGCCGGTGAAGAGGACGGCGGCGTTGATGGACTGCCAGTCCTCGTAGCGGATAGTCCGCAAGCTCTGGGTCTGAATGTAGGCGTAGTGGCTCTTGGGCAGGAGGGAGAAGACACGGGTGTACTTGAGGTCGGCTTCCAGGATGTCGTGGATCTCCTCGGCCGCGGCCCGGGTCCGCTCCGAGGCGGCAAAGGGCGGCAGAGCGAAGGAGATGGCGGCCTGGCCGTCGCGGATGGTCAGGACGTAGTCCTGCTGGCCGGCGGCGGTCCCCAGAAGGCCCAGGGCCAGGCCCAGGGCGAGAATCGGAAGAAGGGTGCGCTTTGTCATTTGGTGTGCTCGAAGATGAGGATGATGCCCAGGTACTCCTCCCCGTAATCGTCGGGGAGGGGCGGGAAGGGCGAGGCGTCGGTGACGGCCCGCTGGGCCGACATGTCCAGGGCCCGCAGGCCGCTGGGCTCCTTGACCTCGACCCGGGAGATGGTGCCGTTGCGGAAAATGCGGAAATAGACCGCGGTCCGGAAGGTGCCGGTGACGCCGGGGTCGACCAGCGACTGGAACCAGCGGCCCGAGATGCGGTCCTGGATGATCTGGAGGTAGTACGCGAAGGGGAAGTCGCCCATGCCGATCTGGTCGTCGTAACCGCCCAGGCCGGAGCCTTCGCCGAAGCCGGGGCTGCCGCCGCCGATGGTCAGCCCGGTGCCGCCGCCCCCGGAGGTCCGGCCGCCCGAAGCGGACGTCTTGGCCGTCTTGGCCCCGGGCTCGGGCCGGGTGACGGAAGTCGTCTTCTCGGGAACGGGCTTCCTGCGGTTGGTCTTGGCCTTCTCCGCGGGATAGCGGAGCTTGGCGGCCGCCTCAGCCTTGGCCGCCGTGGTCAGGTCGCGAAGCTGCGGCTTGGGCAGGGGCGTCTCGATCAGCTTCTCCTCCGGCGCCGGGCCGGCCGTCCGTCCGCCTCCTCCTCCTCCGTTCCCCCCGCCTCCCCCGCCCAGGCCTAGGCTGATGTAGTGGATCTCGCCCTTGGGCCCCGACTTAGGCAGGCTGGGATTGACGACAAAGAGGAGCAGGAGCACTGCGTGGGCCCCCGCCGACCAATAGAGGGCCCTCTGGAAGGCCCGGTTTCTCATCGCTTGTCCTTGTCCTCAACCTCTTTGGGCTCGGTCATCAGCCCGACGACCTCGACGCCGGCCTTCTTGACCAGGTCCATGATCTCCATGATGTAGCCGTAGGAGAGGTCCTTGTCGGCCTGCAGGAAGACGACTTTCTTGGTCTTGCCGGCGAAGTAGTTGAGGAGCCGGCTCTCCAGCAGGTTGATGTTGATGAGCGACTCGCCGATGCGGATGCGCTGGTCGGGCGTGATGGTCAGCCGCAGCCCCTCCTCGGCCGGGGCGTTGTCGGTCTCGGCCGTGGGCAGGTCGACCCCGATGCCCGACTGCATGAGCGGTGTCGTGACCATGAAGATGACCAGCAGGACGAGCATGACGTCGATGAACGGGGTGACGTTGATCTCCGACAGCGAAGTGCCGATCTGGCGCTTGGAGCGGAGCGAGCCGAGCTTAGGGAGTACCATAGAGGCGCTCCGCGATGCTCAGGAGCTCGAGCGAGAAATCCTCCATGTCCGTGATCTGGTCCTTGATCCGGTGGAGGAAGGCGTTGTAGGCGATGACGGCTGGGATGGCCGCGAACAGGCCGACCGCCGTAGCGATGAGGGCTTCGGCAATCGGGCCGGAGACCGCGATCAGGCTGGTCGAGCGCGTCTTGCCGATGGTCATGAAGGCGTCCATGATGCCCCAGACCGTGCCGAACAGGCCGATGAAGGGGGTGACGCTGCCGGTCGTGGCCAGGAAGCCCATCATCTTCTCCATCCGGGCCACTTCGCCGTTGCTGGCCTTGGTCAGGGCCCGGCCGAGATTCTCCAGGCGGGAACCGTTGCCGTTGCCCGCCCCTCCGCCGGCTTGCTGCTGCTTGGCCAGGTAGGCCAGCTCCTTGTAGCCGGCCAGGAAGACGGCGGCCAGGGGGCTGCCGGGGAAGCCTTTGGCGGCCTCCTGAACCTCGGTCAGATTGCGGCTCTTCTTGAAGACTTCCTGAAACTTGCGCGACTGGACCGCGGCGACCCGCAGGGCGCGCCGCTTGTAGACGATGATGGTCCAAGAAAAGACCGAGAAGAACAGGAGAATGAGCAGGATGATCTTGACCACCAGGGTGGCTTCCGAGAGGAGCTTGATGATGTTCATGGGCGTCCCTACAATTGTAGCATAGGGGGGCGGTAATGAAAAACGGCCGGAAACGGCTGAAAAGACGGGCCGTCGGGGCCGGTCGTCAGCCCAAGAGCCGGTTGAGGATATCCAGAGCCACTTCCTTGGCCTGCTCGCCGCTCTCCTTGACCGGGCCGACGCAGGACGGGCAGCCCTCCGTGCAGCCGCAGGCTTGGATCGTCCGCCGGCAGTGCTCGAGCAGGGATGTGTCCAGGTCGTAGAGCGAGGGGCTCAGGCCGATGCCGCCCGGGTAGTTGTCGTAGAGGAAGATGTTGGGCTCGAAGTCCAGGTCGGCGTAGACCGGGCCCTGCAGGGGCTGGATCTTGGCTATCAGGTCCCGCGGCGGGAGGGACTCGCCGGTCGAGTTGTCGCCCAGCGAGACGCCGATGTCGTGGATGTCGCACATTAAAAAGAGCGGCGCCACGTGGTGCAGAATGTAGGACAGGCCGTAGAGGCCGTTGATCTTCTGCTCCGGGGCGTACTCCAGCGATTGGACCAGGTCGGCCGGAATGGTCACCCAGTAGGCCGTGGTGTGCATCTCGTTCTGGGGCAGGCTCAGGTCGCCCGCCCCGACGTTCTCCATGGTGTGGAACTTGATCTTCTTGAAGCCGACCACCTGGGTGGCCACGTGGACCTCGCCGTGGCGGACGTCGAAGCGGTCCAAATGCTTTTTATCGAACTGGTCCAGGATCTTGATCTTGGTGTAGTCGATGGCGTCGGTATAGTAGTCGATGTCGGTCTTCTTGACGTAGGCCTTGCGCTGTTCGTAGTCCAGCTTCTCGACGAAGTACTGCTCGCCCTCACAGATGTAGATGGCCTTCTCGTGCAGGGTGGTCAGGGCGGCCGTGAAGTCGACCTCGGCGATGACCTTGTGCGGCCCGGTGGTGTCCACGACCACGAAGTTGTCCGAGGAGATGGACCGCAGGCTGACCCCGTCGGCCGGGTAGGCGTCCGAGGTCCAGTACCAGGTGTCCTTGGAGTGGTGGACCAGCTTCTCCTCCTCCAGGAACTTGAGCAGCTCGCCGATCTCGGCCCGGCCGAAGGTCTCGCCGTCCTTGAACGGCAGCTCGAAGGAGGCGCACTCCAGGTGGCTGATGAGGATGGTCAGGTTGTCGGGGTTGATGAGGGCCTTCTCCGGGATGCCGCCGAAGAAGTACTCGGGGTTGTTGACGATGAACTGGTCCAGGGGCGCGCTGCTCGCCACCAGCACCGCGGCCGAGGCTCCGGTCTTGCGGCCGGCCCGCCCGGCCCGCTGCCAGGTCGAGGCGATGGTCCCGGGGTAGCCGGCCAGCACGGCTACGTCCAGGGTCCCGATATCGATGCCCAGCTCCAGGGCGTTGGTTGAGACGACACCCAGGATCTTCCCCTCCCGCAGGCCCTTCTCGATCTCCCGCCGCTTGATCGGCAGGTAGCCGCCGCGATAGCCGCGGATGAGCCCCTCGTCCTTGATCGTCTTCTCGATGTCCTCCTTGAGGTAGGTCAGGAGGACTTCCGTGATCAGGCGGCTCTGGGCGAAGACGATGGTCTGCAGGTTGTTTTTCAGGAAGATCGAGGCGATGCGGCGGCTCTCGTTGACGTAGGAGCGGCGGATGCCGAGAGCCTGGTTGACCACCGGGGGAGTGTAGAAAAGGAAGAACTTCTCCCCCCGCGGGGCCCCGTTGTCGTCGATCAGGGCGGCCGGCTCCTCGATCATCTTCTCGGCCATCTCGACTGGGTTGGCGATGGTGGCGGTGCAGAGGATGAACTGCGGCTTGGCCCCGTAGAAGGCGGCCACCCGCTTCAGCCGGCGCAGAACGTTGGCCAGGTGCGAGCCGAAGATGCCGCGGTAGTGGTGCAGCTCGTCGATGACGATGTATTTGAGGTTCTCGAACAGCTTGATCCACTTGGTGTGGTGCGGCAGGATGCCGGCGTGGAGCATGTCCGGGTTGGTCAGGACGATGTGGCCGCGGGCCCGGATGGCCTTGCGGGCGTCCTGGGGCGTGTCGCCGTCGTAGGTGAAGACCCGGATCTCGCCGGGCAGCGCCGCCAGGGTCTCGTCCAGCTCGGCCCGCTGGTCGTTGGCCAGGGCCTTGGTCGGGAAGATGTAGAGGGCCCGGGCCGAGGGATCCTTGAGCATGGCGTCCAGGACGGGCAGGTTGTAGCAGAGCGTCTTGCCGGAGGCCGTGGGCGTGACCACGACCGCGTTGCGGCGCTCTTGTACGGCCTTCCAGCAGGAATGTTGATGGGTGTAGAGCCGCTCGAAGCCCTTGCCCTTCAGGACCTTGACCAGCTCGGGGTGGACCTCGGCCGGGTAATCCTCCAGGCGGGCCTCCTGGGCCGGAAGATGCTTGACGGCCTTCAGGGAGTCGGACTTGATGGCCAGGTCGCCGATCGTCTCCAGGGACTTGAGCAGGCTTTCGGTGCGGCTCATGGGGGCTCCCTTAGAACGCGGCCCGGATCTTGCCCTCGACGTATTGGTGAAGAAGGGAGCCGATCAGGGTCTGGTAAGGAATGCCCAGGTCGGCAGCCTTCTTCTTCAGGGCCAGGACGTCGGCCGTCGCCAACCGGATGCTGATGTGCCGATCCTTGGCCAGGGTCAAGCGGGCGGCGTCGCGGAGGGCCGTCCGCCAGCCCTCCTGGTCGGGGAGAAGATGGAAATCGCCCTTTTCATCGGCTTCCTTCAGAACCCGCTCTTGCTCGTCGAGGGGTTCAAAAAAAGCCTCAGGGAGCTTCCGGCCCGCCTTCCATCCGGCGGCCTTTCCTCCATTCGCGGACGGCTTTGCGGCTCGGATAGAAGGTTTTGAGCTCGACGGTCTCATCATGGACCTCACACGGAACCAGGTAGACATAGCCTTTCAAGGCGACAGCGAGAACTTTCTGGCCCGGGTAGCTCTCCGGGCTGGGGTGATCGATCATCCACAGCAGGCGACCTCCGGCTATGGCATCGACGACATCCTGAAAGCCGAGATGTCTTGTCCGTCTCAGAAGGGCGTCCTTGGCGGGGCTCCAAAATATCGTCCTCCCGGTGAAGGTACTCGTTTGTATATACAATGTCAACTCCCCCCCCTGCCATCTCCTGCCGCTTCTTGGATATAGACGTTCCCCCGGGCCGGATTTTCTCAGTCGCCCATCCCGCCGCTCGGCGCCGACTGTCTTTTTACCGCCGAATCGGCTAAAATCAGGGGTTATGCTGACCGAAATCGTGGTCAAGAAGGCGGCCCAACACAATCTCAAGCGGATCGACGTCCGCCTGCCGCGCCACAAGCTCATCGTCGTCACCGGCCCCAGCGGCTCGGGCAAATCCTCCCTGGCCTTCGACACCCTGTTCGCCGAGGGACAGCGTCGCTACATCGAGTGCATGTCGGCCTACGCCCGCCAGTACATGGAGATGATGGAGAAGCCCGAGGTTGAGGCCATCGAGGGCATCTCCCCGGCCATCTCCATCGACCAGAAGACCATCTCCTCCAATCCCCGCTCCACGGTCGGCACGGTGACGGAGACCTACGACCTGCTGCGCCTGCTCTTTGCCAAGGCCGGCACGCCCCACTGCCCTTCCTGCGGCCGGCCGGTCAGCCAGCAGACGGCCGAGGAGATCGTGACCAGGGCGGCCGAGACCGCGCCGGGCCAGAAGGTCCGGATCCTGGCCCCCGTCATCCGCGGCCGCAAGGGCGAGTACCACAAGCTCTTCGACCGCCTGCTGAAGAAGGGCTTCATCGAGGTTCGGGTGGACGGCCGCTTCCGCGACCTGGACGGGCCGATCGTCCTGGAGCGGACCAAGGCCCACACGGCGCAGGTCCTGGTCGACGAGCTGCGCATCGCCCCCCACACCCTGGGCCGTCTGCGGGAGGCCGTCCGGACCGCCCTCGACGTCTCCGGCGGCGAGGTTCTGCTGCTGCGGCCCGACGGCGCGGAGTCCTACTTCTCCCTGCGGCTCCTTTGCCCGGTCTGCGACATCAGCCTTCCCGAGTTCGAGCCCCGCCACTTCTCCTTCAACACGCCTTACGGCGCCTGCCCGGCCTGCCACGGCTTGGGCCGCAAGACCGAGAACGACGAATGGGGCGAGCCGGCCCTGACCGATGAGGTCTGCCCGGCCTGCCAGGGGCGCCGGTTGAAGCCCGAGAGCCTGGCCGTCCGGGTCGACGGGCGCAGCATCCACGAGTGGAGCCTTCTGCCCGTCCAGCGCCTGATCGAGGAGCTGGCCGCGCTCCGCATGGAAGGAGCCGAGGAGGCAGTGGCGGGCAAGATCCGCAAGGAGATCCTGGGACGGCTGGGGGTTTGCGTCGAGCTGGGCCTGTCCTACCTCCACCTCGACCGGGCCACGGCCACCCTCTCCGGCGGCGAAGCCCAGCGGGTCCGGCTGGCGGCCCAGGCCGGAGCCCGGCTGCGGGGCATCCTCTACGTCCTGGACGAGCCGACCATCGGTCTCCATCAGCGGGACAACGGCCGGCTCATCCGCCTGCTGCGGCGCATCCGCGACGACGGCAATACCGTCCTGGTCGTCGAGCACGACGAGCAGACCATCCGGGCCGCCGACCATATCCTCGATCTCGGCCCCGGGGCCGGCGAGCAGGGCGGCCGGGTCGTGGCCGAGGGCCCCCTCTCCGCCATCCTGGCCTCGCCCGACTCCCTGACCGCCCGCTACCTGCGGGGCGAGATGGCGGTCAACGGCCGCCACGGGCGGCGGATCCCGACTTCGTGGCTGACCGTGGTCAAGGCTTCCGAGCACAACCTCAAAGACATCGACGTCCGCATCCCCCTGGGCTGCATGACCGCGGTGACCGGCGTTTCCGGCTCCGGCAAGAGCACCTTGGTCTACGACATCCTTCACCGGAGTCTTCAGAACAAGCTGGCCGGGGCCAAGCAGCGGGCCGGGGCCCATGCCGCCATCCACGGCGTCGACAAGCTGGACAAGGTCGTTTCGGTCGACCAGAAGCCTATCGGGCGCACGCCCCGCTCCAATCCGGCCACCTATACCGGGCTGTTCGCCGACCTGCGGACGGTGCTGGCCCGGACCCAGGAGGCCCAGGCCCGGGGCTACTCCTCGGGCCGCTTCAGCTTCAACGTCCCCGGCGGCCGCTGCGAGGAGTGCCAGGGGGCCGGGGTCAAGCGGGTCGAGATGCACTTCCTGCCCGATGTCTTCGTCACTTGCGACCGCTGCGGCGGCCTGCGCTACAACAAGGAGACCCTGTCCGTCCGGTACAAGGGCAAGACCATCGCCGATCTGCTGGCCATGACCGTGGACGAGGCCTACGAGCACTTCAAGGCCCACCCCCAGCTGAAGCGCAAGCTAGCCGTACTCCGCCAGGTTGGGTTGGGGTACATCCGCCTGGGCCAGCCCGCCCCCCATCTCTCGGGCGGCGAAGCCCAGCGCATCAAGCTGACCAAGGAGCTGGGGCGGCGGGCCGCCGGACGGACCCTCTACCTCCTGGACGAGCCGACCACGGGGCTGCACTTCGACGACATCCGCAAGCTGCTGGAGCTGCTGGACGAGCTGGTCCGTCGCGGCAACACCGTCCTGGTCATCGAGCACAACCTTGAAGTGATCCGGGCCTGCGACTATATTATCGATCTGGGCCCCGAGGGCGGCGAGGAGGGCGGCCGGATCGTAGCTGCCGGAACACCCGAAGAAATCGCCGCGGCCCCCGGCTCTTATACCGGGCGCTACCTTCGAGGGGGGCCGCCGGAAGAGGAAACGGGAGCCTAGGGCGCCATGCCTTTCAGCGACATTGCCGGGAACCGCCGCGTCCAGGACATTCTCAAGCTGGCCCTGGCCCACGGCCGGGTGCCGCACGCCCTGCTCTTCACCGGTCCGCAAGGCGTGGGCAAGCGCGAGACGGCCCGGACCCTGGCCCAGGCCCTCAATTGCCTGAATCAAGCCGACGACGCCTGCGGCAAGTGCGAATCCTGCCAGGCCGTGGTCAAAGTTTATAAGGACAAGGCTACGGGCAGGGACAAGATCGGAACGCACCCCGACGTCATCGAATATGAGATCGAAGTCTGGAAGGACAAGACCTCGATCTCCATCGAACAGATGCGGGAGCTCAAGTCGCTGGCCGGTCTCAAGCCGATGCTCGGCCGCAAGAGGATTTTCCTGGTCGACGATGCCGACTCCATGTCCGAGGAGGCGGCCAACTCCCTGCTCAAGATCCTGGAGGAGCCGCCGCTCTTCACCCATATCGTCCTGCTCAGCGACGGGACGGTCCCCATCCTCCCGACCATCAAGTCGCGCTGCCGGATCCTGACCTTCCTGCCCGTCTCTGACGAGGATATCGAGAAAGTCCTTGTGGCGCGCGGAGTGGAACCTGAGAGAGCCCGCATCACGGCCCTGGTGGTGCGCGGCAACCTGGACCGGGCCATGAGCCTCGACTGGAAGGAGATCGAAACCGAGCGGCGCGAAGCCTGGGCGATCTTCGAGGCCTTGACCACGGGCCGGGAGGCCGCGGCCCTGCTGCGCCGCTTCGGCTCGGGCCGGCGCAAGGAGGTCAAGGAGGAGATGGGGCGGACCCTGGAGATGCTGGCCGCCTTCGGCCGGGACGCGGCCCTGCTGGCCGAGGGCGGGGACGTGCGCCTGCTTCTCAACCCTGACTATGAGCACGAGCTGCGGACTTGCGCCGGAACGCTGGCGCCGGCCTCCGCCCTGCGGATCGTCGGCCTCCTGCAGGAGGCCCAGTCCTCGCTGGACCGCAACGTTCACCTCGGCCTGCTGGCCGCCGGCCTGACCGCCCGCTGGCGGCAGGCGGCCATTTCGATGTAGGATGACACCCATGCCAGAGCTGGTTTGTTTGATTTCCGAGCGGACGGCGCGGATGATCCGGGCCCGCCGCAACGGCCTCGAGATCGAGAAGGGAGACCTCTGCCTGGTCGACTCCGAGTTCGGCGGCGAGCTGGCCACGGTCGTCGACACCGACTCCGTCCTCTGCCTGCACGCCCGGCGGATCGAGCTGGCCCCGGTCATCCTCCGCAAGGCCCATGACGACGACGTCCGCAAGATGGAGTGGATGGAGGACCGCGAGCGGCGAGCCTTCGATATCTGCCTGCAGCGCATCCGCAGCCGCAATCTGCCTATGAAGCTGACCGCGGTCCGCTACTTCTTCACCGAGAAGAAGGGCGTCTTCTTCTACACGGCCGACGGCCGGGTCGACTTCCGCCAGCTGGTCAAGGACCTGGCCAAGGAGCTGCGGATGCGGATCGAGATGCGCCAAGTCGGCGTCCGCGACGAGGCCAAGATCCTGGGCGGACTGGGCGTCTGCGGCCGGGCTCTCTGCTGCGCCAGCTTCATGCGGACCTTCGAGCCGGTGACCATCCAGAAGGCCCGCAAGCAGCATATCGCCATCAATCCGACCAAGATCTCCGGCCTGTGCGGCCGCCTGATGTGCTGCCTGGCCTTCGAGGACGAAAGCCGCGGGCGGATGTACTACGAGGAAGAGTCGACCAACGAAGACTGACGGGGCGGCCTATTCGGCGATGCGAAAGGCGGCTTCGGCTGACACGGCCAGCAGGCCGCCCTGCCGGGCGAAAGCCTTCACTTTCCAGCGATACTCGCCGCCGCGGACCATTCTGGCCCGGATGTCCGGCGGGATCTCGATCCGGGGCGAGGCCGTCCGCTCTGACCAGGCCAGGCCCGGCCCGGTCAGGGTGACCGTGTAGTCACCCGCGACTCCGACCGGCTTCCACTCCAGGACCACGGGCGCTTCGGCCAGCTGGCCGACCGGGGCGATCCCCTCCATGCTTCCGCCTCTTACGATGTCTCCCGTCGGCGGGGTCAGC
>DFYJ01000039.1 GCA_002383325.1 Candidatus Aminicenantes bacterium UBA4085
GGCCAACGGCGAAATCGCCCTGGCGAGGACTGTTGAAACAACGTCCCGGCTAGGGCTTCGCAAGCTCCGCGAGGGTCCAGCCTTTTTCCACTTCTCTCCGAGGGCAGCCAGCCCCGGCGGGGACTATCGAAGCGACGTCCCGGCTAGGGCTACGCAAGCTCTGCGGCCGCCGGAGGATGTTTGAGCACGCGACTCTCTTTGGGGAAAGAGATGGAGTGGGAGGGCCATGAGGACCGAACGGGCGAGCACGCGGAGTTCCGCCCCCGCGGGAACCATCGAAGCGATGTTCCGACGAGGACTGCGAAGCGCTGCAGGCGCCGAGGAGATCGGTGGGAAAAGGCGTTAAGGACCCGAAGCCGTCCTCGCGGGGACAGTTGAAGCAACGTCCCGACGAGGGCTGCGCAGGCTCCGCCGGGACGGTACCCCGGGCCGCTTTTCCCGGAATTGTGAGGGGACTCTAAAATTGACTTTCCGTAACCCCCCTCCATATAATCGCCTGTGAACATGCACAACGCGCGCGTCGCCCTGGTCCACGACTGGCTGACGGGCCGGCGGGGAGGGGAAAAGGTCCTGGAGGCTCTGGCCGAGATCTTTCCTCAAGCTCCCATCTTCACCCTCTTCCATTTCAAGGGCAGCCAGGCGGCCGAGATCGAAGCCAGGCAGATCGAGACCAGCTTTCTGCAGCGGATGCCCTTCCTCAAACGTCACTACCGCTGGTATCTGCCTCTCTTCCCCCAGGCGGCAGAGAGCTTCGACCTGCAGGCCTTCGACTTGGTCGTTTCCAGCTCCCACTGCGTGGCCAAGGGCATCATTCCCCATCCGGACGCTCTGCACGTCTCCTACATCCATTCTCCCGTCCGCTACGCTTGGAACCAGTACTGGGCCTATTTTGGCCTGGGGAAGCTGGGGCCTTTCTCCAGGCTGCTGATACCGGGCATGATCCATGCCCTCCGCCAGTGGGACGTGACCTCCGCGGCCCGGGTCGACCATTTCGTGGCCAACGCGGGAGCCGTGGCCCGCCGCATCGAAAAATACTATCGCCGGCCGGCCGAGATCATCCACCCGCCCGTCGACACGGATTTCTTCACCCCCGGCGAGGCCGCTCCATCCCGGGCTTTCGACCTCATCGTGACCGCGCTGGTCCCTTATAAGAAGGTCGACTTGGCCGTGGCGGCTTACAGCCGCAGCGGCCGCCCACTCAAGATCGTGGGCGACGGCCCCGATTACAAGGCCCTCAAGTCCTCCGCCAAATCCAACGTCGAGTTCACCGGCCCCTTGAGCGGCCCGGACTTGCGGGCGCTCTATAGGGACGCCCGTCTGTACCTTCTTCCCGGCGAGGAAGACTTCGGCATCTCCGTCGTCGAGGCCCAGGCCTGCGGCACGCCGGTCGTCGCCTTCGGCCGCGGCGGGGCCACGGAGACCGTCCGGGACGGCGAAACCGGCCTCTTCTTCGAGCGTCCCTTGGTCGAAAGCCTCCTGGCGGCCCTTGACAAATTCGGGGGGCTGACCTTTAATAGCCGGACCGTCCGGGAGCAGGCCCTGCGGTTCTCGGGCCCGAATTTCAAGAGCCGGATGAGCGCCTTCCTGCGGGATAAGTGGCGGGAGGCCAAGGAAAGACCGTGATCGGCAAGCACCGCACCCGTCTATCGGGCACCTTTCTCCTCAGCGATGTCCTGGCCATCGCGCTGTCTTTCCTCTACACCTACCTCTTCCGCTTCTACGCCTACATCATCCCGGTCGATCCGGCCAAGGGCGTGCCCCGGATCGGCTCCTACCTGGTCCTCCTGCCGGTCTTCCTGGCCGCCCACCTGTTCGTCTTCTACCTGCAGGGGTTCTACAAGGCCCGCCTGCGGCGGACGCGCCTGGAGGATTTCGTCACTGTCTGCCTGAACGCCCTTCTCTCGATCCTCATCGTCCTCGGCCTGCTCGGCTACCTTAATGCTTACTCCCAGGGCTCGGCCCCTCTCTTCCGTTTCGTGATGGTCAAGCCGTCGCATGTCTTCCTGGCCATCTACGGGGTGGCCGTCGTCTTCACCATCTCCTTCTTCCGCAACCAGATCTACTACTTCATGAACCGCCGCTATGCCCGCGGCCTGAACCTGCAGAACGTGCTGGTGGTGGGCGCGGGAGAGCTGGGCCGGACGGTGGCCCAGAAGCTCATCGAATACAAGGATCTGGGCTTCGTCGTCAAGGGCTTCCTGGACGACGAGCGGCCCATCGGCGCGATTCTCCTCGTCGACGGCGGCCTGCCGGTCCTGGGCAAAGTGGCCGATGTCGGCCGGGTCATCGAGGCCGAGGGCATCCAGGAGCTCTACGTAGCCCTCAGCCTGGCCAGCTACTCGGAGATCGTGGAAACCCTCCAGATCGTCAACAAGTACCCGGTCAACGTCCGTATCGTGCCCGACTTCTTCCAGCTTCTGACCCTGAAGGCCATGGTCCATGATCTGGACGGCTTCCCGGTCATCTCCATCGATGAAGTGCCCCTGCAGGGCGCCGGCAAGATCATCAAGCGCCTGGCGGACATCGTCGTGTCCGGGCTGGGGCTGGCCCTGCTCTCGCCGCTCTTCCTGGTCGTTGGAATCCTGATCAAGCTGACCTCGCGCGGTCCGATCTTCTACCACCAGGAGCGGGTCGGCAACGACGGCCGGCGCTTCCGCATCCACAAGTTCCGGACCATGATCTGCAACGCGGAGAAGGACGGGCCGCAGATGTGCCAGCCCGAAGACCCGCGAGTGACCAAGATCGGCCGCTTCATGCGCAAGTACAGCATCGACGAGCTGCCCCAGCTGGTCAATGTCTTCAAGGGCGAGATGAGCCTGGTCGGCCCGCGGGCCGAGCGGCCCGAGTTCGTCCGCGAGTTCACCGACACCATCCCCAAGTACATGCTCCGGCACAAGGTCCGGGCCGGCCTGACCGGCTGGGCCCAAGTCCACGGCCTGCGCCAGGATACCTCGATCGAGAAGAGGCTGGAGTACGACTTCTACTACATCCAGAACTGGTCGCTGCTGTTCGACATCAAGATTCTGTGGAAGACCCTGCGCGGGGGGTTCATCGACAAGAGCGTCAAGTAGCGTCTGCTTCGCCCCGGAGCTGGCGGATGCGGCGCAGGCCGTAGAGGATGTAGTCGATCCCCGAGGCGACGGTCAGGGCCGCGGTCAGGCCGTACATCCAGACCATCCAGGGCGCCGGCTTGGCGAGATAGTTCAGCAGCAGGACCAGGAAGACCGCCCCCAGCTGAAAGGCGGTGCAGAACTTGCCCAGGAGCGAAGGGGGAAAGGTCTTCTCCCGCCAGCGCAGGTAGCCGATGAGGACCCCGAAGGCGATCATCAGATCGCGGCCGAAGACGAGCAGAGTCAGCCCCAATGGCAGGGCGTTGGGCGAGGCCAGGGACCGGAACATCAGGATGACGAAGGCGGTCGCCATCAGGATCTTGTCCGCGGCCGGGTCGAGGATCATCCCCAGCTTCGACCGGACCTGCAGCATGCGGGCGGCCAGGCCGTCGAGAAGGTCACTGAGGCCTGCCGCCAGGAAGACGATGAGCGCCGTCCGCGGCCGATGTTCCAGGACGGCCCAGAGGAAAACCGGCGTCAGCAGGATGCGGCTCAGGCTGATCAGATTGGGCAGGGTCCAGACCTGCGACTTCAGGCCGTCCGTCCGGGCGCGTTTCATGCCGGGACGCGCCCTTTCAGCGAGCCAGCCCGGCCAGAAGCTCGATCATCCGAACGGCTTCCCTCCCCGTGATAGGCTGCTCGGGACGGAAGGTCCGGTCCGGGCCCAGCTCCATCAGGCCGTAGGCCACGGCTTGGGCCACGGGCTGGAAGTAGAAATGCTCCTGCGGCACATCGACGATGCGGATGCGGTCGATCGGCAGCTGGGGCATGAGCTTGCGTCCCGCCTTGCGGAGGACCTCGATGAGCCTGGACAGGGCGTCGGCGAACTCGGCCCGGTTGAGGGCCTTCTTGGGCTGGAAGGTATGGTTGGAATAGACCTCCAGGATGTTCAGCGAGGCGACCTTGACGATGTAGCGCTGGGCCCAGGAGACGGTGATGTCGACGATGATCGGCGTCTTGGCGTTGATCTCGGCCAGGGCTTCGCGGAACTGGACTCCGATCAGGGCGGCCGCGTCCTCCTTGATCAGGACGGGGGTCGAGGCGATGGCTGCGTACTGGTCGGGCAGGTCGACGACCCCCAGCCGGTTCTTGATCTGGTCGCTGCGGTCCTTGGCCGCCTTGTCCTGCGGTTCGATGGCGACGATCTGCTCGTAGATCTCCAGGCTGCGCGACCACTGGCCGGCTTTATAGAGGGCATCGGCGAACTCCCGTAGCAGGGCGGCGTCCTCGACCCGGTCATCACCGGCCGCCTTCATATGCATGAAGGCGCTGTGGAAATCCTTTTCCTTGATGAACTGGCGGGCCAAGGCGGTGTGGGCGGCCTTGAGACGCGGCGAGTATTCCAGGGCCCGCAGATAGGCGGCCTTGCTCTTCTCGGCATCGCCTTCCTCCGCCGCCCGCTTGGCCTCGGCCATGGCCGCCCGGGTCAGGGACTCGGCCAGGCCGTCGGCGCCTGTCCGGGCGAACTCGTTCTCCGGCTCCCGCTTCAGGGCCTCCAGGTACATCTTGTAGGCCGGCTCTTCCTGTCCGGTCTTCTGGTAGACCTGGCCCAGGCCCAGGTAGGAGACGATCAGCTCGGGCTGGATCTCCAGCGAGCGCTGCAGGTAATCCTCGGCCGCCGCCAGGTCGTCGTCGATGATGGCCAGATAGCCGAGCCCGGCCGAGACGAAGGGATTGTCCACCGGCAGGCGGGCGAAGAGGCGCCGAGAGCGGTCCAGCTTGCCTTCGCGCAGGGCCGTCCAGGCGTCCCGGACGGCGATTCGCTCGTCCAGGGTCAGACTGGCCGCGGCGCCCGGGGAAGGCGGCTCGATATGGACGTCCGGCCGGACGATGGGCCCGGTCATGCAGGCGGCCAGCCCTCCCGCCAGAAGGGCGATCAGCAGCACCTGTTTCCTCATTTCAGCTCTCCTCGGCCGCTTTCGACATAGGGGAGATAGGTCAACATCCCCTGGGGATCGGCCATAACCCTCACCTCATAATAATCCCCGCGGGACTGCTTTTTCAAGACGATCGTCCAGCGGGCCAGCGAGTCCAGCAGGCCGGCCCGGTCCAGCGGGATGCGCAGGTCGAAAATCTTGAGGCCGCGGTAAAGCCGGGAGCGCATGCGGGCCAGGAGGTCTTCCAGGCCTTCTCCCGTCCGGGCCGACACGTAGACGCTCTCCTCCCCGGGGGCGCCGTTGCGGTCCAGCCAGGTCTGCGGGTCGGGGAGGCGGTCGATCTTGTTATAGACCGCGAGGCGGGGAATGTCCCCGGCTCCGATCTGGTCCAGGATCCGGATCACGGCTTCGGCTTGAGCCGCCGAGGCTTCGGAGCCGTGATCGATGACGTGCAGGATGAGGTCGGCTTCCAGGACCTCCTCCAGGGTGGCCTTGAACGAGGTCACCAGCTCGGGCGGAAGCTTGCGGATGAAGCCGACCGTGTCGCTGAGAAAATAGACCAGGCCGTCGGAGAAGGAAGCCCGCCGGACCAGGGGGTCGAGAGTAGCGAACAGCTGGGGCGAGGTCCAGGCGGTCTCGCGAGCCAGACGGTTGAAGAGGGTCGTCTTGCCGACGCTGGTGTACCCGACCAGGGCCGCCAGGGGGATGAGGCTCTTGCGGCGGCTGGACCTTTGCCCGGCCCGGCGCTTCTGAAGGTCGCGGATGCGGTCCTGGATGCGCGACATCCGCAGCTCGATCCGCCTCCGGTCGGACTCGAGCTTGGTCTCGCCGGGGCCGCGGGTCCCGATGCCTCCGCCCAGGCGGGACATCTGGATGCCGCGGCCCGCCAACCGCGGCAGGAGGTAGCTCAGCTGGGCCAGCTCGACCTGGAGCTTGCCCTCCGTCGAGCGGGCCCGCCGGGCGAAGATGTCCAGGATGACCTGGTTGCGGTCGATGACCCGGGCCTTTGTCTCCTTCTCCAGATTGCGGGCTTGGCTGGGGCTGAGGCCTACGTCGAAGACGACCAGGCCGGCTCCCTTGTCCTCGGCCAACCAGCCGATTTCCTCCGCCTTGCCCTCGCCGATGTAGGTCTTGGGATCGATGGCCGGGCGGACCTGGAGAACCGAGGCGGCTACCTCGGCTCCAGCGGCTCGGACCAGGCCGGCCAGCTCCTCCAGGGATTCCTCGGCTTCCAGCTTCTCCCTGGCGTTGCGGGCCAGGCTGACCAGGACGGCTTTTTCCATCATATCTCCAGGCTCTCGGCGATGTGGCGGGCGACACCCTCGGCGTCGTCCGCTCCGAACCAGCGCATCCCGCTCATGTGCCGGAACCAAGTCATCTGGCGTTTGGCGTAACGGCGGGTGTCGACGGCGGTTTGAGCGGCGGCCTCCTCGGGTGTCATTGTTCCGCTAAGGACGGCCAGGGCGTGGCGGTAGCCGAGAGCTTTAAAGGGCGGCGCGCTCTCGGGCAGGCCGGAGGCGAGAAGCCCCCGGACCTCGTCCACCAAACCGCGGGCGAACATCCGCTCGGTCCGCGCTTCGATGCGGCGGCAAAGCTCGGCCCGCTCCCGCTGCAGGCCGATCCGGACGGTCCGGAAGCCGGGCAGGAAACCCTCGGTGCGCTTGAAGTGCTCGGAGAGCGGGGTGCCCGTTACCGTCCGTACCTCCAGAGCCCGGACGATGCGGACGCGGTCCCGACTGCCGATCGCGGCCGCATAGGCCGGGTCGAGCGCTTCCAGCCGGGCGTAGAGCGCGTCCAGGCCGCCCCGCCGGGCCTCCTCCTCGAGCTCCGCCCGGACAGCTTCGTCGCGCCCGGGGCCCGGGAATAAGCCGTCGAGGAGAGCCTTGAGGTAGAGTCCGGTCCCTCCGATCACCAGCGGCAGCCGGCCGCGGCTGCGGATCTCGCCGATCGTCCGGGCGGCCAAGACGGCGAAGTCGGCGGCGGTGAACTGCTCCCTCCCGTCGCGGATGTCGATCAGATGGTGGGGCGCGCGGCGGAGGTCCTCCGGCCCCGGCTTGTCCGTGCCGATGTCGAAGCCGCGGTAGACCTGCATCGAGTCGCAGGAGACGATCTCACCGTCGAAGCGCTCGGCCAGGAGAAGCCCCAGGGCGGACTTGCCGACCGCGGTCGGGCCGGCCAGGACGACCGCGACGGGGCCTTCAGAGGATGACGCGGATGAGGACATAGACGGCCAGGGCGGTCAGGAAGATGAGCCCGGCGAGAAGCTGGCGGCGGTTCATGCCGAGCCGACTTTCTCCAAGGCTTGAACCAGGGCGCTTTCGTGGCGGGAGCCGAGGGCCTTGCGCACGGCCAGCACCTCGGCCATCAGGATCTCCTCGTAGCCGCGGACCAGGGCCTTGCGCATGGCCTCGGGAATGCCGGTCGATCCGGGGCGCAGGGCGGGGTCGGCCTCGATCCGGCCGTCGGGCAGAAGGACGGCCTTCTGGAAGAGCGGACCGAGCCCGGGCCGGGCCTCCTCGACGGATCGGGCTACGATTGTCCGGCCGAGCGGTCCGATCTCCTTGGTCACATAGCGGTAGAGGAAGGCGCACTTCTCGTTCAGGGCGTCGATGGGGGAGCCGCCCGCGTCCGCCGGATCGGACTCGCCCCGCGGTCGGCGCGCCGACTCATCGGCCGGCGCGGCGATGCCGAGGGCGAAGAAGCCGAAGAGGATCTTGCGGGCCTCCGGGCGGCCGATCTCGCAGGCCTCGTAGAAGGCTTTGACATGGGGAACGCAGCCGACCACCTGCAGGGCGTAGCGCTCGTGCGGCTCCCAGGCGATCCGACTGATATGGGCCGGGGCGGTGACCCGGATGGGAGCCGTTTCCTCCGGCAAGAACCGGTCCATGACCGCGGCGTTGCGCATCTGNNCGGCCGTTGTATCGGGCGCCGGCCCATGACCGCGGCGTTGCGCATCTGGCGCACGCCCTGCAGGACGAGATCCTGCGTCGCGAGCCGGCCCAACCGTTCCCGGACGGGTAGGGAAGCCTCGGGGTCCAAGGCCCAGCGCCCCGATTCCCAGTCGAACAGCGGGAAAAGGCGGCGGGCGTAGAACGACTCGAGGAAGTTCCAGAGCGCCTGCGGCGAGACGTAGCCCAGCTCGCCTAGGGCCCGGAGGGGCGAGACCCCGCCGGCCTTGGCTGTCTTGCCGCACTGCTTGGCCTCTTCGGCCGAGAGAATCTTTTTCTTGACCAGGGCGGCCAGAAAGTCCTTTTCGGTCAGACTTTCCCGCTCGACGATCACGTCGCCGCTTTCGAGATGGAGGACCCGCTCGGCTCCGCCGTCGCGCAGGCGGAGGCGTCCGCCCGCGCCCGTGCGCCAGAGGTCGAAGAGCAGGCGGGCGAAGGGGGTTTCGAGGAGGGTTCCCTCCCGCGGCATCGGCGCGGTCATAGTCTCATATTAGCATAACAGGGCCGCAAAAATAGGGGATTACGTATACTGTACCCCTATTCTTTGGTAAGATGATTCGCGCCATGAGCGAGATCACCGCGATGCTGGAGACCGCCCGCGGCGTCGCCCTGGAAGCCGGCGCCCTGCTGCGGGAGAAATACCACCGGATGCCCGAGATCCATTACAAGGGCGAGATCAACCTGGTCACCGAGGCTGACACCGCGGCCCAGGCCTTGATCTTCGACCGGCTGTCCAAGGCCTTTCCGGGCCACGACTTCATCGCCGAGGAAGGCCTCAAGTCGCTGACCGGCGCCGCATACCGCTGGATTATCGATCCCCTCGACGGGACGACCAATTTTGCCCATAAAGTGCCCGTCTTCTGCGTTTCGATCGGACTGGAGCGCGGCGGGGAGCTTGCGGCCGGGGTTGTCCACAATCCCATGACCGGGGATGTGTTCTGGGCCGAGGCTGGGGCCGGCGCCCGATACAACGGCCGCCCCATCCGCGTCTCGGCCGCCGCCGACCTGGGCCGGGCCCTGCTGGCCACCGGCTTCGCCTACGACGTCTGGACGACCCGCTGCAACATCGACGAGCACGCGCGGATGATCATGCGCTGCCAGGGCATCCGGCGCTGCGGTTCGGCCGCCCTGGACCTCTGCTTCACGGCCTGCGGGCGCTTCGACGGCTTCTGGGAGCTGAAGCTCAGCCCCTGGGACACGGCCGCCGGCGCCGTCATCATCCGTGAGGCGGGCGGGACGGTAACGGACTTTGCCGGCCGGCCCGTCGACGTCTATCGGCCCGAGGTCTGCGCCAGCAACGGCCTGATCCACGAGGCCATGCTGACCGTCCTGAACTCGAAGTAAGGGAGATCCGTCATGAGGAGAGCGCTTTCCCGCTGGTTCGCGACGGCTTCCCTTTTGCTCCTCCCGCTTTTAACGGCCGGCTTCCTGCCGGCCCAGGAGCCTCCGTCCCCTCCGCCCCCGCCTGCCCCCCTCGCTCCCGAAGGCTTCGTCCTGGCCAAGACGGTCGTCCTGCCCGGCAAAACCGCCTGGATCGACAGCGGCCTCGAGGTCAAGCCCGGCGACGAGATGTTCTTTGAAGCCGAGGGCTCGATCAGCATCCAGAGGAACAATCCCGTGGCGGCCTGCGGGCCCGACGGGCTGGCTCTGCGCACGATGCAGCAGCCCCTGTCCGACCGGAACCTGGGCTGTGTCATCGGGATGGTCGTCTATCGGACGGACGTCATCGAGGACAAGGAAAGCGGGGAGAAGGCCGAGCGCCGCCGGGGCGATCCCTTCCCGATCGGCCGCGGCGGCTCATCCGTCGCGGCGGAAGCGGGTCGCCTCTGGCTCGGGATCAACGAGAATCTGACCGGCGACAACGAGGGGGAATTCACCGTGCGCGTCTACCTCAAGCCGCGGGGCTGAGGCTCAAGACCCGCCGTTGGCCTTCTTGGCCAGGAACTTTTCCAGGAACTGGGTGTCGTACTTCCCTTCCATGAAGTCGGAATTGGCCAGGATGGCCAGATGCAGCGGGATGTTGGTCTTGATGCCGACGATCGTCGTCATCTCCAAGGCCGTCTGCATCTTCTTGATGGCCAGGAAGCGGGTCGGCGCGAAGGCGATGACCTTGGCCACCAGCGAGTCGTAGGTCGGGGGGATCTGCCAGCCGCCGTAGGCCGCCGAATCGACCCTGATGCCCTCGCCTCCGGGCAGGACCAGGAAGTCGAGAGTCCCGGGCGACGGGGTGAAGGTCGCCGGGTCTTCGGCGTTGATCCGGCACTCGATGGCGTGGCCGCGCATCTCCAGCTCGAAGGGGAAGTTGACCTTCTCCCCGGCGGCCACCCGGATCTGGGCCTTGACCAGGTTGATGCCGTAGACCATCTCGGTGATGGGGTGCTCGACCTGGACCCGGGTGTTGGCCTCCATGAAGTAGAATTTCTTGTCCTCGTCGACCAGGAACTCGAAGGTGCCCAGGCTCTCGTAGCCGATATGCTTGGCCGCGTCTTCGACCGCCTTGATCATCCGCTTGCGCAGCCGGTCGTCGACGAACGGCGAGGGGGTCTCTTCGATGACTTTCTGGTATTTGCGCTGGACGGAGCACTCGCGCTCGCCGAAGGCGATGATCTCGCCCTTCTTGCCGCCGATGACCTGGATCTCGATGTGGTGGGCTCCGGTGATGTATTTCTCGATATACAGGGACGGATCGCCGAAGGCCGTCTTGGCCTCGTTCTGGGCGATCGGGAACTGCTCTTCCAGGTGGTTCTGGTTGCGGCAGATGCGCATGCCCTTGCCGCCGCCGCCGGCCGAAGCTTTGATGATGACCGGGTAGCCGATCTTCTGGGCCACGACCTTGGCCTCGGCCGCGTCCTCCATGATCCTATCGCTGCCGGGGATCAGCGGCAGCTTGGCCCGGCCCATCTCCTGGCGGGCCCGGTTCTTGTCGCCCATCATCCGGATGATGGCGGCCGGCGGGCCGATGAAGGTCAGGCCGGACGTCTCGCAGATCTCGGCGAAGCGGGCGTTCTCGGCCAGGAAGCCGTAGCCCGGATGGATGGCGTCGGCCTTGGAGATCTCGGCCACGCTGAGAAGGTTGGGGATGTTCAGGTAGCTGTCCCGGGCCGCAGCCGGGCCGATGCAGTACTTCTCGTCGGCCAGCATGGTGTGGAGCGAGTTGCGATCGACGTCGGAGTAAACGGCTACGGTCTTGATGCCCAGCTCGCGGGCGGCCCAGATGACCCGCAGGGCGATCTCACCGCGGTTGGCGATAAGGATCTTGGAGAACATGCCGCCTCACGCGCCCGGGACGACGGAGAAGAGCTTCTGGCCGAACTCGACCGGTTTGCCGTTCTCGATGAAGATTTCCTT
Organism: Candidatus Aminicenantes bacterium UBA4085; assembly: GCA_002383325.1. Lineage (GTDB taxonomy): Bacteria > Acidobacteriota > Aminicenantia > Aminicenantales > UBA4085 > UBA4085. The sequence goes on from DFYJ01000039.1 coordinate 11,284, forward strand.
GATCACCCCGTCGACGTCGCACTCGATCTCGTTCATCAGCTTCATGGCCTCGATGATGCACAGGGTCTGGCCCTTTCTGACCGGCTCGCCGACATCCACAAAGGGCGGGGAGCTGGGGGAGGGCGCTCGATAGAAGGTGCCGACGATCGGGGAGGTTACATAATGGGCGTCGCCCCTGGGCTCAACGCCGCCATCGGCCTGACGGGCGGCCGCATCCCCACCTCCCGCCTGTCCGGCGGTTTGAAAAGAAGGGGCCGGTTGGCTGTAGGCGGGGGGGGGCGCGATGTTACGTCCGATCTTGAGCTTGAAGCCATCGATCTCGATCTCGAATTCGTTCAGATTCCGGTCCTCAAGCAGCTTGACGACCTTGTTGATCTCATCGAAATCGATCTTGGGGGACATGGGGGGCTCCTCGGGAGATTGGGAGATCTCCTTTGTTTTCTTCATTTTTCCCTTAAAATCCGCGAAAATGCTTTCTTAACTTAACAGCAGACCCGGCGGGTGTCAAGACGAAACGGTCAATAAGATATATCGAAAGTCACCTATTTGCCCGTTTCCCTGCCCGGCGCCTGGATTCGACCGGGAAGGCAGCCCGCCCGCCGACAAAAACATCGCGAACCCTCAGCTCCGAGTCCAGCAGGACGACATCGGCATCAAAGCCTTTGGCCAATGCGCCCTTCCTCTTCTCCAGCCCGAGAAGGCGGGCCGGGTTGGTGGTCGCCAGAGGCAGGACATCGGCCAGGGGCCAGCCGCTCCAGCGGATGACGTTGCGTACGGCCTGCAGCAGGGTCAAGGTGCTGCCGAAGAGAGCCCCCTCCTTGGTCCGCTGCGGCTCGGCCTCGATGCCGGCCGGCCGGGTGGCATCGGTGACCAGGATGGCTTTGTCGGCCGGCTTGGCGGCCAGGGTCAGGAAGACGGTAGCCGGGTGCAGGTGGTGGCCGTCCGCGATGAGCTCGACCGAGGCTTCGTCGTTCAGCAGCAGGGCCCCGGCCAGGCCGGGGGCGCGGTGGCCGAAGGCGCTCATGGCGTTATAGAGATGTGCTCCGTGGCTGATCCCGGCCTCAAAGCCGGCCAGGGCTTGCTCGAAGGTGGCCGCCGAATGCCCGGCCGAGGCGATGATCCCGCGGCCGCGCAGAAACTTGATGTAGGCGGCTGCCCCGGGCAGCTCCGGAGCCAGCGTGACGATGCGGATCGGCGTCCTGACCGACTTGGCCAGGGCCTTGATCTCTCCGGTATCGAAGCGGCGGATTTGCTCCGCGGGCTGGGCGCCCCGCTTCTCGGCCGCGATGTGCGGACCCTCCACATGCAAACCAAGGATGTCGGGCAGGGCCCCCGCTCCGGCCTTGTCCCTTCCGCGCCGCGACTCGCGGCGGACGGCGTCGACGACCCGGGCCGCCTTCTCGATGTCCTTGCGGGACGCGGTCATGAGGGTCGGGACGAGGGACGTGGTGCCGTCCTGGGCGTGGATGCGCAGGATCGTCCGCACGGTTTCGGGAGTGGCGTCCATGTAGTCGGCCCCGCCGCCGCCATGCTGGTGGATGTCGACGAGGCCGGGGATGGCGATCAGGCCGCGCCGGTCGAAGATCTCCAGGACAAAGCGGCGTGAGCGGTTGTGAAGCTTGCGGGCCGCGGCTTCCAGCTTCTTGTACCGGCCCACGGCCAGGATTCGCTTGCCCCGGGCCAGGATGGCCCCGTCCGGGACGGTCCCTTCGGGCGTCAGCACGGCCCCGGCCCGGATCAGGGTGAAGGCCGCGGGCGGGCGGCCGACGGGATTGCGGGCGGATTTTTTCGACCGTCTCTTGGCGGCCGGCTTGGGCTTGACGATCTTGGCTTTGGGCATGGCGGGACTCCTTCATGGCGGCCCGGCGCCTGGAAGGCGCGGGGCGCTCAGGTTTTTTCCAGAGAGGCGGCGATGGCGCCCTTCAGGGCGGTCAGGGCGGTCTCGGCCTTGGCTTGCGTCCGGGCCTCGGCCAGGACGCGGATGATGGGTTCGGTGTTGGACGGCCGGACGTGGATCCAGGCATCCGGGAAATCGACTTTCAGCCCGTCGGTCAGGTCGACCCGGCCCGTCGGCTCGTACAGCTTCCGCAGCCGGCCGATGAGGCGGTGGGCTTGCTCCGCGGAGCCGGCCATGCGGTCCTTGATCATGACGTACCGGGGTAGGGCGGCCTGCAGGGCCGAGATCTTGCGCCTGGATTCGGCCATGTATTCCAGGATCAGGGCCATGGCCGTGAAGCTGTCTCGGCAGGGGTGGACCAGGGGATCGATGACCCCCCCGTTGCCCTCGCCCCCGAGCACGGCTCGCGGCCGGGCGGCCAGCAGCTTTTCGACCACATTGATCTCGCCGATGCGGGTCCGGAAGACCCGGCAGCCGCGCTCGGCGGCCAGGTCGTCGATCAGGCGGGAGCTGGACAGGTTGCAGACGATCGAGCCGCGCCGCTTGGCCAGGACGTGGCGGACGGCCAGGCCCATGGTCAGCTCCTCGCCCAGAGGCTCGCCGCGCTCGTTGACCACAGCCAGCCGGTCGGCGTCGGCGTCCTGGACGAAGCCGATGTCGGCCTTGTACTCCCGGACAGCCCGGCAGACGTCGGAGATGTTCTCCGGCAGCGGCTCGGAGTCATGAGCGAAGTCGCCGGCCGGGTCGGTGTAGAGCGGCACGACCTCGCAGCCGAAGGCCTCCAGAAGCCGCGGGCCGAGCAGCGAGCCGGCTCCATTGTTGCAGTCCAAGGCCACCCGCAGCTTGCAGCGGCGGACGATGCTCGTGTCGAAGCGGGACAGGATGCGGCGCAGGTGGGGCTCCGAGGCGTCCTCCAGCCGGGCCGGGGCGCGGTAGCGCTCGGGGCCTGCCAGGGCGAACTCGCCTTGGTGGTAGATGTCGAGATACTCCTCGGTCTGCCGCGGGGTCAGGTAGAGGCCGTCGCGGCTGATGAACTTGAGCCCGTTCCAGGGCTTGGGGTTGTGGCTGGCGGTGACGGCGATGCCGCCCGCGGCCCGCTGGTGCTTTGTCAGGTAGAGGAAGGAAGGGATGGCGCAGACGCCCACGTCGACCGTCTGGCAGCCGGTCGCCGCGAGCCCGGCCGCCACGGCCTCGGCCAGCATGATCCCGGAGCGGCGGGTGTCGCGGCCGATGAGGACGGGGCCTCCGCCTACATACGTGCCGAAAGCCTGGGCCAGGGCGGCCGCGAGTTGCGGGGTCAGGCTGTCTCCGACAACGCCCCGGGCGCCGGAGATGCTGATCTTGAGGGTCGTCTTGCTCTTCATCGCACCATCAGCTCGAGATCGTGCAGGATCTCATCCGCCCGGGCCCGGGCCTTGTCGCGGTCGCGGTCCTCGGCGATGACCCGGACCATGGGCTCGGTGGAGGAGGCTCGGACCTGGGCCCAGCCGGTCCGGTCCTCGATCCGGACGCCGTCGCCCGTGTCGATCGCCTTGGTTCCGAAGAGGGCCTTGACCTCGGCCACGACCCCGTGGATGCGGGCCGGCGGGCAGGCGATCTTCTCCTTGACGATGTGGTAGCGGGGCAGGGCCCCGACCAGGGCCGAGAGACGCTTGCCGGAGGTGGCCAGCGACTCCAGGACCAAGCCCATGGTCACGAACCCGTCGAAAGCCGGCTGGAAGCCCATGGCCGCGACCCCCCCGCTTCCCTCGCCGGCCAGGACGGCCTCCTCCTGCAGGGCGGCGTGGATGATGTGCGACTGGCCGACCTTGGTCCGCAGGAGCGGACAGTGCCGCCCGGCGACGTCCTCGATCATCCGGGAGGTGGAGAAGCTGGTCACGATCGGGCCCGGGCGGCGGGCCAGGACCGCGGACGCGACCAGGGGGAAGGTGAACTCCTCGGACAGGCTCTCGCCCGTCTCGCTGACCAGGGAGACCCGGCTGACGTCGCTGTTGAGGAGGAAGCCCGCGTCGGCTCCGATTACCTTGAGCACGGACACGGCCTGCTGGGCGTTGCGCGGCCTCGGTTCGGGATCGTGGGGGAAGAAGCCGTTGGGTTCGTCGTTGATGGGGATGAGGTCGAATCCGAGCCGAGCCGCGAAGGCCGCCAGGAAGGGCGCCCCGGCCCCGGCGCAGGCGTCGATGACGACCTTGAAGCGGGCCCGCCGGATGGCCTCGACGTCGAGGAAGCGGGCCAGGGCCCCGAAATAGCTCTCGATGGGCTCGTTCGTCGTGGACAGGGTGCCCAGTCCGTCCGTGTCGGCGTTGCGGAAGCGGCCGACGTGGTAGATGTCCAGGACCTCAGCCCCCTGGAAGGGATTGAGGTAGGTCCCCTCGGGGCTGAGAAAGGCCAGGGCGTTCCAGCGGATGTCATTGTGGCCGGCCGTGATGGAGATCCCGCCTCCGGCCCGCAGCTCCCGCACGGCATGCTGCAGGATGGGGGTCGGGCAGACGCCCAGATCGACGACGTCGCAGCCGGCCGAGAGCAGGACCGACACGCAGGCCGACCGGAGCATGGGGCCGTGGATGCGCGTGTCGCGGCCGAGGACGATCGGGCGGCCCTCGGCGAAGGCGCCGAAGGCCGCGGCGAAGTCCATGACCGTGCGGGGCGTGAGCGACTCGCCCACGATCCCGCGGACGCCGGAGAGACCGATCTTCAGAAGCTTCATGCGAGTTACTGAAACTAGGGGAATTATATCAGAAAAGCCGGATGGCCCGAGCGGGAAATAGGGAATTACGTATACTGTCCCCCTATTTAATCACGAAGCCCAGGCTGCCGCCGAGGCGCCAGCCGCCCAGGTCGACGGAGACGTCGTAGGGCGAGACGCCCAGGATGACGTATTTGGCGTCGGCGGCGAGATACAGGAAGGGCCAGGGATAGACCCGAAGGCCGGCCGCGATCACCGCGCCCGGGGCGAAGCGGTCGACCTTGTAGTCCTGGACATAGGCATAGTCCACGGTCTGGCGGTAATGATAGAGGCCGGCTCCGGCGCGCGCATAGAGGCCGACGACGCCCGGCCGCAGCTCCCGGCTGACGGCCGCCTCGAGCCCCAGAAGATGGAAGCGGGCGGCGGAGGCGTAGATTCCCAGCGCGCCTTCCCGGGTCGGAGCCCATTCGAAGCGCAGCCCGGCCTCCCAGCCGGAGCGAAGGATCAGGTCGAAGCCGAACGGAACGGCCACGCTCGTGCCGTAAGTCCGTCGGATGCCGGGCTCGTTCAGGCTGCGCCAGCCCGCCCCCCCCTCGACGCGCCAGTCCAGGGCCGAGGCCGATCCGGCCAGGGCCAGGCCCGCGAGCAGGCCCGCCGCGATCCGATGCCGTGCGGGGCGGCTCATCGGCCCGCCTCCGAGGCTTCGCTCTCGATCCCGTTGGAGTCGATGGCGATAATCCGGTAGACGCAGCGTTCGTCCTTCTTCAGGCCTTTGTTCTCGTACACCGGAGCGGCCTCGGCCGGGATCTCGGCCAGCAGGACATAGGCGTCATCGCCCCGGTCCCGCGGCCTCTTGTAGATCCGGTAGGATGTGATCCGGGTATGGTTGCGCGAATCGTCGCTCCAGGTCAGCTTGTCGATATATTCGATGAAGAAGATGAAGTCGCTCTCCAGACGCGTCAGGTCGGCGCCGGCCGGAGGGAAGAGGGTGTAGTGGATATCGGCCCGCAGGGACATGGACAATCCGGACGGCCCGATGGAGTCGAGGGTCAGCCCCGGCGATGTCCCGTCGTAGCGGTTGCCGTTGGGCAGGGTCAGGGGCGACAGCGTTCGGCCGGCCGTGTAGTAATCGGCCGCATTCGCCGCGTAGCCCCGCTCGATCTGCTCCAGTCCGTCGGCCTCCATCAGCCGCAGCAGCTTGTGGTCGGTGGTGGAGTTGTCGTAGAGGAAGTTCGTCCCGGCCGAGTTCAAATGGGCGTCGACGTGCCAGATGAGCAGGCCGTCGCCGGCCAGGGCCGCGTCGTTGCCGATCCGGGTCCGGTTCTGGACCAGGAAGAATTCGTCAAAGGGCTGGCCCTCCTCGAACTCCGGCATCACGATGAGAGCCTCCGCCGACCCCCCGCTGGCGCCCAAGGTGAATCCGGATGTCCCGTAGACGAAGATTCGGGGCTCGATCCAGTCCAGGAGCATCTTGCTGAAGCCGTTGTGGTCGCCTCGGTTGGCGTCCATCATGTCCAGCCCGCCCAGGCCGCCGCGCGGCCCGACTGTCGCGTCATAATCGTAATAGTCCGGCAGGCCCAGGGCGTGGCCCGTCTCGTGCATGACCACGATCTGGTCGTAGGCGCCCGGCCAATTGCGGGCTTCCCACTGCCAGGAGTACTTGGCGCCGGACAGCTTCTTGCCGTCCAGGTTGAACGAGGAGCCGAAGCTGGTCTGATAGCCCCACCAGAAGTTGGCCCAGCCGTTGTTCGGCCCCGACCAGACGACGATGAAGTAGTCGATCGTCCCGTTGCCGTCATTATCGTAGCGGCTGAAGTCATGGCCTTGGGCGTCGAAGAAGGTCAGGGCCTCCTTGATTAGGGCTTCGCGGCCGGCGGTGGTCATGGCCACGGTGGCCCGGGTATAAGCGGGGCGGTACCAGCCCAGCACCGAACCCCCGATGTCGAGCTGGCCATAAGAAGCGCGGCGGTAGTAGTTGCGCAGGCTCTCGTAAGGATAGCCGCCGTCCCCGTCGCCGAAGAGCTTGGAGGTGATCACGGGCGACGAGTTGACCGCGGGATAGTCGGAGAAGTCGATCAGCAGGGTGAAGACGCTGACCGAGCCCCGGGTCGGAAGACCGCCGGTCCGGCCGGGGGGCAGCTCGAGTATTCCCATCGGCTCGGAAGCCGCGCCGGCCGAGCGGCCGCGCAGCCGACCGGCCAGCCGGGCCCGGAATCCCGAAAGCAGATCCGGGTCAGGGATGTGGTTGCCGAGGGACCGGGCGTTGGCCAGGCGCTGGGCGAACGAGCCGTCCCTCAGGTAGCCGTCCATCTCGGCCCGGGTGGGGGGTTCGAGGGCCGCAGCCGGGATTGCCAGCGCCAAGAAGGCGCAAACCAGGAATGTTCTGCTCTGCATGGCGCCAGTCTAGCAATTACGACCCGCCGGTTCAATGCGGGAGTTCGCTTTTGGGCCGCTTCCCCTTATAATAGGAAGCCGCGCGAATGACGATGAGAGCCTTCATGAACCGACTCCGAACCGCCTGGGGACCGGCGGCAGCCGTCCTCCTGGCCGCTGTCATGGCCGCGGCCTCGCCGGGGCAAGGCTTGGACGCCAGGGTGCAGGACTTCCTGGACAAGCATGCCGGCCGCTGGCACGACTTGAACATCCCCTCCCTTGACGGCCGGCTCCTGCACGAGCTTATCGTTGAGCGCGGCTACAAGCGGGCCCTGGAGGTGGGCACGTCCACCGGCCACTCCGGCATATGGATCGGCTGGGCCCTGAGCAAGACGGGCGGCCGGCTCCTGACCCTCGAGATCGACGAGGGGCGCCATGGCCAGGCCGTGGAGAACTTCCGGGAAGCCGGGCTGGCCGACCTGATCGAGGCCCGTCTCGGCGACGCCCACGAGATCGTGCCGCAGCTTCGCGGTCTTTTCGACTTCGTTTTCCTGGACGCGGACAAAGAAGGCAACCTCGCCTACGCCAAGGACCTTCTGCCCAAGATGGCCAAGGGGGGCTGCATCGCCGTCCACAACATCTTCGGCCGCGGCCGCGGCTGGACGCGCGAGTACTGGGATTTCGTGACAGCCCGGGCCGATCTCACGACCCGGATCGAGACCCGTTCATCCGGCGGCCTGCTCCTGTCCTTCAAGAAGTAGGCCGGTCCCCGAGGAAGCGCCAGACCCCCATGTTCGACCAATTGTCCGAGCGACTGCAGAAGGTGGTCAAGTACCTCAAGGGCGAGGTTCAGGTCACCGAGAAGAACATGGCCGAGGCCCTGCGGATGCTCCGCATGGCCTTCCTCGAGGCCGACGTCAACTACAAGGTCGTCAAGGATTTCGAGGCCCGGATCAAGGAAAAGGCCCTGCACCGGGAGGTGCTGGAGAGCCTGACGCCGGCCCAGCAGGTCATCAAGATCGTCCGCGACGAGATGACCGAGATCCTGGGCGGGACGGACAAGCCGCTCCAGTTCGCGCCCGCGCCTCCTTCGATCTTCATGATGGTCGGCCTGCAGGGCTCGGGCAAGACGACGACGACCGGCAAGCTGGCCCGCTGGGCCCTGAGCAAGGGCCGCCACCCTCTGCTCGTCTCCTTCGACCTCAAGCGCCCGGCCGCCCAGGACCAGCTGCGATCCATCGCCGGAGCGCTTCGCCTGCCGTTCTATGCCATGACCGCGGAGAAGATGGCCCGCCCCGAGGAGGCTCTCCGCGAGTTGATCCGCGAGACCAAGGACCGCGGCCACGACCTCCTCCTGGTCGACACCGCCGGCCGCCTCCATGTCGACGACGAGCTGATGGACGAGCTCAAGCTGGTCAAGACCATTCTCGACCCGATCGAGACGATCTATGTCGGGGACGCCATGACCGGCCAGGATGCGGTCAAGAGCGCCCAGGCCTTCGCCGAGCGGATCGGGATCAGCTCTATCATCTTGACCAAGCTCGACGGCGACGCCCGCGGCGGCGCGGCCCTGTCCGTGGTCATGGTCACGGGCCGGCCGATCAAGTTCGTCGGCGTGGGCGAGAAGCCCGACCAGCTGGAGGTCTTCCATCCCGACCGGATGGCTTCCCGCATCCTGGGCCTGGGCGACATGCTGGGGCTGATCGAGAAGGCGGAGGACGCGGCCGACCTCAAAGAAGCCGAGGAGATGGCCCGCAAGCTGCGCAAGGCCGAGTTCAATCTTGACGACTTCCGCAAGCAGCTCGGCCAGCTGAAGAAGATGGGCTCGCTCAGCGGCCTTCTGAGCCACCTGCCCGGGACGGGGCCGTTCAAGAAGCTGGCCGCGGCCGACGTCGATGACGGCAAGCTGCTGCACTTCGAGGCGATCATCGGCTCCATGACGGCGGCCGAGCGGGACAACCCCCGGATCATCGACGGCTCGCGGCGGCGCCGCATCGCCGCCGGCAGCGGCCGGCCGGTGCACGAGGTCAACCAGCTCCTCAAGCAGTTCCAGGAAATGCAGCGAATGATGAAGGGCGGCGCCTTCAAGAAGATGCTCGGCCGCATGGGCTGAGTCTCCGGTGCTTCTCCGCCGTTGGCCGAAACCCCGATCTGCATATTCCCCCGAAATTTCCTATTCGTACGTGTTGGCATTATTGGGGCTGGCGGAATAAAATCAACATATCCCAGCCGGGAGGTCGCCATGCCGTCAGCCGTCCGATCCCGCATCCTTTGCACCGCTCTCGCTCTCGCCGCGATGGTCACACCCGCCTGCCGGGGCGATCGTCCGGGGACGGCGGCCGCCCAGGCGCCTGCGATTCAGGCCGCCGCGAGCGTCCGCCGGGCCGATCCGGGGGATCGGGTCATCGTCCGCATCCAGGCGCCTTCCGTGCGGAAAGCCGAAGGGCTGAAGGCCGAGATCCTCATCCCCGGCCGGGGGCCGAGCCCGCTGGAAGTCCGTCCGGATCAGGACCGCAAGGGCGAGTGGATCGCTGCCTTCAACGTACCGGCGGATGCGCCCGAGGGCTTTTATTCGGTCACGGTTACCGGGACGGCCGCCGCGAAGCCGGCCGCGGCCAAGGCCGGCTGGCTGGTCGGACGGGCCATCGGCGATTTCTTCATCACCAGCGGTGTTGACCCGGCGGACCCGGCCGGCGACATCGAGCGCTGCTTCCGGGCTTTTCAGGCCGTCGGCGGCAATATGGCCGTCATCCATGACAACATCAACAAGCAAGCTTGGTATCCCTCGGCTCTCTGCGCCAGGGCCGCGGCCGCCGGCTCGCCGGAAGACCGCGTCGGGAAGGCCCTGGACCTGGCCGACCGGCTGGGTTTACCCGTCCTCATCACCGTCGTCTGGGACATGACCAGGACCGTCCCGGGGCTCGAGCGCTGGGCCAGCCAGAAAGCGCTGATGGGTGAGCTCTGGTCGCTTTACGCCGCCCATCCCAGCCTGATCGGCTTTTACGACTACCAGGAGGGGAGCGGGACCTACTTCGCCGCCCACGTCCGCGAGTTCGCCGACGCGGTCAAGACGCTCGACCGCGGACTCCTGTCCGGCTGCGCTCCTTACTTGGACGACCCCCTGCTGGCCGGCTATCTGGCGGCCATCGACAGTCTGGATATCGCCATCTACCAGGGGGCGTTCGAGGCCTCCTACCGCCCCGACAACCGCAAGAACTTCCCGGTCCGGCGGACCAAGGACTTCGCCGCCCTCTCGGCCGGGGCCATGCGGGCCGCGGGCAAGATCGCCCTGTCGCACGTGGAGCTCTTCGGCTACCTCGAGCGCCAAAGCGCCGGCGAGTACCTGGCCACTCCCGAAGACGCCTTCGACCAGATCGCCAGCGCGGCGACGTGCGGCGGGCCCGACGGCATCACCCTTTTCACCTGGCACTACAATGTTCATCGCATGAGCAAAACCATTCCGGCGGCCCGGGAGATGGGTGCGGCCGTGGCCAAGGGGCTGGAATTCTACAAAGCCGCAGCGGGCCAAGCCGCGGTCTGGCCGGGGGATGTGACCCTCTACATCCCCTACAGCGACTGGTGGACGGACCGCTGGTCCGACTCGATCGTTCCCGCTCTGGACGCCCTGCGCAGGGTCGGCATCGCGGCCGATATCGAGCCGTTCATCCCGCCCAAGGGCGAGGAGATCCTGCCCTTCTATCCCTACGGCATGAACGAGGACCAGTTGAAGAGTTGGCTGGATCGCAAGACCGCGCTCATCCTGGCCGGCGTTGCGGGCATGCAGGATACCGACAGCGGGCTGCTCAAGGCTTACGTCGAAAGAGGCGGGACGGCGCTCCTGTTCGGGCCGGACATCCCCTATGGCGATCTCTTCAACCGCGAAGTCTTGGTTGGCGGGAAGGAAGGGGTTACTGCGCCTCGAAGCAGACTCGTGGTCAAGGAATTGCCCGCGCCGGCGGGATCTCTCGCGGGGCGGACGGCGCCGGGTCGGGCTTTCTCTCTGGGAGGCGCAACGGCGGCCGCCTGGACGCTGACGACAGCCAAGGCCGTGGCTGTGTTCGAAGACGGCCGGGCCGCGATCATGATCAACAAGCTCGGGCAGGGCACGGTCATCACTTGCTCGTTGAGCTTGGACCAGATGGCCTCCAAGGCGCCCGGCTTGCTCCTAGATGTCATCGATTCCGCGCTGGCCGCCCTGGGCCGGTCGCGGGCCTTCGATTGGCAAGGCCTCACGGAGGCCATGGACTTGGCCCAGGCCTTAAACGAGGACGGCGCCTCTCTGGCGGCGGCCAATCCGGGGCCGGGAGCGATCGACCTTGTGATCCGGCCCCGCTTCCTTCAGGCCGGCCGCGCTTATGAGCTGACCGATCTTCTAACCGGAAAAAGCCAAGTCCTAGCGGCGAAGGATGCCGCGGCCATCCGCCGGACCATCCGCCCGCATGAGGCGCTGGCCCTGACAATGAGGGTCAAGTAAGAAGGGCTTCAAACTAGGGAAATAGGGAATTACGTATACGGCCCTCACATCCTATCGGATATGAGGGCGACACGAGCTCGTACCCCTATTTATAAGAGCCGCCGTAGGCGGCCGACGAGAAGAGATCCGGCGTCGGGGCGGAAGGGGAAGATCTGGTAGAACATGGGCGCGCACCAGGCCGCATAGTCCGTCGGATCGGAGAAAGCCCGCCGGGTCGGGATATACCCGACGTCCCCGTTGGCGAAGCCGATGGGGAGAAGGGGATCGCGGCCGCGCCGCAAGGCCGGCCCGAAATCCGTGAAGACCTCGCCCGGCAGCCCGGCCAATCGGACCGGCCCGATGGCCATGGCCTGCACGGGAACGCCGCGGACATAGGGATCGCTCGCCGCGGCTTCGCGGCCGGCCAGGGCCCGCCGGTTCCAATCGCGGGCGAATCGCGGCCCGCCCGGAAATTCTTTGTACTTCACGGCGAAGACCTCGGCGAAGCGGCGGATGCGGTCCGGCGCATAGATCTGGATGGGCACATCGACCCGGCTTTCCATCGCCCGGATTGCCGGCGCCTCAATAAGATGCCGGTAGCCCTCCGCCTTGATCAGCCGCGCCGCGGCCAGGGCGCCGTAGAGGGTCAGGTCGTCGCCGGTTCCTTTGCCCCAGCGGTTTCGCTGGCTGACGGGATCGATGTCGCCGCAGAAGCCCTGCAGGAAGATCCCCCTCCGTCCCGCCGCTTCCAGGGCCCGCATCGCGGCGCCGGGCCAGTCGGCGGAGACGTCCCGCCCGGGTCCCAGCACCACGGCGTGGCAGGCGTAGCTCCAGAGATGCAGCCTCTCGCCGCCGCGGTCGATGATGACCGTCTTGAGGTCGGCGTCCACTCCCCCAAAGTCCATCGTCCTCCGGTTGTAGCCGAGCGGCTCGACGGTCTCGATGGCCCAGGAGGCCCGGGCCGGACGGGAGTCCCGCCCGGCGCGGACGGCCGCCCCGACGATGCGTTGCTCAAGGCCGGCCATGTATTCCGGATCCGCATCTCCCAGCCCGGGCATGCTCACCGTAGCCGGACCCGAGTGGGTGTGGGTGCAGGCTATCAGGACGGCGGCCCGCGGGAGGTCCAGCCGCCGCCCGATCTCGTCCCGCAGCCGATCGGATGTCGCGACGGACAAGCCGATCAGATCGCAGGCGACAACGACGACGGCATTCCCGCCCCGCCGCAGAGAGACGGCCCGGGCTTTCAGCGGATCCAGGACGCGCCCGGCTTTGCGGTCGAGGTAGAAGCCGTAGCCGCAGAGATCGATTCCGCGCGGCGGAGTGATGACGGCCTCCCCATAGCCGGCCAGCAGCGGCTCCCGGCCCGGACGCTTGACTTGGGTCATCGGGCGTAGAGCCTCGGGCCCGACTTGAGGACGTGGTCGAGGCAGGCCAGCCAGAAAGCCGGGTAGCCGTCCCAGTAGACGAAGTTGCAGCCCCAGTGGGGCGCCGGGTCGGAGGTGTAGGCCAGGACCCGGCCCTTGCCGTAGTCCCTCACGGCCAGCAGCGGGTCATCCGTCTCCTTGATCTTGAGCAGGACGCGCCCTTCCTTGATCGGCCTGGTCTTGTTGTAGCCGAGCAGCGGCGGCATCGAGCCCAAGTCGATGCCCCGCAAGAGCGTCCGTCCGGCCGGCGTGGCCATAGGCGAAAAGCCCTCGGTCGTCTCGACCAGGTCCTCGACGTCCAGGCAGCGGACGGGAAGAAGCTCGCGCAGGCGCGTCCGGCCCCAACCGCCCTTGCCCATCTCGCCGGTGAAGGAGTACCAGCCTCCGAGCAGCATCAACCCCTTGCCGGCCTTGACCGCCTCCTGGGTCAGGCGCAGCCGGTCGGGGAACACCAGCGGCTTGGGGCCGAACTTGGACCGGTCGAAGAAGTTGGGGGCCAGCTGGAAGAGCTTGGCGTCGACGTCGCTGAAGATGAAGACGTCGTAAGCGTCCAGGATCTTCTCGTAGTCGCCGGGGCCGAGACGGTTGTAGAAGTCCCAGCTGGGAACGGAATTCACCTGGTGCTCGCCCGTCGATTCCAGGGCGTCTTTGAGCCAGACGCCGTAGTTGAAGATGTCCAGACCCTTGGGCGAATGGTAGAAGGGCGTCTCGGCGAAGACCGGCCCGGTCATCACCGCCCAGTCTCCGACGTAATAAACCTTGGCCATGTCATTTCTCCTTGGCCGGCGCCCCGGCTGGTCCGTAGACAACTAGACTGTCGAGATAGAGCGAGGCCTTTTCGGCCGGGTTAATCAGGACCAAGCGGACGGCGTGACGGCCGTTTGGGAGATCGTAGGCCCAAGCCGGGTTGTCGCGCCGGATGCGGTCGTCGGTCGGCATCACGGCCGTCTCCCGCAGCTTGCCGTCGATCCAGACTTCCACCTTGAGCTCCTTCGGACCTCCGCCGGCGCGGCGGGCCTCGCCGTTGAGGGCGAACCCGATGCCTTCGATCTCGAAGGCGTATTCCGAGCGCAAGTCGTATCGGAGAGTCCGGCGCTCGACGGGCTTCAGCCCCTCGAACGAGACTTCCAGCGGCAGCTCGGACGGCTCCTGGACCGGGATGGCGATGGAGTCGCCGTCTATCCTCCCGCCGCTTCGGGCCACGAGGGCCAGGGCGTGTTTGAAGGACATGTCGGCGGCCTGGCGCAGCGAGAAGCCGACGTAGGGGAAGGGTATGTCCTCGACCGCGGCTAGGCCGGACTTCCAGCGGTCGGGGATGCCGCTCAGGCCGTGGAGGACGCCCAGGATGCCGGCCGCCGAGGCCGGGTTGCAGTCGGAGTCGTCGCCGCAGCGGGTGGCGATGTCGACGGTGCGGCCGAAATCGCCGCCGCCGTAGAGCAGGCCCACCAGGACCCAGGCCGCGTTCATCTTGGCGTCGATGTCGAAGGGAGTGAAGACGCCCTCGGGGCAGCCCGGCTCATTGCCCCAGCGGCGCAGGACCTTGAACCAGGCCGCCTGCCAGTCTTTCGGGTCCGTCCGCCAGGCGTCCAGCACGTCCCGCATGGCTTTGGCGAAGTCGCTGGCGGCCGGGATGGCCCGCAGAGCCTTCTCGGCGATCGTCGGGATGTCGTCCTCGACGAAGGCCAGTGCCAGCATCTCGGCGATATAGACCCCGCCGTACCAGCCGTCGCCGTAGTTCATGATGTGGCCGACCCGGTCGCAGATCCCGGCCGCGGCGTTGGGCAGGCCGGGGGCCATCAGCCCGGCGAAGTCGGCCTCGATTTGGAAGTCGATGTCGTCGGCGTGGGGGTTGTTCTTCCAATGGCCCGAGGCCGGCGGCGGCAGGCCGCGCAGGATGTTGGAGCGGGCCATCTGGTTGGCATGCCAGAGCGGGTAGGGCGCCTCGGCGAAGGCCTTGGCAAACGAGGCGGCCTTGGCCTCCAGCCCCTCCTTCTCCAGGACGCCGACGAAGGTCAGGTCCATGTAGACGTCGTCATAGAGACCGGGCGATCGCTTGTAGGCCCGCTCCACGGCCCCGTCGTCCCAGGCGATGGGCTGGCCGTCCGGGATGATCGTGCCCTGGAAGCGGAACTCGGTCGGGCCGCCGAAGGTGCAGCCGATGGTCTGGCCAGCCCAGCCGCCGCGGATCTTGTCCAGGAGCCGGGCTTTGGTCAGGACGGCCGCCCGGGCCGCGGCCTGCGGCAGGGGCGCCATCATGCCGCGCAGCTTGGCTGCGTGTCCGGCCAGGGTTTTCTTCGTCTCGGCGTAGCGGCCCGGAAAATCCTTTTCCAGGCGTTGGGCCAAGCCGTCGAATCGGGCCAGGAAGGCTTCGCCCGCCGCCCGCCCGCCGGGCTTCTTCAGACAAGCGGCCATGGCCTCGGCGGCGCTGTTATAGGCGGTGGACGTGCTCTCCGCGCCCAGGTTGCCCGGGTACATCTCGACCAGATCGGCCAGGGTTCTGCGGCGGGCGGGATCGGAATCCTGCAGGGCTACGGCCCGTCCTAGGGAGCGGGCCGGATCGTAGGCCCGCGGATTCCAGGCATAATCGGCGCAGGTCAGGAGCGGAATGCGGTTGATCTCGTTCTGCGGGGCCAGCGGATTGGACATGTAACCGTCCACCACCTCGCCCAGGTCCGGATCGCGGCCGACGAGCGGCCCGAGGTGCAGGGCTCCGGTCCGGTCGTTGACCGGGTAGTTGTCCCAGAGAAAGAGCCGATGGCCGGTCGTCTTTTTAAAAGATTCAGCCGCGGCCCGGGTGATGCGCGGGGTGACGATTCCGTCGCCCGTCCAGAAGAGGTAGACGTCCCTATCCAGATCCCGGCCGAGGGCCGCGAGATAGGCTTGGGCGTCGCCGGAATCGCCCCGGCCCCAGTAATAGGTGGGACAGAAGATCAACCGGGCTCTAGAATCCTTGACCCTCAGCCTTTGTAAAAGCTTGTTGGCCAGTCCGGCGTGGCCGGCGCCGAGCTCCGCGGCCGGCTTGCCCTTGACGTCAATGTCGTCGTAGGACAGGCTGAACCAGTCCACCCCCAAGCTCTGGACCCAGGCGAAGTGTGTCCACATCGCCTCGAAATCCTCCTGGCTCTCCAGCCGCAGCGGCTGATCGGTGAAGAGAGCCGGGTGGAAGGAAAAGCAGAAGTCGATGGCGTTGGCCCGGCAGGCCCGGGCCACGGCGGCCAAGCCCTGCTTTGTCTCCTCGCTGAAAGGCTCACGCCAGCGGTTGACGAGCTTCTCGCGATCGGTGAAGACGCTGGTGTAGCAGCTCATCAGGAAGTTCATCTTCCCCTGCCGCAGGGTCGGGATCTCGGCCAGATACTGGTCGAAGCTCCAGGCCCAGCCCTTGGTCCCCCTCATCTTGAAGCCCGGCTCGGTCCGGCCCGCGGGAAGCGGCTCCGGGAAAGGCCGCGGATCGTCGGGAATGACGACCCGCAGCGGAGCCGGAGAGGAGGGCGCCTGGAGGCCCGGCCGCCCAGGCCCAGCGGCCGCCGGAACGGCCGCGGCCGCCGACAGGAGGAGGATCATGCCGGCAAGGATAGATGGCTTTCGCATAACACACCTCTAGAAGACTCGCTTGATCAGCCAGGCGCCGAAGGCGACGGCCCCTACCGCGCCGCCGGCAAAGGCGCCCCAGGCGCCGGCGAAGAGGGCGTTGGTCGCCACGACCAGCCCGAAGCAGGCTCCGATGCCGACGGCGCTGTCGATGATCAGCTTGGCCGTTCCGGGGGCGTCCCGCGTGCCTGACGCGGGATCCGGCCGGGCCTTCTCCCGGATGCCTTTCCAACGCCCCGGCGGGCGGCAGCGCTCGTAGAAGGCGACCAGGGTCTCCGTTTTTTCCGGCGGCGTCAGGAGCGCGACCCCGATCAGGACGGCCAGGCTGACAAGAAACAGCAGGCCGGTGGCCTGCCAGAACGGCTTGTCCTTGAAGCCCAGGCCGAACCACAGCAGGATCGACAGCGGCAGCCCCAGGACGATGGCCGCGATCTCGCCCCAAACATTGAACCGTCCCCAGAAGAAGCGCAGCCAGGACAGCGGCAAAATGAAGACGACCATGACCGAGTTGATGAACAGGAACCAGCTGACCATGCCCTCGACGAAGAGGACGGCGATGACGGCGGCCGTGATAAAAAGCAGGAGGGTCGTCAGCCGGCTGACCAGGACCTGTTTGCGTGCGGAGTCGCGCGGCCGCAGCGGCCGGTAGAAGTCGTTGATGACCAGGCTCGAGCCCCAGTTGATGAGCGAGCTGAGGGTGGACATGAAGGCGGCGGCTTCCGAGGCCACCAGGACGCCGATAAAGCCGGCCGGCATCCGGGTCGAGCGGATGAGCTCGCCCCAGGCGTGGGCCGGGTCGCCCAGGAGCCTGGTCCCGGCCGGCGCGGGTCCGAGGCTCTTGAACAGATCGGCGGTCCAGAAGAGGGACAGGGCCACGACCCCGAGGCCGATCAGGGGGATCGTCCGCAGCGACAGGGCCAGGAAGGCGTTGAAGAGCTGGCCGCCGATGGCGTGCTTCTCGCTTTTGGCGCCCATGAAGCGCTGGGCGGTCATGCCTTCGCCGGCCGTGGGCGAGCCGGCGAAGAACAGCCCCTGCACAACCAGCATGACCAGGGTCAGGGCCGGGATCAGCGGCGTCGGTGGCATCTGCTGCAGCCCTTCGGGGCGAATCGTTTGAACCCGGTCGACGATGGCCGCCCAGCCGCCGTGCTGGGGGACGGTCAGGAAGAAGAAGCCCAAGCTTCCAGCCAGCAGAATGACGAACTGGACGACATCGGTGAAAACAACCCCGGCCAGCCCGCCGAAGATGGTGTAGAGGGCGGTGATGCCGCCGAAGAGGAGAAGGATCTGCGTCTCGCTCAGGGGCAGAAGGGGGGCCACCGTCTTGGCGAAGAAGCCGGTGATGTAGGCGATGATGATGACGGCGTAGCCGAACAGAAGGAAGGCGTAGAGGCGGCGGGCCAGCATGGCCGGCTTCCCGCCGTAGCGGAGGGTCAGCAGCTCGGCCGTCGTGACGATGCCCATGCGGCGCCACATCCGGGCCCAGATGATGGCGACCAGCGGCATCCAGACGATCCAGGAGGCCCACCACATCCAGTTGCCGGCCAGGCCGTAGACCAGGATGAGCATGATGAAAGCGCCGTTGCCGGATTGGTAGGTGGCGGTATTGGAGAGCCCGATGGCCCACCAGGGCAGGCTGCGGTTGCCGGTGAAGTAGCCCGAGGCACCTTCGCGGCCGGCCCGGCGGGTGAAGTAGAGGCCCACGCCCAGGGAGAGAGCGCAGAGGGCGGCAAGGACGGCCCAATCGGCAAGGCCCATATGGCCAAACTATCAATTCGGAACGGTAATGTCAAAGCCGCCCTATCCGGCTGATAAGACTATCCTTCGGGGCGGAAGGAAGGCGCCATATTTCCGTTGACTTGGGAGGCGATTTTCGCTATTATCTCTAACCTATTTCAATAGAATGGATTAACCACCTATGATGTCTATGCGCTTGACTCGTATCGGCTCCAAGAACCGTCCCGCCTACCGCATCGTCGTCGTCGACTCCGAGCGGCCCCGCGAAAGCAGGGCCAAGGAGTACATCGGCACCTATAACCCGACCGCCGAGCCGGCCGTGGTGAAGATCGACGTGGCCAAGGCGCAGGCCTGGATCGCCAAGGGCGCCAAGCCTTCCGAGACCGTCCAATCCCTCCTCAAGAAAGCGTTGAAGCAGACCAAGCCCGCCTAATCTCCATCCCGTTCAAGGAGGCACCGTGAAGGATCTCGTCGAACTCATCGCCAAGGCGCTCGTCGACCAGCCCGAGAAAGTCGTCGTTTCCGTCCTCGATGGCGAGCAGACGACTATCCTCGAGTTGAATGTGGCTCCCGAGGATCTCGGCAAGGTCATCGGCAAGCAGGGGCGGACCGCGCGCGCCATCCGGATCATCCTGGGCGCGGCCGGCATGAAGATCAAGCGGCGCTACAATCTCGAGATCATCGAGAAGGACGCCGAGAAAGCCTGATTTGCGAACGATCGGGAAGGTCCTGCGCAGCCAGGGACGGACCGGGGAGATGAAGGTCCGCCTGGATGAGGAAGGCCTGCCCGAGGCTTTTTTTTTGCGGTTTTCCTGAGGCGGCGGGGCGTCGACGCGGAATATGCGGTCGAGTCCCTGAACCGGCGCTCCGGCTTCGCGGTCCTCAAGCTGCGGGGGGTCGATACGATCGGTCAGGCCGAGGCGCTGGCCGGGTGTGACATCGTGGTCCCCAAAGCCGGACTGCCGAAGCCGGCCGAGAATGTCTTCGAGATCGCCGACCTCGTCGGCTGCGTCGTGGCGCCGATGGAGGGGCCGGCCTGGGGAGTCGTCAGGGACGTCCTGGAATCGGGCGGCTCGGCCGTGCTGGTCGTAGCCGGGCCCGACGGCCGGGAGGTCCTGGTGCCCCTGAGCGCCGCCATATGCCGCGAGATCGATCCGGCCGGCAAGCGGATCCTGATCGACCCGCCGGACGGCCTTTGGGACTTGAATGAGATTTGATATAATTACGATCTTTCCCGAGATGTTTTCGGGCGTATTCTCCGGGGGAGTCGTCCGCAGGGCGATCCAGAAAGGTCTGATCGAGGTCCAGGTGCACGATTTGCGCGACTTCACGACGGACAGGCACCGCCAGGTCGACGACCGGCCGTTCGGCGGCGAGGAAGGGATGGTCTTCAAGCCCGAGCCCCTCTTTGCCGCGGTCGAGGCCGTGCGCGCCTCGGCTGATATGCCCGTCTATCTCCTCTCGCCCCAGGGCCGTCCCTTCGACGGCCGTCTGGCCGAGGAGATGGCCGCCCGTGCCCAGGCCGTTCTGATCTGCGGCCGCTACGAGGGCGTGGACGAGCGGGTCGCCGGGCACCTGGCCACGGAGGAGATCTCCATCGGCGACTACGTCCTGACCGGCGGCGAGATCCCGGCCATGGCCGTGGTCGACGCCGTGGCCCGCTTCGTGCCCGGGGTCGTCGGCAAAGAGGCCTCGGTCCGGCACGACTCGTTCGTCGAAGGCCGCCTGGACTTCCCGCACTACACCCGGCCCCGGGACTTCCGCGGGCTGAAGGTGCCGGCGGTGCTGTTTTCGGGCGATCACAAGAAAATCGAGACCTGGCGCCGGCGGATGGCGCTGGAGAAGACGGCCTCCCGCCGTCCCGACCTCCTGGCCCGCCAGCCGCTGACGGCGGAGGAACGACAACTTTTGGCCCCCGGCCGCAAGGAAAGGAACGAATCATGAACACGATGCAGATGGTCGAAGAGAAGTATATGAGAAAGGATCTCGAGCCCTTCGCCGTCGGGGACACCGTCAAGATCCATGTCCTGATCAAGGAAGGCGACAAGGAGCGGGTCCAGATCTTCCAGGGCGACATCATCGCCAAGCGCGGCTCCGGGATGAACTCCTCCTTCACCGTCCGCAAGATCTCTTTCGGCGTGGGCGTGGAGCGCGTCTTCCCCATGCACTCGCGGTCCATCAAGAAGATCGAGGTCGTCCGGCAGACCAAGGTCCGCCGGGCCAAGCTGTACTACCTGCGCGCGCTCAAGGGCAAGGCGGCCCGCCTGCGCGGCGACCAGCGCTGATCCCGCCGCCGCGGACGGATCCCGCCGTGGCGGACTTCGGGCTGGAGCGAGGCTGCGTCCGTGAGGGCTGCCGGGTCGTGGCCGGCGTCGATGAAGTCGGCCGCGGCGCTCTCTGCGGCCCGGTCGTGGCCGCGGCCGTGGCCTTCCCCCTCGAAGCCATCCTGTCCGAGTCGTCGGAGTGGCTG
>DFYJ01000027.1 GCA_002383325.1 Candidatus Aminicenantes bacterium UBA4085
GGCCCTGCAGCTCCGGGATCAGGTCGGAAGGCTTGGCCACATTGAAGGCCCCGGCTCCGATGAACAGGACATGGTCCGTCCGAACCAGTCCATAGCGGGTGTGGACCGTGGTGCCTTCGACGATCGGCAACAGGTCGCGCTGGACGCCCTCGCGGCTGACCTCGGGCCCGGAACCCCGCTCGCGGCCGGCAATCTTGTCCAGCTCGTCCAGGAAGACGATGCCGGACCGCTCCACCCGCTCGATGGCCAGCCGGCCGACCTGGTCCATGTCGATCAGCCGCCGCTGCTCTTCGTCCAGCAGAATCTCGCGGGCCTCGTGGACCTTGACCTTGCGCTTCTTGGACTTGCCGGCGAAGCCGGGCAGGATCTCCTGGATCTGGAGGCCGATGTCCTCCATCCCGGAGTTGGAGAAGATCTCCATCGGCCCGGACGGCTTGTCCTTCACGTCGATCTCCACGACCTTGTCCTCGTGCTGGCCCTGGCGGAGCTGCTGGCGGAATTTCTCCCGGGTCTCAAAGAGGCCCTGGTACTCTTCCTCGGTCGGGGCCGTCTCGCGGCGGCGGGGCGGCGGCACCAGCAGGTCGAGGATCTTCTCCTCGACCCCGGCCGCGGCCTTGCCCAGCGTCTGGGCCGCCATCTCCTGGCGGACCAGGTCCACGGACATGCGGACCAGGTCGCGGACGATGGACTCCACGTCGCGGCCGACATAGCCCACCTCGGTGAACTTGCTGGCCTCGATCTTGAGGAAGGGCGAGGAGGTCAGCTTGGCCAGACGGCGGCTGATCTCGGTCTTGCCCACCCCGGTCGGCCCGATCATGAGGATATTCTTGGGCGTGATCTCGTCGGCCAGCTCGGTCGGCACGCGGCGGCGCCGGTAGCGGTTGCGCAGGGCGATGGCCACGGCTTTCTTGGCCGCGGTCTGCCCGATGATGTACTTGTCCAGCTCGGCTACGATCTCGCGCGGCGTGCGCTCGGCTTCGAAGTCCTTGTCCTCGGCCATCACAGCTCCTCGACCGTGATACGGTCGTTGGTGTAGATGCAGATCTCGGCCGCGATCTCCAGGGCCTGACGGGCGATCTCGGGCGCGGTCAGCTGGGTCGAGCGGACCAGGGCCCGGGCCGCGGCCAGGGCGTAGGGCCCGCCCGAGCCGATGGCCAGGATGCCGTCGTCCGGCTGGACCACGTCGCCGGTTCCGGAGATGAGGAAAGAGTCCGCGGCGTCGGCCACGATCATCAGGGCCTGCAGCTGGCGGAGGGCCTTGTCCATGCGCCAGTCCTTGGCCAGCTCGATGGCCGCCCGGGAGAGGTTGCCCTTGTATTCCTCCAGCTTGCCCTCGAATCGGGCGAACAGGGCGAAGGCGTCGGACGTGGCTCCGGCGAAGCCGGCTATGACGCGTTCGCCGTAGAGCCGGCGGATCTTGCGGGCCGAGTGCTTGAGCACGGTCTTGTCCAGGGTGACCTGGCCGTCGCCGGCCAGGGCCACCCGGCCCCCGTGACGGACGCAAAGGATGGTGGTAGAGCGGATCATGGCTTGTTCCTCGAGGGTTCATAATAAGGCATGGACCCTCCGGAGTAAAGAAGGGCTCGGGCACTTAGGGGCCAAAGACGCTCGCTCCCCCAGCGAGGGAGCTCGCTCCGGCCGACTCGCTCGCTCTCCCTGCTCCGCAGGGAACCGTGCCCGCTCACTCGTCGATGGCTTTGGCCCCTAAGTGTCCTCGCCCATATATAACGGAATCGGAAAGCGACCGAGACGCTCATTTGATTTCGAGCCGGAATTTCGATACCGTTAGGCCGAACGAGCGCTTTCTTCGGAGGACCATCATGGCCAAGAGCAAGATCAATCGCCGGGAATTCATCGGCCGGAGCGCGGCCCTGGGCGCGGTCGCCCTGATCGGCGGGAAAGCCTGGGGCCGGCCGGCGGCCGAGCCGATCGGGCTGGCCGTCGTCTCCGGCTCCGACCCGGACGCGATGGCCGTCAAGGCCGTCGAGATCCTCGGCGGCATGAAGGCCTTCGTGCCCAAGGGGGCCAAGGTAGCCCTGCTACCCAACGTCCAGAGCAAGCACCCCGGAACTTTCACCAAGCCCGGCATCCTGCGGGCCGTCATCCGCATGTGCAAGGAGGCCGGGGCCGCCCAGATCGACTGTCTCAGCCTGCTGACCCAGGCCCATTGGGACGGCGCCGGCCTGACCCAGGTCGTCCAGGAGGAAGGGATCGGACTCAAGCTCATCCCCCGCGATGAAGCCGGCTTCAAGGCCGTCCCCATCCCGGGCGGCCAGGCTTTAACCGAGGCCCGCATCGCCAAGGAGCTCGACGCCTACGACCTGTACATCAACCTGCCCATCACCAAGGACCATGCCGGCAACAAGTTCACCGGCACCCTTAAAAATCACATGGGACTGAACGGCAACAACCGGGTCTTCCATAAGACCAACTGGAAGACCGATCCCGCCGACATCGATTTCCTCGAAACTTGCATCGTCGATCTCAACACCGTCCTCAAGCCCCATCTCAACATCGTCGACGCGGTCGAGATCATCACCAGCAACGGCCCCATGGGCCCCGGCGATCTGGCCAAACCCGGCCAAGTCATCGCCGGCGTGGACCGGGTAGCCGTCGACGCCTACTGCGCCAAAGCCGTCCTGGGCCTCGTTCCGGCCGACATCGCCTGCATCCGCAAGGCTCATGAGCGCGGCCTCGGCCAGATCGACCTGGCCAAGGTCCGGATCGTGAAGGCCTCGATCTGAGCCCATGCCCAGGCCTCGCGCGACGTTCCGGGTGGCGGCCCTCCTGCTGGGACTAGCCGGCGCCGGCCTGGCCACCCCTCAGGGAGGCGGGTCCGACGACCCGGCTGCTTTCCTTCCCCGGGCCGGAACGGTTCCGGGGTGGACGCCCGAAGGGGATATCCAGAGGTACGCGGGCGACGACCTGTTCGTTTATATCGACGGCGGGGCCGAGATCTACCACGAGTACGGCTTCCGCCGGGTCGCGGCTCTCGACTACCGCGGACCCGCGGACAAGAGGGTCACCCTGGAGATCTTTGAGATGGCCGATGCCGCGGCGGCTTTCGGGGTCTTCACCTTCAAGGCCAGCGGCCGCGGCCGTCCCCTCCCCATCGGCCAGGGCGCGGACTTGGAGGACTACTACCTCAGCTTCTGGAAAGGCCGCTGGCAGGTCACGGCGACAGGCTCGGACGAGAGCTCCGAGAGCCTGGCCGGGGTCCAGGCCATCAGCCGTGCGGCGGCCGATCTCATCCCGGCCGGAGGGCCGGCTCCCGACATCTTCGATTTTCTGCCGGCCGGATTCGCGGCCTCGCCCCACCGCAAGTATCTCCGGGGCGTCATCGGCCTCTACAACATCCATCCCTTTTTCAGCGGGGACGTCCTGCGATTCGCCGACGCCGCCGCGGCCGAGAAGGGCGGCGACTGGGTCTTCCTCTTTCGCTACGCCTCCGAAAGCGAGGCCGCGGCCCGCTGGCTGGAGGTCCGCAAGGCCCTCGAATCGACCGGGAAGTACGCCGGCCTGGCCCAGGACGAGACGGGCCTCCTGACGGCCTCCGACGACAAGGGGCGGGGAACGGCCTGGAAGAGATCGGGAGCGGCCATCGCTGCCGCGCTGACCGGGACCGGGGTCGAGACGGCCGCGGCCCTGCTTCAAGGCTTCCGCTGACCCCGCGGCGGCCCCATCTCTTCCTGGTTGTGCTACAATAATCCCGCCCCAAGGGGCCCTCGCGGAGATTTCCATGCTTAAGCGCCTTATCCTCGTCCCTCTTCTTATTCTCGCGGCCGGCGGGATGGGCTCGACCCATCCGGGAGCCTTGGACCCGGGCCAAGCCGGCTGGCCCCGCCTCACCCTCAGGCATGATCCGGTCCGCCTGGCCGCGGAGGCCGTGCCCTACCAGGCCGCCGCCCTGCCGACCGCTTACGACCTGCGGGCCCTGGACAAGATGACCGCCGTGAGGAACGAAGGCGCTCTCGGCGGTTCGCCGGCTTTCGCCGCCCTAGCCTCGCTCGAGTCGTATCTCCGGCCCGGCGAAATCTGGGACTTCTCCGAAAACCACCTTCGGGCCGGGCTTTCAGGCGCCGTATCGCTGGAAGCCATCGTGGGGGCCTTGGCCCGCTGGGCCGACCCCATCCGTGAAGCCGACGACCCCTGGCCCGCATCAGGGAGTGAAGCCGAGTGCGTCAAGCACGTCCAGAACGTCGTTTATCTCCTGCCGCGGACCTCGGCCCTGGACAACGGCCGCATCAAGCAGGCGGTCATGGACTATGGCGCCGTCTGGACCGACATGCGCTTTGCCCCATCTTTGTTCAGCTCCGCCCAAGCCTCCTATTACAGCGCCACGCAGCAGGGCGAAAGCCGCTCGGTGGCCGTCGCCGGATGGGATGACGGCTTCGATCGCTCGCGGTTCTCGCCCCAGCCTCCCGGCGATGGAGCGTTCCTATGCAAGAACAGCCTGGGGACGGAATGGGGCGAAGCGGGCTACTTCTACGTATCTTATTACGATGCCGGCCTGGCCCGGATTTCCTTCTCGGCCGCCTTCACGGCCGATCCTCGCTCCGGCTACAACGTCCAATACGCCTACGATCCCAACGGCTGCACGTCCCGCCTGGGATACGACGACGAAGCGGGATGGTTCGCCGTCCAATACACGGCTGAATCGATCGATCCCCTGGCCGCCGTAGGCTTCTACGCCTTCACCGGGTCCGGGACCTACGAGATTTCGGTCTACCTCGACGCCCTGCCGGGCCGTCCCCGGAGCGGCTCCCTGACCCTGCGGCAAGCCGGAACCTTCTCTTCCTCGGGCCTGATGACCATCCCGCTGACCCCGTCCATCCCCCTGCTTCTCGGCCAGCGGTTCTCCATCGTAATCAACCTGCGCACCGACGGAGACGTCTTCCCCATTCCCTTGGAGCACCCGGTCGGCGACTCGGCCGCTGTTTTCGGGGCCTCGCCCGGACAGGGATTCATCAGCCCGGACGGGAGAGATTGGACCGATCTGACGACCGCGGATGGCGCGAACTACGCCCAGACCAGCCTTTGTCTGAAGGCCTATGCCGGCTACGCCCCTCTCCATCCCCCCCTCCATCTCAAAGTCGAGCGCTTGGTCAACGACCTGTATTTCTTCAAGGAATACGTCGACAAGCTGACCTGGCAGCTCAATCCGAAGAACGCCGAAGCCCCGGCCAAGTACCGGATCTATCGCCGCGCCGCGGACGATGAAGGCGCGGCCTTCGAAAAGATCGGCGAGACGACGGGCCCGCAGCTCCTTTATTACGTCCGGGCCGTGAAGAAGGACGACGCCTTCCTCTACCGCGTCACGGCCGTCCTGGCCGACGGGCGCGAGAGCGATCCCGTGGAAGTCCGCATCTGACTCCCGGTCGATGAAGCGAATCGCGCCGGCTCTCCTGCTGCTCCTGGCCCTGGCCGCGTCCGCCTGGAGCTTTGACGGCGAGATCGGCCTGCTCTACGGTTTCCGGACCCTTAAAAACTCCGACCTGCGGGGCGTCTTCGGGACGGGGAACGTGGCCGTCCCGGCCGTCGCCGTCCGCGTCTCGCGCACCGCGAGCCTCGGCCTGGCCTACGAAGCCGGCTACAGCCGGGAGGCCGAGATCGGGCTTTTCGGGGATCTGTTCTCCCTGAGCGTCTCGGGCTTCGAGATCTTCTACAAGCAGGAGTGG
The DNA here is from genome assembly GCA_002383325.1 of Candidatus Aminicenantes bacterium UBA4085. GTDB lineage: Bacteria > Acidobacteriota > Aminicenantia > Aminicenantales > UBA4085 > UBA4085. The sequence continues at coordinate 5,679 of DFYJ01000027.1, forward strand.
CCGCTGGGCCGCCTGACCCCCTACCTCAAGATCGGGCCGGGACTGGCCCTCTATAAAATCCACATCGCCAGCCCCTTCCTGACCGCCTACAACGTCAAGGGCCGGGACATCTCCTTCCAGATCGCCTTGGGGATGAGCGTCCGGATCGTCAAGCGCGTCGCCCTGACCCTGGAGGGCAAGTACGGCGTGCTCTGGATCGACCCTTACGACGACCGTATCGACCTCGGGGGCTTCCGCCTCCTGGGCGGACTGACGTTCGGTTTTTAATAGGGGAAGTCCTTCTCCCCTCTTCGGGGGAGGCGGTCCGGGGTATCGTCCCGGCGGCTTCGGGCCCAACTCGCCTTTTTCCACATCTCTCTTCGGCGCCTGCGGCGCTTCGCAGTCCTCGTCGGGACAGCGCTTCGATGGTTCCCGCGAGGGCGGAACTCCGCTTGTTGGATCTGGGGATTATCCAAGTCCACCCACTCCATCACGGTTCCGTGAGATTGTCGCGTGCTCAAACATCCCTCGGCGCCCGCTGGGTGCCCTCAGAGAGTTGTGGAAAAAGGCTGGGCCCTCGCTATTTCGCCGTTAGCCGATACCCCAAACCGCCCGGATTCCCCCTCAGATGGGAGAGGAACCAAGAAAAAGGCCCGAACGGGGGGCGACTGTTTGCCCTTCGATAGTCCGCGGCCGTTCGGACAGGTTGGCGGCGTAGCGGCGGCGGCCGGACGGGCCGCCCGAGGACTCGATGAGGTAGAAGTCGTCCTCCAGAACGCCCCGCACCGAAGGACGCCCGCCCTTCAGCGAGACGGCCTCGCGGAGAAGGTCCCGGCCGCGCCCGTCAACCAGCTCCAGGTCGTCGCTCTCGATAAGCATGGCATCCAGAAGCCCCGCCGATCGGGCGTAGAGGGCCTTCTCCCCGTAGGTCAGCTCGATGTCCTTCTCCCGCAGCAGCAGGCAGTCGGGGTCGTTGAGCCACCAGCGGCGGTGCATGAACCAGCGCAGGATCGGATTCTTCAGGGCGATATAGGCGTTGGGACCTTGAAGACCGGATTTGGCGGGATCCCAGAACGGTGCGGTGTCTTCGCCGACCCGCATGCCCTGGCACAGGCCCAGCGAAGCCAGCAGAGGCGCGCCGCAGGCCAGGACGAAGCCCCCGCCGGCCGCCCGGTGGATCGCCTCCATCCCCCGGCGGTAAGCCTGGATCGGCGTCACGTCGGCATGCCGCCGCCCCTGCATCGCGGCCGCAAAGAGGAAGTCGACCTTGAAATAGGAATACCCCATCCGGCGGAAGGCGCCGATCGTCTCCTCCAACCAGGCCAGCGCCCCGGGATGGGTCGTATCCAAGGCGTAGATCGTCTTCCCCCAGCCTTTGTAGCAAGGCTTGGGCCGGCCGCCTTCGGAGACGAACCAGTCCGGATGGCGGCCGAAGAGCACGGATGTCTCCGCGGCGCTGAAAGGGGCCGTCCAGATGCCGGCTGTGAAGCCGGCCTCGCGAATGCTCCGGGCCAGGCCGGCCGGGTCGGGGAAACCCGGCTTGACGGTCAGCCAATCACCGATGTCGGCTTCGTAGCCATCGTCGATCTGGAAGACCTCGAAGGGGAAGCCTTGGGACGACAGGCGCAGGTTCTTGGTCAGATCGGCTCCGGTCAGGCCGGTGAAGTACTGATACCAGCTGGACCAGCCGACCGGGTTGGCCCGCGGCACGCGCACGGCCTCCTCCGCGCCGGCCAGGTCCGCGTAGGACTCCAAGAGCTCCTCCACCGGGGCTCCGCGCAGAACGACCAGCGGCTCCAGCCGGATCGGATCGGCCGGCTCGGCGCCGAAGAACTCCCAGTAGCCGGCCACTTCGCCGCCTTCGATGACGAAATAGGGATGGGCGACGCGCGACGACAGGAATCCGACCAGGGTGTCCTCCCAAGCTAGGAAGGAGTCGCTGATCACGGCCTTGCGGAAGACATCGGGAACAGGGGTGAAGACCCAAGGACTGTAGCCATCCATCCGCTCGGCCACGGACTCCAGCGATCGGTCCAGGGCCTGGCAGGGCCCCCAGGACTGCCAGTTGTTGAGAAGGAAGCGGCGGGGCGCGGGAGCCCGGAAGACTTCGATCCGGCCCGGCCGGCCTTGGACGGTCCCGGTGAGGAGGAAGCCCCCGGGACGGGTCCGAATCTCGGCCTGCAGGCGATAGCCGTCGCCGAACCGAGTCAGGCGGCCCGCGGCGGCCGGCTTGCCGAGAAGATGCATGATCGCCCTCGGGCCGCGGGATCTCAGAAGACGTTGTATTCGTGGAGCAGGTCGCCCTCGCGAAAGCGCTCCGGGCGGAGCGGAGAGATGTCCAGCGTCGAGGGCTTGCCGTCCAGGATCGCCTCGGCCAGAAGCAGCCCGGCCGCCGGGCTGTGCATGAAGCCGTGGCCGGAGAAGCCGGTATTGAGGAAGAGGCCCGGAACATCCCGGGCCGGCCCTATGATCGGGTGGTGATCGGGCGTGATCTCGTAGAGCCCCGCCCAGCGGCGGGCGATGCCGACCCGCTCCATGAGCGGCAGGCGGGCGGCGGCGGCCTCCAGGTGGGTTAGCTCCCAATCCTCGTCCACGGTCTGATGGAACGCCGGCGGCTCGTCAGCCCGCGACATGCCGGATAGAAGCCCGGTTCCTTCACGGTGGAAGTAGAGGTTCGTGGCGAAGTCGATGACGAACGTCCAGTCGGCGAGGATCTCCGGCGTGGGCGTGGTGGTGAACAGCTGCCGCCGAACGGGCTGGACCGGGACGTCCAGCCCGGCCATCCGGCCGACCAGGCCCGACCAGGCCCCGGCCGCTATGACCACGACGGGCGCGGCGATCGGGCCCTGGTCGGTCTCCACGCCGGCCATCCGTCCGGCTTCCAGACGAAGGCCGGTGACCTCGACCCCGGTCAGGGCCTTGACGCCCAGCCGGGACCCCGCGGAGATATAGCCTTGGACGACCGAGCCGTTGTCGGCCAGGCCGTCGTCGGGTCCGAACAGACCGGCCCGGGCGTCGTCGAAGCTCATCATCGGCAGGCGCCGGCGGACCTCATCGCCGTCCAGCCACTCCGTCCGGATGCCCAGCCGCAGGTGCATGTCCATCTGGCTGCGGAAGGCGGCCGCATCCGCCTCGCGGGTCAGGACGAAGAGGTAGCCGATCTTCCGATAGTCGGCCTCGGCCCCCGTCTCGGCCTCGAAGCGGTCGAAGGCGGCCAGGCTGATCTGGGACATGCGGCAGTTGATCTCGGTGTCGAAGTGGGCCCGCACGCCTCCGGCGCACTTGCCCGTGGACTCGGCGCCGAAGTAGGGCAGCCGCTCCAAGAGAACGATCTTCCCGGCCCCGCGCTTGGCCAGATGATAGGCGGTGCTGGCGCCGATGACGCCGCCGCCGACGATGACGATGTCCGCCGTCTGGGGAAGGCTCATGTTCGCTCCTCCTTCGTTGTTCGCTGCTTGAAGCCCCGCAACGCCGCGGGGGTGCTGAAACGGCTCCCTATTCTATCAGACCGGTCCCGTCGGCGGAAAGGCGCCGACTTGCATCGTCCCGGCGTTGGCATAGAATGCCCTCGTCCGAGTCCCGCCCGACCGGAGGCCCTCATGACCGACGCACGACCCACGCGCCGCGAGATGCTCAAGCTCCTGGGAGGAGCCGCCGCCGGCTGGGCCCTGCCCCGCGGAACGGCCGCCCGGCGGCCGCCCAACGTGGTCTTGATCCTGACCGACGACCAGGGCTACGCCGATCTCGGATGCTACGGCGCCCGGGACTTCTCCACCCCCAACCTGGACCGGATGGCGGCCGAGGGCCTGCGCTTCCGGAGCTACTATGTCTCGCAGGCCGTCTGCAGCGCCTCCCGCGCCTCGCTCTTGACCGGCTGCTATGCCGAGCGGGTCGGCATCCAGGGCGCCTTGGGCCCCTCGTCCCGGATCGGGATCTCGGACGGCGAGGAGACAATCGCCCAGGTCCTGAAGAAGCGCGGCTACGCGGCGGCCGCTTTCGGCAAGTGGCATCTCGGCCACCGGCCGGCGTCCCTGCCCCTGCGCCACGGCTTCGACGAGTACTTCGGGCTGCCCTACTCCAACGATATGTGGCCGCGAGGCTACGATGGAAAGCCCCTCCCGGACGGCCGCAAGAGCGCCTATCCCCCGCTGCCGCTCATTGACGGCGAACGCACGGTGGAGACAATTGAAAGCCTGGCCCAGATGGACGAACTCACGACCCGCTACACCGAGCGGGCCGTACGCTTCATCGAGGCCAACCGGAAGCGCCCGTTTTTCCTGTACCTGGCCCACTCCATGCCCCATACGCCCTTGGGGGTTTCGGATAAATTCCGCGGCCGAAGCCGCCAGGGGCCCTACGGAGACGTGATCATGGAGATCGATTGGTCCGCCGGCCGAATCCTCGATACCCTCCACCGGCTGGGGCTGGACCGGGAAACGCTGGTTATCTTCGCCTCCGACAACGGCCCTTGGCTGAACTTCGGGGCCCACGCCGGGTCGGTCGGTCCGCTCCGCGAGGGCAAGGGGACCATGTGGGAGGGGGGGGCCCGGGTGCCCTGCCTGATGCGCTGGCCGGGCCGCATCCCGGCCGGAAGGGTCTCGGACAAGATCGCGGCATCCATCGACATCCTCCCGACTCTGGCCGAGATCGCCGGGGCTCCCCTGCCGGACCATCCCATCGACGGCCTCTCGCTGATGCCCCTTTTGACCGGAGACGGAAGCGCGGGACCGAGGGACCACTTTTTCTTCTACTATGGACGCGAGCTGCAGGCGGTCCGTCGCGGCCGCTGGAAGCTTCACTTCCCCCACAGCTACCGGTCCTACAGGGGCGTGGAGCCGGGCCAAAACGGCATGCCCGGCCCCCTACGCCCAGGCCGGACGGGGCTCGAGCTCTACGACCTGGAGGCGGACATCGGCGAGACGACCGGCGTCGCGGCCGCCCAGCCCGGCGTCGTGCGGGACCTGGAAGCTTTGGCCGAGAAGGCCCGGGCCGAGCTCGGGGACGCCCTGACCGGGCGGGTCGGCAGCGGCGTCCGCCCTCCCGGGCAATTCCAAGACACCCCGCCGCCAGTGGACGGCGGGCGCACATTTTCCCTATAATCGCCAAGATTCCTTCAGGAGGTCGTTCATGAACCATCGCACCTTCGTCCGGGCCGCTTTGGCCGTCATCCTCGTCCTGTCCCTGGGCGGGACCTTCTCCGCTCAGAACGCTCCGGTCGTCTCCAACGCAAGCCTGATCGGCCACCTCCAGTGGCGCAACATCGGTCCGGCCAACATGATCGGGCGGATCTCCGACTTCGAAGCCCTCGACCGCGACTTCTCCCACGTCCTGGTCGCCTCCGCTTCCGGCGGCGTCTTCAAGTCGGTCAACGCCGGGACGACCTGGGAGCCGATCTTTGACCGCTACGCCGCGGCCTCCATCGGCGACATCGCCGTCTTCCAGAAGAATCCCGACATCATCTGGGTCGGCACCGGCGAGGAGTGCGTCCGCAACAGCATCGCCTGGGGCGACGGCATCTACAAATCGACCGACGGCGGCAAGTCCTTCGTCCGGGTCGGCCTCGAGACGACCCAGACCATCGGCCGCATCGTGACCCATCCGACCGATCCAGGCGTCGTCTATGTCGCGGCCTCGGGGCATCCCTGGGGGTACACCGGCGATCGCGGTCTGTTCAAGACGGCCGACGGCGGCAGAACCTGGCGCAAGCTGGCCGGCGGACTTCCCGACGACGGCAAGACCGGGGCCATCGACCTGGTCATGGACCCGTCCAACCCGAGCATCCTCTATGTATCCTTCTGGCAGCGCCTGCGCCGGCCCTGGCGGTTCGACTCCGGCGGCCCCAACGGCGGCATCTTCAAGACGACCGACGGCGGCCGGACTTGGGCCAAGCTGACCAAGGGCCTGCCCTCCGGGGACCTCGGCCGCATCGGCCTGGCCGTTTCCCGCTCCAATCCCCGGGTCCTGATGGCCCAGGTCGAGCACGGCTTCCAGCCCCAAGCCCAGATCCGCCAGGGCCTGGAGAGCAAGCCCAATCCCGACTACGACGACATGAGCAAGCTCGGCACCGGCATCTACCGATCCGAGGACGGCGGCCGGAGCTGGACCTTCCAGAACCGGATGAACAACCGGCCCTTCTACTACAGCCACATCTACATCAACCCCCTCGAGGACAAGTGGATCTATTCCCTGGCCACGTCCATGAGCTTCTCCCCGGACGGCGGGAAGACCTGGTCGCAGATCGGCGGCCTGCATCCCGACTTCCACGCCATGTGGCTCGACCCGACCAACAAGAATCGTTTCTACGTCGGCCAGGACGGCGGCGCCTCCCTGACCTACGACCACGGCAAGTCCTGGGTTTTCTACGACAATCTCTGCCTCAGCCAGTTCTACGGCGTCAGTGCCGATATGCGCGACCCCTACTACGTCTACGGCGGCCTGCAGGACAACGGAACCTGGGGCGGCCCCTCGCGGAGCCGGGAGGGAGCCATCCTGACCGACTTCTGGTTCAACGTCGGCGGGGGCGACGGCTTCTACACCCAGAACGACCCGACCGACTGGCGAACCCTCTACGGCGAAAGCCAGGGCGGCTCGGTGCAGCGGATCGACGTCGAAACGAGGGAGAGCAAGAGCATCCGGCCGAGCATGTCCAACATCGTCAACTACCGCAAGTTCTTCCCCAACGAGCCGGCCCAGCCGCCGGCCAAGCCGGAAGCGGGCGCCCCGGCCCGTCAGGGGCGGACGAGCGTCTTCCGCTTCAATTGGAGCACTCCCATCGTCCTTTCGCCGCACAATCCGCGGACGGTCTACTTCGGCGGCAACCACCTCTTCAAGTCGGTCGACCGGGGCGATCACTGGATGATCATCAGCCCCGATCTGACGACCAACGACAAGGCCAAGTACGCGCCCGAGAAGCCGACGGGCGGCGTCACCCCCGACGTGACCGGGGCCGAGACCCACTGCACCATCATCACCATCTCCGAGTCGCCGCTGACTCCCGGCCTGATCTGGGTCGGCACGGACGACGGCAACGTCCAGGTCACCCGCGACGGCGGCGCCACCTGGGCCAACGTCCGGCCGGCCATCCCGGGTCTGCCGGCGGAGATCTGGTGCAGCCGGGTCGAAGCCTCCCGCTTCGACGAAGGAACCTGCTACGCGGCCTTCGACGGACACCGCTCGGATGACTTCCATCCCTACGTCTTCAAGACCACGGACTTCGGCGCCACCTGGACGCCGGCCTCCGCCGGCATCCCCGACGGACAGCCCGTCTACGTCCTCCGCGAGGACCTCAAGGTCAAGGACCTGCTGTTCCTGGGCACGGAGTTCGGAGCCTTCTTCAGCCGCGACGGCGGCCAAAGCTGGTCCTCCCTGCAGCTCAACCTGCCGACCGTAGCCGTCCACGACCTGTTCATCCATCCCCGCGACAACGATCTCATCGCCGGCACCCACGGCCGCGGCATCTGGATTCTGGACGACATCAGCGGCTTGCGCCAAGCGCAGGGGGGGACGCTGACCCAGGCGGCGGCCCTGCTCGAGCCCGGCCGGCCGGGCACCCGCTGGCTCAGCTTGGCCCGCGGCGGCTACGGCCGCGGCGACCTCTATTTCAAAGGCCGGAATCCGCCCGAGGGCGCCTTGCTTCACTACTTCCTCAAGGACAAGCCGGCGGCGGCCCCGACCCTGGAGATCGCCGATCCCGCGGGAACCCTCAAGACGACCTACATCCTCGATGCCGCCGGGCCCGGGGTCAACCGTGTGGCCTGGGACCTGCGCTTCGACCCGGCCGTTCAGACGGTCCAGACGACAGCCTCCAATCTCAAGAAGCAGATCGACGGCGCCCTGCAGCGGGCCGATCTCGCTCCCGAGGCCAAGACCGCTCTGACGGAGGCGGCCAAGAATCTCGAGGCCTTTGGGACCAATTACCGTAAGGTGGTCGAGATCCAGCGGGCCGCGCAGTCCCACCTGGGAAGGGGCGCCTTCCCGATGATGGGCGGCTACGGCGGCCGCGGCGGGGCTCCGACGGCCGAGCCGGGGACCTATCTGGTCAAGCTGACGGTCGGCAACCGGACTTACAACGGCAAGGTCTCCGTCCGCCTGGATCCCATCCAGGCCGCACGGGGCGAATGATGGAGCGCGCGGCGGCCCTGCGGAGCCTGCAGGCCATCCCCAACGTCGGCCCCAGGACCGCCGAGGACTTGTGGCGGCTGGGGATCCGGCGCCGGGAGGACCTGCGGGGCAAGGACCCGCAGGCGATGTACGAACGGCTGGGCCGACTGAAGGGAGTCCGCATCGACCCCTGCCAGCTTTACGTTTTCCGGGCGGTCGTGTATTACGCCACGCGCCGCTCGCCCAAGCCCGAGCTGCTCAAGTGGTGGGCCTGGAAGGAGAGAACCCGGATCTGACCCCGAAAGCCGGCCGGGCGCCCTATTCCAGGCGCTTGATGATGTGCCAGCCGTATTTCGACTTGACCGGGTCGTAGACGGCCAGGCCGATCTCTCCCGCCCTGAGCTTGAATCCCACATCGCCGAAGGCGGCCACCATGCGGGCCCGGGCATACTCTCTCTTGCTGGGCGGGCTGAGAACCGGCTCGACCCCGAAGTTGGCCATCCGGTAAATGCCCGGAGGTGAGTCGTCGGTGTGCTGCTTGACCAGGGCGCCAAAATCCGCCCCCTGGCGGGCTTGGGTCAGGATGGCCTCGGCCAGGGCCCGGGCCGCGACCTGGGTTCGGGTCACGCCGGGGACGGTCCCAGCGCTTCCCTGGAACGAGACCAGGATGTGCTGGACGGTGATGCGGTCGGGCTCACCCGCCGGCTTTTGGGCCGGCGGCGCCGTCTGAGCGGCCAAAGCGGCCGCGGCGGCGAGCGCAACAAGGCTTCGGACGATGGTTCTCATGTCGTTCTCCTGAGCATTCCCATATCCCCGGCCCTAACGGCGGCCGAGGAGCTTCTCGATCTCGGCGATCTCCTTGGGCGCATCCCGGGTCAGGACCTCGCAGCCGTCTTGGGTGATCAGGACGGTGTCCTCGATCCGGATGCCGAAGCCCTTCTCGGGATAGTAGAGGCCCGGCTCGATGGCGAAGACCATGCCTTCTTCGAGCCTGGCGATCCAGGGCCCGACGTCGTGCGTGCCGAGGCCCACGAAGTGCCCGAAGCCGCCCCGCTCGCCGCGCCCGTCCAGCCCCTTGGCCTTGAGGACCTCGGCCACGTGGGCCTGGACCTCAGCGGCCGTGGCCCCCGGCTTGTAGGCTTCGAGGCAGGCCTTCTGGACCGTCAGGACGATCTCATAGGCCTCCCGCTGCTCCCGGCTGAAGACGCCGGAGACGGGCCACGTCCGGCTGATGTCCATGGCCATGTGGTCCAGGTCGGCCCCGAAGTCCATCAGGACCAGGTCGCCCGCCTCCGTCCGCCGGCCGTTGGCGTCGTGGTGCCAGACGCAGGAGTTCGGCCCCGAACCGACGATCGGGGCAAAGGCCATTCCCTTGGCCCCGCCCTTGAGGGTCGTGAAGCGGGCCGCGGCCTCGATCTCATACTCGAAGACGCCGGGCCGGGTAGCCAGCATGGCCTGCCGAACGGCTTCGGCCGAGAGCCGGCCGTTGCGGCGAAGCACGGCGATCTCCTCCGGGCTCTTGATCACCCGCAGGGCGTCGAGGTGGGGAGTGATGTCCTTGATCTCGAAGGCCGGGTAGCGCTCGCGGAGCCGCTGGATGCGAAAATCGTCCCGGGTCATCTGGGCGTTGTAGTGGCTTCGGTTCTTGCGGGCCTCGAAGATGAGGACCTCGGAGCGGGCGTCGTCGACGGTATCGCCCGGCTGGAGGCGGAGCCACAGCGCCGCCCCGGTCCGGGCGTTGCGGGCCAGGTACTCGTCGAAGTACCCGAGGTCGTTGAGGCTGCTGAGTCCCAGCCTATCCTTGGCGGACTCGTCCTTGAGGAGATTGGCGCCGCTGATCATCTCCTCGCGGGGAGACTGCCGCGGCAGGAAGAGGTTGGTCTCGCCGGTCCGCGCATTCAGGGTCAGGATGGCGCCCAGGTCCTCGACGCCGCAGAGATAGAAGAAGTCGTTGTCCTGGCGCGGGGCAGTTCCCTCGGGGGGGACATCCAGGCCGAACAGAACGATGATTCCGTCCTTGGCCCGGTCGCGCAGCGCCTGGCGCCGCCGCAGGAATTCGTCCTTGCTGAAGCCGACGCGCTGGGCCGCCAGCGGGCCGGCCGCCAGCGCCAAGAGCAGGAAACCGCCCAGAAGGCGTCGGGCACGGTCACGCTTTCCATTCATGTTCGTCTCCTCGGGCCGCGGCGCGAGAGCACGAGGGCTAGAGCCGCTTCGCGGACAGAATCTTCACGGGCGGGGTCAAACGCTCCTGCTCGTCGGCGGGAGCGGCATGAATGCGGCGGACGACCTCCATGCCGGCCGTCACCCGGCCGAAGACGGCAAAGCCCTGGCCGTCGGCATTGCGCTTGCCGCCGAAGTCCAGCTCGGGCTGGCTTCCGATGCAGATGAAGAAGCTCGATGTCGCCGTGTCGGGACCGGAGCGGGCCATGGAGACGGCGGCGTCTTCGTGCCGCAGGCCGGTCAGGCTGGTCCTCTCCAGCGGGATGGCCGGGAGCTGCCGGGCCGCATCCAACCCACCGCCCTGGATGACCTCGATCGGCACGGCCTGGTTGCGCGGGCTGGCCTTCGTCACCGTGCGGTGAAAGACGGCGCCGTCGTAGAGCCCGGCGTCCACATAGCGCAGGAAGTTGGCCGCGGTCAGGGGCGCCTCATCCGCCGCCACCTCGATGGTGATATCCCCCATCTCGGTGCGCAGCAGGACGCGGGGATGATCCGGGGAAACGCCCGGAACGGCGGCGGAGGCCGCCAGCGAGAGCGCCAAGGCCATCACATGCGGGATCATGTCGCCTCCAGTCTTCGGCCGGGCCTTCAGAAGATCCTGCCGGCGATGAGGTAGCTCGCGGCCGCGACGCCTCCGGTCAGCACCATGCCCCAGACAAGGTCGATCATCGTGACGAGCAGGGGCCAGTCCCGCAGGGTGGCCAGGTTGGTCAGATCGTAGGTGGCGTAGGCCAGCAGCCCCAGCAGGGCGCCGGACAGGACCGCCCGGCCCAGGGAGCCCTTGTCCAAGGCCGGCAGGACGGCGAAGAAAAGGATGCCGGCGATATAGAGGAGGTAGAACAGCAGGGCCGGTGTCCAGCGGACCTTGGCCGCCATCATGTGGCCGATTTGCTTGGCGTAGAAGGGCTTGGCAATCAAGCCCAGCCAGACCATGTCCACGGCGAAGAAGACGGGCACGGTCAGGCCGTAAAGGAGAGCGGCTTTTCCGAACGGCATGTTTCACCTCCGGAGATTCGGCCAGGCCGTCATTCGCCGATATCCTAGCGCATTTCGCCCCCGAACCGAAGCCCTCCCGGCGTACTCCGATTGACAATCCGGTCGGATCCGATCTTAAATGGGCCTTCCCCCAATCTCGGGAAGGGCGTGCCGCACCGCCGCCGCGATCGCATCCGAGGAGGATATCCATGCCGATCCACCCGTCCCGTCTCCGCCCGCAGACTTGGATTCCGGCCCTGCTGGCCGCCGCTCTTTTAATTGCCCCGGCCTGCAAGACGTCAGCATCGGGGAAAGCCAGCGTCCTCCTGAAGTTCGCCGTCTCCTTCCCGGCCCAGTCCTCCCCCGCGCCCCTGGACGGCCGGCTCCTGCTGCTGCTGTCCAACGACGGAACGGCCGAGCCGCGCTTCCAGATCAGCGACGGGGCCGCCACCCAGCTTGTTTTCGGGATCGACGTAGACGGGCTGGCCCCCGGCGCCGAAGCCGTCATCGACGCCTCGGCCTTCGGCTATCCTTTGCCCAGCCTGGCCGACCTGCCGGCCGGGGACTACTACGTCCAGGCTCTTCTCAACCGCTATGAGACGCTCGTCCGCTCCGACGGACACACCGTCAAGCTGCCCCCGGACAAGGGCGAGGGGCAACGCTGGGACGCCAAGCCGGGCAACCTCTACAGCGCCCCGGGGAAAATCACCATCAACCCGATGGCCGCCCGCACGGTCCGCATCTCGCTCGACAAGATCATCCCCCCGATCGAGCCGCCCCAGGACACCAAGTACATCAAACACGTCAGGATCCGCAGCGAGCGGCTGTCCAAGTTCTGGGGCCGGACGATGGAGCTAGGGGCCTGTCTGCTCCTTCCGGAGGGCTTCGACGAGCACCCCGAGGCCCGCTACCCGCTGATCGTCTTCCACGGCCACTTCCCCGCGACCTTCGGCGGCTTCCGCGAACAGCCGCCCGATCCGGACCTGAAGCCCGACTACAGCGATCGCTTCCGCATGCCGGGCTACAACCGGGTCCAGCAGGAGCTCGCCCATCAGTTCTTCAAGGACTGGACGGGACCGGGCTTCCCGCGGGTCATCGTCATGGAAATCCAGCATGCCAATCCCTACTACGACGACTCCTACGCCGTGAACTCAGCCAACCTGGGGCCCTACGGCGACGCCATCGTCCATGAGCTGATCCCCTATGTCGAAAAGACCTTCCGCGGCCTTGGCGCGGGCTGGGCCCGCTCTATGTACGGCGGCTCGACCGGCGGCTGGGAGGCCCTGGCGGCCCAGGTCTTCTACCCCGACGGGTTCAACGGCTGTGTCGCCGCCTGCCCGGACCCGATCGATTTCCGGGCCTTCACCGTGGTCGACATCTACAGCCATAAGAACGCCTACTATACGGACGGCCCATGGAAGAGGACGCCCCGCCCCGGCCTGCGCAACTACCTGGGCGAGGTGGCCACTACCCTGGAACAGGCCAACCACCGCGAGCTGGCCCTGGCTACGAAAGGCCGCTCCGGGGACCAGTGGGACATCTGGCAGGCCGTCTTCTCCCCGGTCGGCGAGGACGGCTACCCCAAGCCCCTCTGGGACAAGAAGACCGGCGTCATCGACCCGCTCGTGGCGGCCTACTGGAAGGAGCACTACGATCTGGGGGCCATCCTGCAGCGAGACTGGAAGACCCTCGGCCCCAAGCTGCAGGGTAAGATCCGCATCTATGTCGGCGACATGGACAACTACTATCTCAACAACGCCGTGTACCTGGTCGAATCGTTCCTGGAGAGCACCAAGGATCCCTATTACGCCGGCGATGTGGACTACGGCGACCGGGCCGAGCACTGCTGGAACGGGGATCAGACCCGGCCCAATGCCCTATCGCGCCTGCGCTACCACCAGATGTACATCCCGCAGGCGGTCGAGCGGATGCGCAAGACGGCCCCGCTGGGGGCGGATTTGACCAGCTGGAAGTATTAGATCTCGTACCGGAAAAGCTTCATGTCCGCCGTGGGCTCGGCCAGCCCTTGGTAGATGTCCCAGTAGGTCTTCCGGGCCGCAGCCAGCTCGGCGTAGAGCGGATGGGAGGCCAGCGGCCGGTGCCAGCTGCGGGGCGCGCCCTGGCCGTCGGTCAGGAGGAGCCCGGCGCAGCGGTTGAGGATGCCGGCCGTGCCGACGCTGCAGACGGCCACCAGCTCGCCGGCTTCGGAACGGCGAACCAGCTCCCCGTAAGCCAGAAAACGCTCATCCACCGCGACACCGCGGCGACGCAGGATTGAAGTCATGCCTTGAATGGTGACCGAAGGCAGGATGAGGTTGCTTTCGGGGATTTTGACCACGGTCCCGTCCGAGAAGGCGAATAGGCAGCAGGACGAATCCCACTCCGTGAGGCGGCGATCCTCGACGGGCAGATGGGTCAGGTCATCCAGGAAGAGGGCCGAGGCCGCGCCCGGATGAACCCGGCGAGCCGCTTCGATGGCCTTGATGCTGACTACGTAATTGATGCCCAGCTTGAGGCATCCGGTCCCGTTCAGCGCGACCGCCCGGACCAGATTGGGGATGACGACGCCCTCGAACGGCTCGCCCATGTAGCGATCATAGCGGTTGGCCAGCATCCGGACAGCCGGCTGGTTGGGGAAGGTCACTCCGATCGACTGCTCCTCGTCGACCGTGAACGGGCGCAGGTAGCCCTGCGCGCCCAGGGCCGCCATTTCCTCCAGGAAGGGGCGCATGCCCGGATCGCCGAAGTAGCGCCGGATGATCAGGTCTTCCAGCTCCTCCCGGGTCGGGACGAGCGCCGCCTGCTCCACCCCGATATTGAAGGTCATGCCCCGCCGGAAGCGCTCGAGGTTGCGGTCCCAATTCAGGAAAACCAGCTCGAGCCGGCCGGCCGATCCCCTGCGGCAGAAGAAGCGTATGCCCTCGAAGGCCAGGAAGATGGCATAGTTGGTGGACCGGGAACAGGCTGCCACCGTCGCATCCGAAGGCAGGATGTCGGCCTGCTTCCCCGGGAGAAGATAGCGCAGCTGCCGGTCGGCCCAGTGAATGCCTTCGAACTTGGCCATGATGGGACTCCTTTTAGCGGAAGAAGGAAGGTAACACGGCCCAAGCCGGTCGTCAACCTCCCCTCTCCTCCCCTCTCCTCCGGTACGCGCCGGATAGTTGACAAAGGCGGTCTCCCCCGGCATTATTCCTTCGCGGGGCCGTTCTCCCCGGCGGGGAGGGGGCGCTCCGGTGAAGGCTTCGGAGAAATTCCACTTGGGAGGTCGACCGATGACGAAAAAGCTCATGGTTCTTTGTCTCGCCTTGGCCACGGCCTTCGCCGCCTGCATCGTAACCAGCCCCGGCGGGCCCGGCATGGGCCCCGGTCCCGGCATGCGCCCGCTGAGCTCCGGCCAGATCCGCGTCCTGGCCCGCGACGCGGTCTATGACTACGTCCGCCAGCGCTTCGGTCCCGCCTCGCGGCCCCGGGTCTCGAATCCCAGCATCCGCCGCTACATGGGCAGCCGGGCCGAAGTCGTCGGATCCGTCATTTATTACCGCGGTCCCCGCCTGGTCGTACGGCGCAACTTCCGCTGCTACATCGACCGCTTCGAGCGCCGCGTTTACGACATCGACATCCTCTGAAAATATAGTTTCTTCGCCAATTCCGGGGAAAACAGGCGGTTCGGGGTGTCGGCCAACGGCGAGATTGCGAGGGCGCAGCCTTTTTTCCACAACTCTCTGAGGGCACCCAGCCCTGGCGGGGATTATCGAAGCGACGTCCCGGCTAGGGCTCCGCAAGCTCCGCGGGCGCCGAGGGATGTTTGAGCACGCGACAATCTCGCGGAACCGCGATGGGGTGGGTGGTCTCACTGATCAGCAGGTCTCGAATGCGGAGTTCCGCCCTCGCGGGAACCATCGAAGCGCTGTCCCGACGAGGACTGCGAAGCGCCGCAGGCGCCGAAGAG